>NC_008346.1:361250-675000 GCF_000014725.1 Syntrophomonas wolfei subsp. wolfei str. Goettingen G311
GGCAGCCTGGTATTCTTTTGCATTTACTTTGAGGATGGCTGCCGCAGTGGAGTTAGATATAGATACGACAGAATTGGATGCTGGATTTCAAGTTAAGAACCGGGAAGGATTCCCGGTTGGCTTGGCTTTTCTCTGTGACAAATTAGAGAACGGAGCCGGTTATTCCAGGTGGTTGGGGAGTGAAACAAGTTTTCATAAACTTCTGCGACAAGGATTTTTAACCGAACCTAGTAGTATGGCCACGCATTGGATGGAACACAAACATAAAAGTGCCTGTGACACTTCATGTAATCTGTGTTTAAGAGATTTTTATAACTCTATGTATCATGGACTTTTGGATTGGAAGCTAGGATTAGATATGTTGCACCTGGCTAGTGACCAGAATACGTCCATTGACCTCACATCTTCCTGGGGGAATTATGATAATCCGTGGACCAGTCTAGTTAATGGTGATACATCGAAAATTGCTGTTACCATGCAAAACCTTGGTTACCAACCCCCAACAAATATTGAAGGCCTAAATGTTTATATTCATCGTTCCCGTCCCCAGGTCTGGGTTGAGAGACACCCTCTTTGGACAGATAGTCATTCTGTTTACCAGACCGTTTATTATGAAATCAGTAGTAAATATCGACAACATACCATTAAACCTATGAATCCTTTCATGGCTATTAGGAGACCAGCAGATTTTGTTTAGGTTATGAGGTGATATATATGAGTGATGAATTAATTCTTGAAAAGTTTGGTAGTAAGGGTGGAGATTACTTCGAGATGATTGTTGCGAGTTCCCGGAGGTATTGAAGCAATCTGGCCAGGGAGGCCAGTTGACGGTCGTCCGGTTCGCTCTCCATGAAATTTCCACTCAGGCATATCCCGATGCTGTCGCCGTTGCCCTGGGGACCGCATGGGCGCCGATTGTGTCCAGGGGGCGGCCTTCTTCTATATTTCCGTTCTGTCGGATTACGAAATGGTAGCCGATGTCGTTGATGTTGAAAGAATCCTTTACGCAAGATGTGATTGGCATCATATCCTGTGACGTGTGACGGCTAACAGAAGGACGTCAGACTGTATTTGTGGTGCCAGGCAGTGCGGCCGAGCTAGGCTGCATCATATAACGGGTGGGAATCCCGTCCGGTAAGGTTAGCCAACCGCCGGTAATTAGTCTTGGAGGGCAGAGGGTAACCGCTGTCTTTAAGCGTAGACAAACAAGCAAACGGGCCGAAAGCAGTAGCTGAAGGTGTTGAGCCCCGAAATACCGAACATGGGAAGGCAGATGCTATTGCCTGAGCAGAATGCAACATCCTGGAAGTCGATAAGGCTAGACGACAGGACTTCCCCGGGGTCGGAGGCCTCGGCACGTTTGACATCGTTATGATGTAGTAACTCGGGAGATCCTATTTTCTCTTCTCCAGCCACGGAGGAGTATGACCGACAAGTGATAATAAGCGAGGGAGTCAAATGGGAAATAGGAAGTCGGATCATTGCGTAATACTGATGATAACGGGTAATGCCGGAGGAGGGAAGGCAATGACACAATGGAGCCCTTACAGGGGACACATTTACCACACCGGAGGTGGAGACAAAGTTAAATGGAAACAGGACTTGTAAGGATAGCAGAGATAGCTAGACAGAACCCGAAAGAACGATTCACAGCCTTGATACATCATATCAATCATGAAACACTGAAAGAGTGTCATCTAGAGATCAGTGGATCAAAGGCAAGTGGAGTAGATCAGGTGACAAAACAAGCGTACGAGGAAAATCTTGAAGCCAACATAGCAGACCTGATCGGAAGAATGAAGCGGCAGGCGTATAAACCCCAGCCAGTGCGAAGGGTATATATCCCTAAAGAAGGCAGCAACAAAAGGCGGCCCCTGGGAATACCTAGTTATGAGGATAAACTAGTGCAGAAAGGACTTGCAAGGATACTCAATACAATCTATGAGCAAGATTTTCTGGACTGTTCCTTTGGATTCAGACCTGGCAGAGGCTGTCACGATGCATTAAAGGTACTAAATCACATCATTGAGAGAAAGAAAGTAAACTATATAGTCGATGCAGACATCCGCGGCTTCTTCGATCACGTCGATCATGAATGGATGATGAAATTCTTAGAACTGCGCATAGCTGACCCTAATTTACTGCGCCTGATTAAAAGGTTTCTTAAAGCAGGGGTAATGGAAGCAGGAATCGTGTACGACACACCTAAAGGAACACCACAGGGTGGTATAGTATCACCAATACTTGCGAATATATATTTACATTATGTGCTGGATCTATGGTTTGAAAAGGTAGTAAAGAAAAGGTGTCAAGGTGAAGCATACTTGGTAAGATATGCCGATGATTTTGTGTGCTGTTTTCAGAACAAAAGCGATGCGGAATGGTTCTATGCGAACCTGCGGGAAAGACTGAACAAGTTCAATCTGGAAGTAGCAGAGGAGAAAACCCGTATTATAGCTTTTGGGCGCTTTGCAGATAAAGAGAGTAAAAAGCAAGGAAGGAAGAAACCAGATACATTTGATTTACTGGGGTTTACTCACTACTGCAGTAAAAGCAAGAAAGGCTGGTTTCGGGTAAAACGGAAAACAAGCCAAAAGAAATATCGAAGCAGTCTGCTTAAATGCAAAACATGGCTTAGGAAGCACCTAATTTCACCCACGGATTATGTAATAGAGATGTTACAAATTAAACTGCAGGGATACTACAGATATTACGGAATAACAGATAACTCCACGGCATTAAGAAACTTTTGTGACAAAGTACGAAGAATGTTATTCAAATGGTTCAACCGCCGTAGCCAGCGCAAAAGCATGAACTGGGATAAATATGTACGCTTTCTTAATAAACACCCGTTACCAAAGGGAAGAATTTATGTAGATATATATGACGTAAGGCCCGAGCTGCTGAGTTATCTAAAGTGAATGACATTGTGAGGAGCCGTGTGCGTTAATTGCGCAAGCACGGTTCTGTGAGGAGCATAATGCCAATCAGCCATGGAGCAAATATTGTGACACTCTCAGAGGAAACGGAGAGCAACAGATTAACACAAAGCGTCTCCTAAAGCTGAAAGGCATATGTTTACTCGACCCGGAGTTATTGACTTATTGAAGTGAGTCGGGAACAAAAGGATTTATAACAAACTCCGTGTAAACGCAAATTTGGTTACCTGAGAAACTGCTATTACTATGGGTTAATGAACAGATTCCCAAACTACGATTAGGTAATGAGAATATATTGTCAAGCTTTACGGCGGCAAAATCATCGTTCTCGAGCAGGTTTACGATTAGTTATCAAAACCATTAACATTACATATGGTTCCTCCGGTCTTTTTAGCGATCATTACTACGAAAGCGAAATAAACAATATTTAGCAGAATTATATCATAAATAGAGCTTAGCTGTTGGAAGCCTATCCGAATTTCAACTTGACCCCGATTTCGAAACCAGATGAGGATCTGGCCAAGATTTTAGGCTAAAAGAACTTTACCCCCCAAAAGGGTTAGTAGCGTTAAATTACCAGAATCAGCTCATAATAAGCTAACAAAAAAACACCGGGTTGATTACCCGGTGTTATCATTAAAATCTAAACAATTGTAGAGATATTCTGCATGGCTTCAATTATCTTGGTATAATTCCCCCGGGTCCAATTTTCTCTAAACATATCATTAAGTTTTAAGGAAACCTGCAGGTACATCTGTTCTGCCTTAACCGCCTCCGATAGCTCCATGCTGCTATGAACATAACTGGGTCGTACCTCTTCTTCCCGGGCTATAAGTTCAAATTCCTGCAGCCAATCAGGAATGAAAATCGGAACATTTAATTTCTGTTGTATGACCTCAGCCAGTGCCAGCTGCGCTTCTTCTTCTCCATGGACAATAAATATATCCCGTGGTTTAACTACAAAACTCATCAGCCAATCGATAAGGCCATCTTTATCAGCATGAGCAGAGTAAGCTACGATTCGCCTTATATCAGCTTTTACCGCAACTTTCTCCCCATGAATAGTGACTATTTGTTCCCCCTCCAAAATACGCCGGCCCAAGCTTCCGGCTGCCTGGTAACCAACAAACAGTATGGTTGATTCTGGTCGCCACAGGTTATGCTTGAGATGGTGTTTGATTCTTCCGGCTTCACACATACCACTGGCTGATATTATTATGGATTTACTCACACTATCATTTAACTGCATGGACTCTTCCCGAGTGCGGGTAAGATTCAGGTTAATGTATTGCCAGGGGTCTCCTTTAGTCATAAAAGCCCGGGTGGTATCCTCATAAGAATCCCGGTTTTTAACAAATATTTCAGTTGCTGCGATAGCCAGAGGACTATCTATATAAATCTGCATATTGGGGTCCAATTTCTTTTCATAACCAAGCATTATCAAATCATATATTAAGTCCTGGGTACGTTCCACGGCAAAAGCCGGTATAATCAGATTGCCGCCTTTGGCCATAGTTTCATTAATAACCTGTAAGAGCTGTTCTGCCCGGTCCATGGAGTAATCGTGCAGGCGATTGCCATAGGTGGACTCAATAACTAAAAAATCAGCACTTTCAATTATAGACGGATCTTTAACCAGGGGCTGGTTAATATTACCCAGGTCACCACTAAAGACCAGTTTGGATTTTTTACCGTCTTCCTCCACCCAAACTTCAACTATTGTTGCCCCCAGGATATGTCCTGCGGTACGTAACCTTATGGAAATATGGCAATTAATCTTTATAATTTCATCAGTATTAAGAGGACGAAACTGAGGAAGGCAGTTTAGAGCATCCTTGGCCGTATAGATAGGCTCAAGTAATTTCAGACCGGACCTTTTGAGCTTGCGGTTTTTCCTTTCCACTTCTGATTCCTGTATATAACCGGAATCGGGAAGGAGAACTTGGCATAGTTGTTCAGTTATTTGACTACAGTATATAGGACCGGTAAAACCCTTTTTACAAAGCTTGGGAATTAAACCACTATGATCGATGTGAGCGTGGGTTAATATGACAAAATTAATACTGGCCGGATCAACCGGGAAATCCTGATAGTTGCGTTGCTGTAAAGACTTGGAACCTTGAAAAAGGCCACAGTCTACAGCAAAACGAAAGTCACCAGTTTCCACTAAAAAGAAAGAACCAGTAACCGTTTTCGCCGCCCCCAGAAATTTAAGCTTCATACATTCCACCACATTTCAAGCAAGATACACTAATTATACAGCAACTATTAAAGATTTAGTTAGTTAAATAAACTACCAGGGGGTTATGCTAAAGAGTACTATTTTGCAACTTACCAAGTTTAGTTATAATATATTTAGTATCTTATTTGCAACAGGAGGCATTTAACCCATGTCTAAATCCGTTGATAGTTTCAATCTTTATAAAGTATCGGAGGCTATGCTGGATAATCCCTTTATGGCCTGCGTGGTTGTCGATGAGCACGGCATAATTCGCTTTATAAATCAAGCCTACCTGGAATGGTTGCACAAAGACAGAAACGAAGTAATGGAAAAGCACATTCTTGAAGTTACGCCCCATTCCAAATTACCCGAGGTTCTGCGCAGCGGGAAAAGTGATCCGCTTGACCTGTGGACGGTTAATGACCGTGAGACGATCATCACTCGCTACCCATTGATTAAAGATGAGCAGACTATTGGGGCGGTGGGGCAAACTATTTTCCTGGATAAAGCCGGGGCGAAAATACTTATGAAGAAACTGCAAACTATGGAAAAGGAGTATGAAACGGTATCAGAGGTGCTGGTGCAGAGTCCGTACCTCATATATGTGATTGTAGATAAAGCGGGCAGTATTACTTTTATGAACCAGACTTACCTGCACTTATTGGGGATGAAAAAGGAAGATGTGGTGGGAAAGCACATACTGGACATAACCCCCCATTCTAAGCTGCCAGAAGTTTTAAGAACCGGTGATATACACGAAATTGACACATGGACCGTCAATGGCCGTGACACCATTATTACCAGAACCCCCATTATAAAGGATGGTGAGATTACCGGGGCGGTAGGGAGAAGTCTTTTTTTGGATATGTCCCAGGCTAAAATGCTTATAAATAAACTGCAGGAAACAGCGAAAGAACTTAATTACTATAGGGAGGAGTTTCGCCAGCTTTATCAAGCCCGCTGGCAATTTGATGATCTTATAGGAGTTAATCCCGAGTTTACAATGGTCAAATCCATGGCCCAGCAATTAGCTCATACTAGATCTACCATCCTAATAACCGGGGAAAGCGGAACCGGCAAAGAATTGTTTGCCCAGTCTATACACAACCAGGGTGGACAGGAGGGGCCTTTTGTACGGGTCAATTGTGCAGCTTTACCTGAAAACCTGCTGGAATCCGAGCTCTTTGGTTATGAGGAAGGAGCTTTCACTGGAGCTAAAAAAGGCGGCAAGCCTGGAAAATTTGAGCTAGCCAAAGGAGGTACCATCTTTTTGGATGAAATAGGCGATATGCCTATCGGTATGCAGACCAAACTTCTTTCAGTACTGCAAGAACGGGTGATTGAAAGGGTAGGCGGCACTAATCCCATTTCCATAAAAGTAAGAGTAATTGCAGCCAGCAATCGCGATCTGGAAAAGATGGTTGCTAAGCAAGAGTTCCGGGAGGACCTTTACTACCGTTTGAATGTAGTACGTTTGCACATCCCTCCTTTGCGGGAGCGTATGGAAGATATCCCCTTGCTCGTTAATTACTTGATGGCTGGAATCAATACCCATCTTAATGCTAATGTGATGCATATTTCTAATGAAGCCCTGCATATGCTGCAAAATTATAACTGGCCGGGTAATGTACGCGAATTGCAGAACCTGCTGGAGCGTGCAATAAACCTGGCTTCATTAAAGCAGGCCGCCTGCCTGGAGGTACAACATTTCCCCTCGTTAACTGGGGAAGCACTTCCACCCGCAGTAAGTGAAAATGGGCGTACTACCTTGAATGATTCGGTGCAAAGATTGGAGAAAGAGCTGATAGAGCAAACGCTGAAATCAACCAATTATAATAAATCTCAGACAGCTAAAGAATTGGGTATTAACAAGTCGGTTTTATATAGTAAAATGCGAAAATATGGCTTGTTTGATTAGAGAAGTGAAGAGTAAGGGGTGAGGGGTAAAGTTTTTTCCCTTCAATATTTTACTATTCAAGCTCAACTAATCTAACAAAGGCAAGATCCCAAAAGGTATTTATAAGGGCAGAGCCAGCAATGCTGACTCTGCCCTTAACTTATCGAAAAAGCAAAAGGTTCATTTTGTTTAAGAAGTACCTTGAGTAAAAAATCACATCAATCAAGCTGTTAAGGTTGTCGATGTTTTTTTACAACCTGAGCAAATTTATATACATATATATTACGAAGGGTTGTAAAATAGGTCACCTTGTTGGTAATCCATACGAGTTTCGAAAGGTGCAAAACACGACGATTACACAATAAAGATTCTTTGCCTGCAGTTGCAATATAAGACAACAGAGAAATAATGGGTGTAAGGTGGAGCTGGACAAAGCGCCTAAATAGCGCAGTTTTATGATTGACATGAAAGTTGGCACACTTTTTGCTTAATAGTCTGATGAGATATATTCAGGCTATTTTTTTCGCATCTATGCTTATTTCTCTTCGATCTTTATCAGAGATCTTTGGAAAGGCAGGGTGGCCTTAAGGAAAGCGCAAAGTCGAATTCAAAGCATGGATAAGATGATGATTAGTAATTGTTTACTCGAAGGAGGTGAAAATTTTTCAAGGTTCCTTTTCATTAGTATAGATAGTTTATTTGATGTGGAGGTATTATCATAATGGCTATTAACAAAATTGGAATGCTCGGTGCTGGTACAATGGGACAGGGTATAGCCTGGGCTCTTGCTTCTGCAGGCAAGAAAGTCGTACTCTATGATATTAAAAAAGAGTTTGCTGATAGAGCTATAAGCTCCATTGGGAAGAGTCTGGCCAAAGCGGAAGAAAAAGGGAAAGCTGCTCCTGGGACAAAGGATACTGTAGTGGGTAATATTTTTGGAACAGACAAATTCGAAGACCTGAAAGATGTTGATTTTATTGTTGAAGGCGTTTTTGAAAACATGGACGTTAAAAAAGATGTCTATACCAAATTAGATGCCTTGCTGGCTCCTGAAGTTATAATCGCTACTAATACTTCCTCCCTTTCCATCACAGAAATAGCTGCTATTACCAAAAGACCGGACAAGGTTGTCGGAATGCATTTCTTCAACCCGGCCAATGTTATGAAATTAGTCGAGGTTATTCCTGCTCTGCAGACCTCGGAAGAAACCGTGCAAACCGTGGTTGACCTGTCTATTGAAATTGGCAAAAAACCGGTAAAAGTCAAAGAAGGACCCGGGTTTGTGGTTAACCGTATTCTGGTTCCGGCAATTAATGAAGGTTGTGCCATCCTTTATGAGGGACTGGCTACTGCCGAAGACATTGATACAGCTATGAAATTTGGCGCCGGATGGCCCATGGGACCGCTTACTCTCTGTGATCTGGTTGGTGCTGATATTAGCCTGGCAGTTATGAATACCTTATATAACGAAACCGGAGACCCCAAGTATCGTCCTTCCGGTTTGTTAAAACAGTATGTTCGTGCTGGTTGGTTAGGAATGAAGACCAAAAAAGGATTTTATAACTACTAATAGCATTTCTAAAGAAAGTAAAGCCTATTACAAGACAAATAACTATTAAGGAAAAATTATGGAGGTGCAAAATAATGGGTTTGAATGAAGTTGTAATGGTAAGTGCTTGTAGAACTCCTATAGGCAAGTTTCTGGGCCAGTTTAAAGATGTACCGGCCAAGGATTTGGCAGTAACAGCAGGTAAGGAAGCCATCAAGAGAGCTGGGATCCCAGCTGATATTATTGATGAAATTGTAATGGGTCAAGTTTATCAGGGCTTACAGAAATCTTTGCCCGCACGTATTGTTGGTTTGGCCTGCGGGCTTCCTGAGCGTAGTAATGCTTGTGTTGTAAATCAGAATTGTACCTCTAGCATGAGGGCGTTGGAAATTGCCAGTCGCAACATTATGCTGGGAGTGACAGATATCGCGCTGGTTGTCGGTGTGGAAAACATGACCCAGGCACCTTATATGGTTCCCAGTGCCAGAACCGGGGCCAGAATGGGCGATGCCAAACAGATCGATTCGTTAACCCATGATGCATTGGTTGATTCATTGGTTCCGGGACATATGGGAATGACTGCTGAAAATGTTGCAGTTATGTATAACATTACTCGCGAACAGTGTGATGAATTAGCGGTCAGGAGCCATACCAATGCCATAAATGCAACGGATAATGGTATTTTCAAGAGAGAAATCGTCCCGGTTGAAGTTAAAACTAAAAAAGGTATAACAATTATTGAAACAGATGAACATCCTATCCGTGGTTCCAGTATGGAAAGCGTGGGCAGGCTAAAACCAGCATTTAAAAAAGATGGGGGTGTAGTAACCGCTGCTAATGCATCCGGCATCAATGACGGCGCTTCCGCTGCTGTTATAATGTCCAAACAAAAAGCTGCGGAACTGGGAATAACACCGCTTATGAAATTGGTTGCTTCAGTTGGTGTTGGGGTTGATCCCCAAATCATGGGAATCGGGCCTGCGGAAGCAATTCCGGTAGCACTCGAAAAAGCTGGTTGGAAATTCGATGATGTTGATTATTGGGAACTGCATGAAGCGTTTGCACCTCAGTTCATAGGCTGCAAAATTCGCCTGAAAGAAAAATATGGCATGGACCTCTCTATGGATAAAGTAAATCACAATGGATCAGGTATTGCTTTGGGACATCCTATTGGCTCAAGCGGACTGCGTATCGTGGTTTCTTTATACTACGAACTGGAAAGACTCGGCCTTACCAAAGGCGGCGCCTCTACTTGTGTAGGAACCGGACCGGCCATGGCCTCTTTGTGGACTCGCGATATTTAATAGCTTTACCTTAATATTTCCCTTGTAGGTGATGGTCTGCACCGCCATCACCTACGCTTTTAAAGTTATTTATGCCAGTAAGGAGGAATTACCCTAAGATGGATTACAGCATGGAATATAAACGCAAACTGCTACCCGTAGAAGAAGCCATGAAGGTGATTAAATCCGGCGACCTGGTGCAGTATGGAGAATTTGTCATGAATTCCAGCTACCTGGACGCCGCGCTGGCCCAGCGGGTTGATGAATTGGAGAATGTAAATATCCGCACCACCACCTGCCCCTTTCCGCCCAAAACGGTTCTGGCTGACCCGGAGAGAAAACACTTCATATATAATGACTACCATATGAGTGCCGCCAGCCGCAAACTGCATGATAAGGATTTGTGCAATTATGTGCCTTTGACCTATCATGAAGGCCCCAGTTTTTATGAGCGCGATTATGTGGCAGCCGATGTGGCCCTGATTAAAGTTGCCCCCATGGATAAACACGGTTTCTTCAATTTAGGTACCTCGCTCTCTTTAACCCCACTGTTCTGTGATACTGCCCGGACTGTTATAGTGGAAGTAAATGAAAACGTTCCCATCTGCCTGGGCGGCTGCCGGGAGTCCATTCATATATCTGAAGTTGACTACATAGTTGAAGGAGACAACCAGCCTATGATTCAACTTCCGGAACTCCCCATATCAGATACTGACAAGAAAATAGCTGCCATAGTCCTGGAAGAAATCGAAGACGGAGCCTGCCTGCAGTTGGGAATAGGCGCCATGCCCAATGCAGTAGGAGCCATGATAGCCCAATCCGATTTGAAGGATCTGGGGGTACACACAGAAATGCTGGTAGACTCCTTTGTCGATATGTATGAAGCCGGACGCATTACCGGTCGCCGTAAACAACTGGATAAATGCAAGATGGTATACACTTTTGCCATGGGGACCAATAAACTGTATAACTTCCTGGATGGAAACCCGGCGTGTGCCATCTATCCCGTAGACTATACCAATGACCCCTTTATTATTGGCCGCAATGACAAAGTTTTCGGCATCAATAATGCCATAGAAATAGACCTTTATGGACAGGTGGCTTCAGAATCATCAGGGACCCGGCATATCTCCGGAACCGGCGGGCAACTGGACTTCATCATCGGTTCCTATTATTCTAAGGGAGGCAAAGGCCTGATCTGCCTGACCTCAACCTTTACCGACAAAGAAGGCAATCTGCAATCCCGAATCCGGCCCACATTAACCCCGGGAGCCGTTGTAACTGTACCCCGGAGTATAAATTTCTATGTAGTCACTGAATATGGGATTGCCATGCTCAAAGCCAAGTCTACCTGGCAGCGGGCCGAGGCGCTTATTAACCTGGCCCACCCCGACCTGCGGGATGAACTCATTAAGGAAGCTGAAAAAATGCGTATTTGGGTGAGAAGCAATAAAATAGTCTAAGTGATTCTATCCTATCAAATCTTGATGTCACTGCCAAATAGGCGTGTTTTCCTTAAGCTCAACCTTATGGTAAAATTTTTCAGTACATTGATAATAGATTTTACTTGAAAAATGAGCTTTTTGGGACCAAATTAACCCATACTAAGAACCATAATTGTCATTTTCACCCTTTTAATTTGGATTTGGGCACAATAACCCCTTTGTTTTTATCTTTGGTTTTTTGATCTGTTTGGTTAAAGCCCTAAATATCTGTTTGAAATTATGACCAATTACCTTAAAACCTATTTGTAAGGTACATTTGATTTTACCGCGCACTCTTAATCTTTTTGCACCCTGGCATCCTTTGATGGCCGAATTTGTTCCCTCAATCGCAGCGCGTTTGCTGATGTTTTCGTGTTTTATGTGAGGATCGTTTACTGTTTCCCGTACTTGAGATGCCAGTATGGATTTCTTGGATATCCTTACTACCATATCTCTCTTCTGTTCCTTTAGAGGACAATTGCACCGATGAGGACAGTTATTACAGACTTCTTTAGGAAAATGACTAGTAGTTATCTTGGTTTTGCTATTGTACTTGCTGCTGCTGGGAATTTGGCCTCCCGGACACTGTACCATTTCCATATCTTTGTTAAAGACAAAGTGATGAGCTGGTAGCTGTCCTTCGGGGGCTGTTTTGCCAGTCATATCAGTGTAATGGAGCTGGATTTCTATACCTTTGGAGTTGGCTTTATTTATCACATTCTCTCCGTAGTAACCGCCATCAGCGTAAATATCGCTGGCATTGGTATTATCTTTGATAATATCCATACGGTCCTGAAATATTTCTACATCGCTCTTGTTATTGGGTTCGACTGTGTAATCAACTATAATCTGAACATCATTTTCGCTATTACAGGTTTCGGTGAATGTGGCTGTATAACCCGATTCTTTTTTCCCGGCCTTATCCCGGTAAGTAGCATCTGTATCATACGCTGATTGTAGTGAATCGGAACTGACTTCTTTGCTTGCTTTGGCTTTGAATCGCCCGCTGTTTTCATCGCAATTAGCCTGTTCATTGAGGAAGCGCAGCAGGATTTTCACCTTTTCTAAATCAGCGATAGTTTTATGGTTTTGGGATAGGACATATATTTCACTCATTAAATCCAGTACAGCCTGTAATCTACTGTCTAACTGGCTATTCTTGGTCTGGTATAATAATTTGTTCTTGAAGGAATCTTCCAGTACTTTGTTTAGATTCTCGCTGCGATAAGCGACGGGTATGGCTCTTACTGCTTGTGCCAGTACATCATGAGCCAGGGAAAGACGACCGGCTTTCTTGATATTGGGACTAATTAAAGTGGAATCTATGCGTAGTTCATCAGTTTTAAGCCCGACTAAACCAAGGAAATTCCGGGTAAGTATTTCAAACTGTTGAAAAGCCAGAGCCTCCTTTTCGGGATATTCTTTGGAATAACGAACCACTCTCTCTCGAAAGTTGTACAAGGTCCGTTCTCCCAAGTATATTTCACCGATATTTTCTATTCCCAGAGCATATTGTACCTGGTAATTAAAATAGTACTGATCTAGCAGTTCCTGGTCAGTGTAATCAAACAAGTGTTTAATAATCTCCAGGCCTACTAGTATATTGATAGGAAAGTTGGGCCTTCCCCATTCCAAACTATAGAGCGGAGCAAATAGTTCTTCTCTAATAAGGCAGAAGACCTGTTCATAAAATACCATTGACCAGGAATTTTTAAGCCGTTTAGCTACAACGGAGTTGAACCGCTGGAAATCGCTAAATACTTTTCCTTGAAGATGATCATTATTTGGCTTAAACAATTTGAAAAACCTCCGAATTTCTGGTTTATCGTTGTGTTTCTTCTATTTTCTCTATAATACTTCGCTATTCGGTAAGGTTTTTCCTGCTTGCTGATACGACTTTTTTGACTTTTTGCAGTGACATCAATCTTTATTAATCTGACCCCCTTATATTATTTTTTTATTTTATATCAGGCCGGGCAAGCATCTTAGCTCAACCGGCCTGTTATGTTATGTTTCCTTTTAATAATAGTGATTAGTAAGAAAATAAGATTTAGACGCAGAAGGACGCTGACCCTTCGGGCGCAGCAACCTTAATAGCAACCGCAGGGAGCATCAATGGTACCCGTAGGGTGATTTACGCCGATACTATCTTATGAAATCTTAATAAATCAGCGTTAATCAGCGTCAAATAATTCGTACTGGTTGCTTCCCCTATTTTCATCGGTGGTTGTGGCCCCTGGCCATGGGGGGTTAGTAAGAAAAGTGAGGAATAAGGACCTTAATAGCAACCAAAGGGATCGAGTTTGTCAGCAACCCGATCCCTTTTCAATGGGTACTCTCAATAAGTTAACAACTTAAGTGCCTGGCACCATTTAGTATTTGCGGTCAAATTACTATTGCAGGTGTTTTGTTTTTGGTTAATACTGTTAATATAAAAACTAATTTTTGGTTTATTGGGGATTTAAAATTGAGCAAGCAGGATGTGCAATTTATACAATGAAAGGCAAGAAAGATTTCAGGCTGGAAATAGCAAGTATAGAAAGCGCCAGCGATTATGTTCGTGATCTACTAAAACAATACAAATGCACCGAGCGTGACATGGTTCGAGCTCAACTCTTTACGGAAGAAACGATAGTGTACTGGACGGAAATTGCTGACGAAGGCGATATTTTTCAAATCAATGTGCGAAAACGCTTTAAAACCATTTCCCTATCATTATCGTATAGAGGGGCACAATCCAATCCTCTTGCCATATCTGATGAAGAAGAGGATGAAGCGGAATTCAGCTTCATCGGTCAAAATATACTAATTGGGCTTTCAACCGTTACCTATAACTATGAAAACGGATACAATGTCATTACCTTTACGATCAAGGAAAAAGGAATTAATCCTGTTATTTTCATTATTTTCGCCCTTGCCGCTGCCATAATCTGTGGGCTGATAGTCAACCGCTTCGCCCCGTCTTTAGGGCCAGGCCTGAGCGCCTCAATATTGACTCCCTTGAGTAAAGCTTTTTTCGGCTTGTTGAATGCAATCGTCATCCCTTTTCTATTCCTGTCAGTTATTGCCAGTATTTTTAACATGGAAAATATCGCCCAGATGAAGCGTATTTTCCGTATACTGTTTAGTTGGTTTTTGGGACTGACGGCAATTTCGGCAGTAATTGCCGTCCTTGCAGGGATAATTTATTTCCCCCTGCAGAGCGGTGCTTCTGCGGGCGTTAATGAAGTAAACATTTGGGCGCAAATCGCCAAAATGCTGTTTGATATCATACCTGCAAACATCTTTCAGTCCTTTTTGGACGGTAACACCTTGCAAACCATTTTCCTGGCTGTCATAACCGGTATTACTATGCTGGTCTATAAAGGACGCTTTCCGGTTATAAGCAAGGTGGTAAGCGAATCTAATTTAATTTTTTCTACCTTGTTGGATGCCATATGTTCCCTGATGCCATGGGTGATATTCATTTGCATTTTTGACATGTTGTTGTCCGGCGATGGCAGAGTGCTTCTCAGTTCTATCGCTGTGGTTGTACTTATATGTATATGTTTTCTGCTTATTATTTTACTTTGCCTCTTGAGTGTGGCCTTCATTGAAAAACAAAATCCCATACAATACATAAAGACGATCGGGCCAGTTCTGCTGATTGCATTATCCACCGCCAGCTCAAGTGCCACCTTTGCACCCCATAGCATGATCGCCAGTAACAAACAGGGGATTCGTGATTATCTGGCGAACTTCTCCATTCCTGTGGGGGCCCTGTTTGCCAAACCGTTTGTGGTGCCGGTCTTATTATTAATGACATTGTTTGTTGGTAATTTTTACTCGGTCACTTTCACTATGGCAGATGTCGTGTCTATGGTTCTGCTTTGCATTATTTTGTCTGTAGCCGTCCCCCCAATTCAGGGGATGGGTATCTTTCTTTTTACGATTATCTTTAAGCGCTTCACTATCCCTCTCGAAGGATTGGCGATGGCAGCTAGCCTCTTTATGCTCTTTGATTATCTAATGACCACCGGCAATGTGTTTTCCGTAAACATCAGCATGCTTCACACGGAACATCGACTGAGGGAGAAAGAAAAAAGAGTAATAGTTCACAACAACCAGAAATGTTAATAAGATTTCTTTCTCCAGCCCATTTGAATTAGCAGTTTATAACGAGGTGAAATAGGCCCCCGCTTCTTCAGACGGCCAAAGTTCCTATTAACAAAACAGGCGGCGGGTTCTAATCCCCCTCCTCGTTGCAGAGCTGTGTTGAAATTGCTCCGCACTTTCTTCCGATGCTTAAAAATCCAGGAAATAAACAGGTTGATATTGCCCAAGTGTTTTTACTATTTTTTCTACATTCTTTTGCATAAATAGTGGGAATATTATATTTTTACTGCCATAAATATTATAACGAGGAGAAAAGTGTCCCCTGCTTCTTTAAGCGGTCGGTTCCTATTAACAAAACAGGCTACTGTTTCTAATCCCCCGCCTCGTTGCAGCGGTGTGTTGAAACTGCTCCGCAGTTTTCTTCCGATGCTTTAAAAAATGATGATTGATTTTTTCACGAGCTTTTAAGGAAAGGAGTCAATATTTATGGCGTATTGGTTGTTATGCCAATCCTGTAAAGAGTGGAGCAAATTTACTACTCCCTTATCAAATGACAAAGTTTGTCCCTTGTGCAGCAATTCTTTTATTACGGTAAAATCACATCTTAGTTCAATTCCTTATGAGAAAACCATAGAAAAAGCACAAGACCTGTTGGAAAATCTCCCAACAGTGGAAAATGAACCAGCGTCAAGCGTAAAAGAAAAAGAATCCCTTGAAGCACTCCGGGAAACAGATAAAACGGAAATGCCGAAAACAGCAGATATACCGAAAACAGCGGGAATGCCGGAAATAGCGGAGATGCCAAAAATAGAAGAAATACCGGATACATCGGCAACACCCGATGAACCTGAAACGGAGGATAAAGCGGATTTACAGGAAAATTCCGAAATAACTGGTCAGCCTGAAATAACAGAAATAAGCGAAACTCCAGAGGATTCTGCAATACAAGAAACAAGCTTAGAGGAAGACCAGACAAATGAAATAAGCGAGCCACAGGAAACAGAAAAAGTACTAACCGGAAATGAAAAGCAAAATATATTGCGACAAAAGAAGAAACGCTCAAAATTCTATAGATAGGATAAGGAACAGAGGGGGATGGTTATGACTGTGCCATTCCCTGTTCTACTTATCCTCACTGGGCTGTCGGGTTTCCTCCTGCCGCATTTTTTTCATTTCAAAATAAATAAAGCCGGCGGTTAGAGCTACGGACAGGCCATCAGCAATAGGAGCAGTTCGCCATACCCCATCAATACCCCAAAAACGCGGTAGAATCAGAAGCAAGGGAATAAAAATCAAAAACTGCCGTGACAGGCTGAGGATTGCGGCCTGCCTGGCTTTGCCCACGGCTTGAAAATACATGGAACTCACAACCTGAAACCCCACTACCGGCAGCAGGGCAAAGAAAGTTAACATAGCATGAACCGTCATGGTGGTAAGGGCGGTATCTCCCTTGCTAAACAAGCCTACTAATTGCAGTGGCCAGATATGAAGAGCCATATATCCCGCTACCGCTATACCCGTACCGGCTAAAACCGCGGTTTTCCAGGTTTCCTTTACCCGTTGGTATTGGCAAGCTCCGTAATTGTAGCCGATTATTGGTTGTGCCCCCTGACCGAGGCCCAGTACTGGCATAACCAGCAGCATGGATATGCTCATTACAATGCCGATGGCAGCCAGGGCCAGATCCCCACCGTAAAACATCAAGGTCTGGTTTAATATGAGCTGCTGGATACAGGCAGCTGTTTGCATGGCAAAAGGGGCAAAACCGATAGCCATAATACCGCTCAATACCGGCCAGGCAGGCTTCAGGTTTTTCCAGTGAATTTTCACCAGGCTCCTGCCGGTGAAAAAATAGCTTAATACCCAGATGGCTGAAATTAATTGTGCTAGTATAGTGGCCAGAGCAGCTCCCTTTATCCCCCAGTGGAATATGAAGATAAAAACATAATTTAAAGCTACACTCACTACTGCCCCCAGTATCTGGGTGGACATCGCCATAGCCGGATTACCTTCCGCCCGGATGAAGTTATTCATACCCATACTGATAGAGCCGAATACCGAGCCCAGCATAATGATCCGGGTGAAGTCGCGGGCATAAGGAAGTACGGCGGCACTGGCTCCAAAAGCAATCAGTATTGGTTCCGTAAACAGTAAAAATAAAACCGCCAAAGCCGCTGGCAAGATGATTAACATGGTCATGGCATTTCCCGCTACCTTCTCAGCTTCATCCTTCTTTTGCTCTCCCAGCTTAAGGGAAATCAAAGAGGTGGCACCGACCCCAATCAGGAGAGAGACGGCCATAAGCAAAATCATTATGGGAAAGGCTACCGTAGTGGCCGCTATCGCCAGGGACCCTATACCCCGGCCCACAAATATCCGGGCTATGACATTATATAGTGAACTGACCAGCATACCAACAATAGTCGGCAGGGAAAAATCCCACAGTAATTTTCCTATACGCTGCTTACGCATTCTCGCGGAACGATCCATCAGATAACTCCTTTAACTTTTTTCCTGTTATGAAAAAAAGAGAACTATCCTTTAGTATAAAGGATAGCTCCCTTCCATAAAAGTCAAGCAACAGATAAAATTCCTAAACATTATTTATGGCTATTTCCCTTAACGAGCCATCAGGACTTTACTTAAGAAAGCGCTGGTTCTTTCCTGCCGGGGGTTCAGAAGGACTTCTTCAGCCTGGCCTTCTTCCATGATTACCCCCTCGTCCATAAAAATTACCCGGTCGGCCACCTCGCGGGCAAAACCGATTTCGTGGGTAACCACTACCATGGTCATATCCTCCAGGGCCAGGTCTTTCATAACCATCAGCACCTCTCCGGTTAATTCCGGGTCCAGGGCGGAGGTGGGTTCATCAAAGCACATGATGTCAGGATTCATAGCCAGGGCGCGGGCAATCGCCACCCGCTGCTGCTGCCCGCCCGAGAGTTCAAAAGGATAATTATCCGCCTTCTGGGAGAGCCCTACTTTGGCCAGGAGCAAGCGAGCGCTCTCTTCCGCCTCAGCCTTACCCATATTTTTAACCAGGGTCGGCGCCATTATCAGATTTTGCATAACTGATTTATGGGGGAAGAGATTAAAATTCTGAAATACCATACCCATTTTGCGGCGTGCTTGCGCAATTTTCGCCTCGCTGCTATATACTGCCTTGCCTTCACTGTTGTTCTGTGCTATAGTCTCCCCTTCTATTTCAATCTGGCCGCTGTCGATCCTTTCCAGGTGGTTTAGGCAGCGCAGAAGGGTACTTTTCCCGGAACCGGAGGGACCGATGATAGCAATGACCTCACCTTTCTGCACCTGTAAAGAAACCCCGTGCAGAACACCCAGGCTGCCAAAATTTTTATGAATGTTAATAGCTTGCAAAATATACATATTCGTTTCTCCTCGAATGTTGCCATTTAACCGCTGGACTAATGGAAGTAATCGTAGCGCAACTCCACCCATTTGAAAAAGCGTTGCACCATGCCTGTCATCATCAGGTAGAAAATGGCCGCAATTAAAAATGGGATGAAAGTATCATCCCGCATTACATGAGTCCGGGCTACCCGTGATAACTCACTTATGGCCAGAACATAGACCAGGGCGGTGTCTTTTACCAGGTTAATAACCTCATTGCCAATAGGCGGCAAGACCCGCTTGAAGACCTGGGGCAAAATGATGTTCGTCATGGTCTGGTAACGGCTTAATCCCAGCACATCAGCAGCCTCATACTGGCCCCTATCTATGGATTGAATACCAGCCCGAAAAATCTCGGCCAAATAAGCGGAATAGTTCAACACAAAAGCGAGGTAGGCGGCCATTTCCCGTTCCAGCCGCAAACCCAAGGTCATCAAACCAAAATACATAAACAAAAGCTGCAATAGCAGGGGAGTTCCGCGAAACAGCCAGACATAGAATTCCATAAACCAGCGCAGTGGACTGAAACTGGAAATGCGGGCCATACCCATGATTACCCCCAGGGGCAGAGCCATTACCAGTGTTATGCTGAAAAGTTTCAGGGTTACGGTCAAACCCTTCAGCATGGAGGGGAGCAGCATAATAATATAATCCATAAAGACTCCTCAATTTCTTACTTTGCTCACATAATAACAGGCTAACAATAGTAATTGTTAGCCTGTCCTGCTCAATTATATCAGATTCCAGTTGTTTATGGCTATTTGTTAATAATGTCTTCTCCGAACCACTTCTCCGAAATTTTGGCGGCAGTTCCATCTGCCTTCATTTCATCCAGTGCTTTTTCCACTTCAGCGTGGAAGGCCTTATCATCCAGGCGGAAACCTACCCCGAAATCTTCCAGGTCAAAATTATCTTTCAGCACTTTGTAATCGCCGGGGTGTTTGGAAAGATAATAACGACCAACTACTTCATCAACCACTACGGCTTCAACCCCGCCTCCCTTGAGGTCACGCAGGGCCAGGTCATTGCTCTCAAACTGCAGCAGGTTGTCCTTAATCACTTCAAAGGTTTCCTTATCGGCCTCAACGGCTTCATTGGCACTGCTGGCAGCCTGTATGCCGATTTTCTTGCCCGCCAGATCAGCTTTGCTGGCAATATCCGAATCGGCCCTTACCACAATAATCTGCCGGTCAGATATGTAGGGTTTGGAAAAGAGAAAGTCCTGTTTCCTTTCCTCGGTAATGGTAAATCCATTCCATATCACATCGATATTGCCACTGTTCAGTTCTTCTTTCTTGGTATCCCAAACTATGGACTGGAACTGGACTTCCACACCCAGGCGCTGGGCTACTTCCTTGGCCAGGTCAACATCAAAACCTACGATTTCATTCGCTTCATCCCGGAAGCCCATGGGCGGGAACGCATCATCCAGGCCCATCACAAAATAGCCTTTGTCCTTGATCTTGGTCCAGGATTCATCGCTGCTGGTTTCCGGGGCTGGAGTTTTGGCAGCACATCCGCTCATCAAAAGCATCCCCAGGGAGAAACACAACAGAACCAACCATGCAACTTTTCGTTTCAAATTTTTCTACCTCCCTAAATATATTATTCTTCAACTAATTTTACTTTAATGCGGCAAATAAGTAAACAAAACAACAGGGGATAAAGTAAAAACCCTATGCTTGGACAAGGCCTGGGAGCTGGATCGTGGTTTAAGCAAACCGCTGCAACCAGACGGGGGATTAGAACCTGCCGCCTGCTTTGTTAATAGGAACCCAGCCGCTTAGCGGGGGACATATTCGCCTGGTTATAATTGGGCTTGAATTCCTGGTAGCTATAGACGAATATATTAAGCAAGAGAATTTTGCAAGTATTTGCTAAGGAGGGAACGGAAATTGCGGTTGATAGGATTAAAAGATTTGCGAATTGTTGTGGGAGTAGGTTGGTTATTTGTTTTGTCTTTATTATTTACTGTTTTCCCGGTATCTTGGGGAGAAGCTATGGATATCCAGAACTCAATTTTTCAGGTACAGGCGTCTGAGCAACTGTCATTAGCCGCTTCGGAAGAGTTGGATACTACTGGTGGTTGGGTGGCAGAAATTACTCCGGAGATAACTAAAAAAGGGGATATCAGCCTTACTTTCGACAAGGTGATGGCAGACCCGAGCGGAACGAAGGAGCAGTTTACGGTAGTGGTCAATGGTGATACTGCTGTTATTACTGGTGTAGTAAAAACCAATACCCCAGAGAAAATTAAGCTGGAACTAAAGGATAAAGCTAACGGGGCGCAAAATGTTATTATCGACTATGTTAAAAGTAGTGATCCGGCCAAACAGTTAAAATCCACCGATGGTGGAACAGTAGAAAGCTTTAGCATCCAAATAGGAGAACCCTCTCAGGCTCCAAGCTTAATTGCTGATAGCAGTGACAATCTGCTGGGCAATGTTATTGACATTACTTTTGTGGATGATTCATTGTGGAGAGAACGGGTAAGTAATGTAAAAGTAAATGATTCTTCGATTAGAGGTCAATATAGGATTGAGGAAGGTAGATTAAGTATAGATGCAGACGTGTTTCTTACCAGCGGGAATCATAGTATTGTAGTAAAAGCGCCGGGATACACAGATGCTGCAGTAGTTCAAACTATTTTAGAATCTGTAACGCTGCTTAATCCGCCAGTTTTATCCGCCGATTTGACGAATAATACCATCGGCCAGGCCATTGATATCACCTTTAGTGATGATGTTGCCTGGAGAGGGGCTATTTCTGATCTAAGTATCAATGGACAATCGGCAAACGCCAAGTACAGTATAAATGAAGGCAAGATTACAATTAATGCGGAAGTATTCAAAGAGGCTCGTAATTATATTATAGTAGTGAAAGCTACCGGATATAATGACATCCAATTAGAGCAAAGCATAATTCAGCCAAGCTCCAATGGTGGTAGCGGTAGTGGTGATGGCAGTAACAACAACAATAGCGGTGGTGGCAGTGGTGATGGCAGCGGTGGGGGAGCAGGCAGCGGAACTCCCGGCGGCCTCACTGTTCTCTTTAGCCAGGCAAAGCTTTCACCGAGCGATACCCTTTTGCAGTTTGACTTTGGCAATGGTATGGACAAAACCTTGAGCAGCAATCTAAACAAGATTCGGGTCTATGAAAAAGCTAGCGGTACTGAAGTTAAATACTCCAACTATAATTATATAAAACAAGGCTCAGGAAATGACGCCGTTAAATTGCGCCGGCTTGAACTCATGTTTAACAACCTGAAACCGGGCACCGCTTATGTAGTGGAACTGGATGCAGGCATTGAGGCTAATAACGGCAGCACCCTGGGCAGCAAACAGAGCTTCGAATTCAGCACTTCAGGTACAACAGCAGGGGAAGGAGCAGGGGTTCCAGCAGCTGAAAAGAGATTTGGCCAGGAAGCCGCTACTATCGACGAGCAGGGTGCCAGAATCGATATTCCGGCAGCAGCTTTTGACCAGGATTTCAAGGTAAAGGTAGGAAAAGTAGCGGATGTTTCCCAACTACCCCTGGCGGAGAAGAGCAAGCTTATCAGTGATGTAGTAGAGATAGAAAAAGATAAGAGCGGAGAGTTTAAGAAAGCAGTAAGCATTACCCTCAGTTTTGATAAGACCAAAGTAGATAGCAGCAAATATGATATCCAGATCTGTTATCTGGATGAGAAGGCGAATAAATGGCTTCCCCTGTCCAATATCAAAGTAGACCTGGCAGCAGGGCAGGTGAGTGGCGAGACCAAACATTTTACCAAGTTTGCGGTTATAGCTGCGGAAAAGGCAGCAGACCTGAAACCAGTAGAAGCTCCTAAAGTAGTCAAACTAAGCGATATTCAGGGGCACTGGGCCCAGAAAGCCATTGAGGAATTACTGGCTTCCTCAGCTATTGGAGGCTATCCCGACGGAAGCTTCAAGCCTGAGCAGAATATTACCCGGGCAGAGTTTACCAGCATTCTGGTCAAGGCCCTGAAGCTGAGTGTCAAGGATGGCAAAGTGTTTGACGATACTGCCCAGCACTGGGCCAACGAGGCCATAGCTGCAGCAGCTGCCAGTGGAATAGTAAGCGGTTACAGTGAAAGCATATTTGCTCCAGATGAATCCATTACCAGGGAACAGATGGCAGTAATGGTGGTCAATGCCGGTCAATTGGCGGGACTTGGCGATAATAAGATTTTTGCTGATGCTGAGCAAGTTTCCGCCTGGGCCAGGAAAGCAGTAGCTGTGGCCAGCGCACATAGCATTATTTCCGGTTATCCGGACAACAGTTTCCGTCCCCGTGCCAATGCGAGCCGGGCTGAAGCTGCCATGGTAATAGCCAAATCCTTGCAATTGGCCAGTTAAAAGCGCTTGCAATTCTTGCCAGGAAAATGCCGGTTGGGATTCTTTTTTGCTGGGACAGTGAAAGGAGCGAGAAGATGCAGGATACTCCCAAAGCTAATCGTTTGCATATAGCTATATTTGGCCGGCGCAATGCCGGAAAATCCAGTTTGATAAACGCCCTGACCCGGCAGGAAATAGCCCTGGTTTCGGAGGTGCCGGGAACCACTACCGATCCGGTTTTCAAGGCTATGGAGATACTGCCTATCGGTCCCTGCATGATAATCGATACCGCCGGCATTGATGATGAAGGCCAGTTGGGGGAATTGCGGATAAAGAAAACCCGGGAGGTGCTGAACCAGACAGATTTGGCCTTGCTGGTAATTGACCCGGCTCTGGGTATAAGTGAGTTTGAAAAGGAACTGAAACAGGCAATCCGGAGCAGGAAGATAGCGCTTATTGGGGTCTTGAACAAAACAGATCAGGGCCAAGTTGACAAAAAAAGCCTGGAAAAGCAACTGGGGCTGTCCCTGGTAGCGGTAAGCTCCCGCAGCGGGGAAGGGATAGAATTTTTAAAAGAACGGATTATAGAGCGGGCCCCGGCCCATTTTGAAGAAGCCCATATAGTGGGGGATCTCATCGAGCCCGGGGATATCTGCCTGCTGGTAGTGCCCATTGATATGGCCGCTCCCAAGGGGCGGCTCATATTGCCCCAGGTGCAGACCATCCGTGATATCCTGGATAGCGATGCCACGGCCATCGTGGTCAAGGAAGATAAGCTGCGCGCAGCCTTGGAAGGATTAGCGAAAAAACCACGGCTGCTTATTACCGATTCCCAGGTCTTTGGGAAAGTGGCACCACAGACCCCGGATGATGTAATGCTCACTTCTTTTTCCATACTTTTCGCCCGTTTCAAAGGAGACCTCCTGGAGCTGGTACGAGGAGCCAAAGCCATCGAAAAGCTGCGCCCCGGCGATGAGGTCTTAATAGCTGAGGCCTGCACCCACCATGCCCAGGATGATGATATTGGGAGGGTACAGATACCGCGCTGGCTGAACCGCTATGTGGGGGGAGAACTTAACTTCCACTGGTACAGCGGCAGCGGCTATCCTGAGAATCTAGAGCAATTCAAGCTGGTAGTGCACTGCGGTGCCTGCATGATCAACCGGCGGCAGATGCTCCACCGGATTGATTTGGCCCGGGACAGCGGGGTGCCTATTATTAACTATGGGGTTCTGCTGGCTTTTGTAAATGGCATTCTGGAACGGGCCTTGCAGCCTTTCCCCCAGGTCCGAGCAATTCTTTAAGAAAGAAAAGACCGGGTTTTAAGTTTATGGAAAAGCGGGGGATAATCTTATGACTATAACCCCAAATGAATATCGACCTGTGCCCACGGAAGTAATAAAAAAACAGAAGGCCTTCTTCCAGAGCGGTGCCAGCTGGGAACTGGCTTTTCGCATGCAACAACTTCGCCAACTGGAGCGGGCAATTGACAAGTGGGAGAATGAACTACTGCGGGCTCTGGAGTTGGATCTGGGCAAATGCCGGCAGGAAGCCTATATGACTGAAGTAGGGCTGCTTCGAGCCGAATTGGCCCATATCATGAAAAACCTGCCCAGCTGGGTGCAGACCCGGAAAGTAAGAACTCCCTGCTTGTACCCGGGGGCGAGAAGCTTGATCTATCCGGAACCTCTGGGTCAAGTGCTGATTATCAGTCCCTGGAATTATCCGGTTTACCTGGCCTTGACTCCCCTGTTGGGAGCGATGGCCGCCGGTAATTGTACGGTGATCAAACCTTCCGAATTAGCCCCGCACAGTTCTGCAGTCCTGCAGGCCCTTATCCAGGATAGCTTTCCCGAGGAATACATCGCAGTGTTTGAAGGTGGGGCCGAGATGAGCAGCGAACTGCTGGAGCAGCCCTTTGACCACATTTTCTTCACCGGCGGTTCGACGGTGGGAAAACTGGTGATGCAGGCCGCTGCCCGCCAGCTTTACGCCGATGACCCTGGAATTGGGAGGGAAAAGTCCTTGCCTGGTGGATCAGGATATCAATATCGAGTACACCGCCCGCCGTATTATCTGGGGTAAGTTCTTGAACGCCGGCCAGACTTGCGTGGCCCCCGACTACCTGCTATTGCAGCGGGAGATAAAGGAGCCCCTGTTGAAAAAAATGGGGGAAGTGTTGTTGAAATTCTACGGTGCTAATCCTCGCCAGAGCACCGATTATGCTCGTATCATCAGTGAAGGACATTTTCAGCGACTGGAGGCTCTGCTGGTTGACGGGCGCATCCTCTACGGCGGCGAGGCTGTGCGGGAGGAGCGCTATATTGCCCCTACCATAATGGACCGCATAGCACCTGATAGCCCATTGCTGCAGGAAGAAATATTTGGTCCCCTCTTGCCGATACTAGAATTTGGGGACTTGGAGGAAGCTATCCAATTCGTCAATGAACGGCCCAAACCCCTGGCCCTGTATTTTTTCTCTCGTAACCGGAAACGGCAGGAGCAGGTTTTAAAGCGGAGCAGCTCTGGAGGTGTCTGCATAAATGACACCTTGAGCCACATCTCCAGTCCTTACCTGCCTTTTGGCGGGGTAGGGGAAAGCGGTATGGGCAGTTACCACGGGCGGGCTTCTTTCGAGCTTTTTTCTCATAAAAAGAGCGTTTTACATCAAAGCTTGTCTTTCGATATACCCCTGAAATATCCGCCCTATAGAATACCTCTTCAAGCCTTAAAAAAACTGCTCAGAATTCTCCAAGCTTAATGAAACCACCGATGAAAAGTGAGTTAGTAGGCGCTTGAATAGTAAGATGTAGTAGGAAATAAATTAAACTCCTCACTTTTCTTACTAAAGAATATTCTCCAGGTTTACCGCTTCTTTACGCGGGATGTGCTCGATCATAAGCTTGAGTTCGGAAAGCTGTCCCAGCGCCAGGGGTAGATTGTGGCTGGCTACATATTCCTTAATTTTGGCCAGAGAAAATTCGATATTGTCAATCTCCTGGTGATCAAGGATAATGGGCCACCACCGGGCTTTTTCCTGCCAGGTTTTTTCTAGCTGCCGGTTCTGCTTTTGGGCGGCCTCCCATTGTTCCTGTTTGATTTCCTGGCTGACCCGTTCAATCTGCCGGCTTAGATCTTTGGTTGATTGCAGCAGGGAATGATTGGTCCAAAAACCCGCTGCCAGTACTACCAGCAGAATAGCCAATAAACTGGCCAGTAATCTCATGTTCAGGTCTCTCCTTTTCTATTGGCAAAAATTCACCGCTTGTCCCTATTCAGGAAAGTGTTAAAAAATTATCAGGAGTCTCTGTTAAACCCCTTTCTTGAGCTGGAAGTAGATCGTGCCATCCGGGTCAAGGCTGGCAAAGAGTAGATCTTTTATATTATTTATTCCGGACTCATTTAGCTTTTGCTGCAGCCATTCCTCGTTATAATTCATTTTCTTAATATTTTCATTAATGACCTGTCCGTCTATCACCAGGGTTATGGGAAGGCCGTCGTATTTTACCGGCAAATCCATATCTTCCGGTTTCACTGGCCTTTTTTCAGATTTAAGAATCACACTGAGCTGACCGCTGGTTTCCAAAATGGCATATTCTACATCGGCTATATCAGCTACATTCTTGGAACGCAGCTGTTCCAGCAAATCGTTGATGTTGTAGCGTATTCTTCTCAACTCATCTTCCACAATCTGTGAGTTTTCAATCAAAATACTGGGTTTGCCGCAGATAATTCCCCGGGCCTTTTCACTGCGCAAAGATAAATAAGATAAGGTAACCTGGGCGGTAAAGAGAACAAAGATGGGGATCAATCCGCTCAGCAGGGGGATGCCGGTATTTTCCATGGGGATGGCGGCCAGTTCAGAAATCATTATAATAATCACCAGCTCAAAAGGCTGTAATTGCCCAATCTGTCTTTTCCCCATCAAGCGCAGGAATATAACAGTAACCGTAAATAATATTAAGGTACGGATGATTACCAGGACCATGGCCTTTCCCCTTTAGCGAATTATAACCTCTTTAAAGCTGTATTTAGTATTTTACTTTAAAGCTGCAATATATACCTTTTGCCAAGAGTTTTGCGAAAACGGACAGAAACAAAAAAAGCGGACCAGGAGATAGTTCTCTTGCCCGCTACGGGTTCGCTACTGCTATTTTATACCAGTAAGCGCAATAACCCTTGATTTAAAATTGTTATATTCAATTCCGTTTCGAGAGATGATAGTTTAAAAAATTGATTGGTTGAACAGTTGTTAATTCGACCTGATGATACCCATCGACTACGATTAATGATTCCCGTGTTTTATGTTATTATCGATGGTCATATTGAACTAAGCGCTCACTCTGCTGGCACTGGAGTTAATGCCACAATTGCAGTACGAGGAACCGGCGATACCGTTGGAGATAGCAGTGTATTTGACCAGTCTGCTTCTTCACTTACTGCCCAAATCATTCTAAGTGAAGCAACTCTTCTAATTCTCGATGGAAAAGATATACATAGATTGTGCAGTCTTTATCCCAATATTGCGATGGGTTTTATCAAAGCAATCAGTGGGCGGAACCGAAAACTAGAAAAGATGCTAATTACGATGGCCTAGGAGCTTTTACCTTTATGGTCTGCACATTCTCAGGTAAATTAGATTTTTGTTAGTCTCGAGAATATAATTACCTTAAAAATTTTAACGGAAATTGTGTGACTTCAAAGAATGCGATTTTGCTATTAAAAATTTCAAATGACACAGGGGGATTATTTTATTTTAACCCCAAAGTATCTTGACGCGATCAAAGGTTAGAGCTTTATTGACGAATATTTTATTAGATGTTATCCTATACTTAATAAAGGAGTTGCCGCTTTTTGTCGGGCGGCTAGTCCTAAATCGTTTCTAGACCGCCTATACAGGCGGTCTGGTTATTTTCTGAGCATAATGCACAGGGAAATAACTCCCACAATTACCAAGCAGAATTGAAACAACTCGCTATATGTAATCATAGGCATCACCTCCCCTCACGGGAAAGTGACCAACCGCCAAACGGCAACTCCAGTATCATATTAACATATACTACCTGAAGAAAACACCCGCCTGAGCGAGTGTCAGACATAAGAAAAACAAGTACCTCGGCTTTTGCTTAGTGCTCTATCTTAATATCGAATTTTGTTTGCTTCGCATTGCTGGGTTCATCAATTTCAAGGCTGTTCGTAAGATGATTTTCGTTATGGCAGCTGAAAGCTGTATTCAGTAATTTGCATAAAAGCTGCAATATATACCTTTCGCCAGAAATTCCGCAAAAACAGAAAGGAAAAACAGGCATTGGAACCGCTCCCATACCCGCTCTCGTGCCTGGGCTGCTTACCGGTTAAATCAATAAGAGGCGGTCGTTGTCCAGTTCAGCTCCGCTCTTCAGGCCAAAGAGCTGCACCAGTTTCTCTACCGTGATTTCTTCTCTTTCTGCTTCTTGCAGGTCTAGGATGATTCTGCCTTCGTGCATCATTATGGTACGGTTGCCGTATTCCAGAGCAGCTTTCATATTATGGGTTACCATAATGGTGGTAAGGTGATAGCGGGATACGATTTCCCGCGTGAGCTGCAAAACCCTCTGGGCTATAGCCGGATCCAGGGCAGCGGTATGTTCATCCAGTAAAAGCAGCTTGGGTTTCACTATGGTTGCCATCAAAAGGGTCAGAGCCTGGCGTTGCCCCCCTGAAAGCAAGCCTACCTTTTGCTTCATCCGGTCTTCCAGGCCCAGTTCCAAACGAGCCAGGTGCTCCCGGAACAGCTTGGCCTCTGATTTGCGTATGCCGGGTTTAAGTCCCCGTGGTTTGCCACGCGCGTAGGCAATAGCCAGGTTTTCCTCAATGGTCATATCAAAGGCGGTGCCCAGCATAGGGTCCTGAAACACCCGGCCTATATAGCAGGAGCGCTGGTATTCCGGGTGATAGGAAATGTCCATGGAATCCAGTATTATACGACCCTGGTCCATGGGGTATACCCCGGAAATACAGTTTAAAAGGGTAGATTTTCCCGCACCGTTTCCACCGATAATGCTTAAAAATTCTCCGGGCTGGAGGGAGAGAGTAATATTATCCAGAGCCAGTTTCTCGTTAATACTACCCGGGTTAAAGGTTTTGCTCAAATTTTCAATTATCAGCATCAAGCCTCACCCCCCTTACGACTATATGGAGAAGAATGTTTCTTTTTCCAGGTAATCAGGTAGGCCTTGATGCTCGGCATGGATAGAGCCAAAGTAACGATAAGGGCGGAAATTAATTTTAGATCGGTGGGGGCCATTCCCAGTTCCAGAGCCAAAGCTATGACCAGGCGGTAAAGCATGGCTCCAAGTATGACGGCCACAAGCCGGCGCAGCAGCGGTGTAGTACCGAATATAACCTCGCCAATGATTACTGAGGCCAGGCCTATGATTACCATGCCTATACCCATGCTGATATCGGCAAAGGATTGGTACTGGGCAATCAGGGAACCGGATAAAGCTACCAGACCGTTAGAGAGGGCCAGTCCTATCAGGATAACCAGGTCGGTGTTGACGCCCAGGGCTCGAACCATCTGGTCGTTGTCGCCGGTGGCCCGGAGTACAAAACCAAACTGGGTCTTTAATAATAAAAATAGTAATACTAGCATGGATAGCAATATTATCGTAGGGATAAGTAATGTAGCCGACTCCTCCAGGGGAGTTCCCTGAAGCAGGCTGAAAACGGTAGTCTTATTGAGCAAGGGGATATTGGCCCGGCCATCCATTACTCTTAAATTAATGGAGTAGAGGCCCAGCATAACCAGTATTCCCGATAGCAGGGGTTGTATGTTCAGCCTGGTATGCAGCAAAGCGGTTACTGAACCCGCCAAACAACCGGCGGCAAAAGCCAGGGCCAGGCCGACCAAAGGGTGCCCGCCGCTGCAAAGCGTAGCGGATACGGCTGCTCCCAGGACAAAACTGCCATCTACGGTCAAATCAGGCATGTTTAAGGTCCGGAAGGAAATAAAGACCCCCAGGGCCATTATTGCATAGATTATTCCCAGTTCCACTGAACCCTGAAAGGCCAAAAAACTCATGAAATATACTCCTTTTAGGTAAGGAGTGAGTGCCAGGGGGAGCGGAATCGTTCTCCTTAAGCTTACTCACTCCAGTGCTATTTATAACAACCTTTTAATTATACCCAAAAGCCGACTGAACTGCTATGCTTACTTATCGAAGACCTGGACCGCTTCCTTCATTACATCAGCGGGGATATCGATTCCGATGGCTTTGGCAGTGGCTTGATTAAGATAGATGTCCATATCTGTCATGGACTTGACCGGGATATCCCCGGCTTTTTTACCATTCAAAATTTCTACTGCCATGTTGGCGGTTTCCTGGCCCAGCACCGGGTAGTTGATGCCATAAGTGGCCAATCCCCCGTCTTTTACCATGGAGTCGGCCCCTACATATACCGGCATTTTAGCCTTGTTGGCCACCTGGGCTACCAGCGGCATGGCTGAAGCTACCGTATTATCGATGGGGGAGAATACAGCGTCAACTTTACCAATCAGAGAGCTAACCGCCTGCTGCACCTCCGAGGAGTTGGTTACGGTTGCGTCTACAACAGTCATCCCGTTTTTAGCGGCATAGTCTTTTAAATTATTGACCACAGCTATGGAGTTGGTTTCGCTGGAATTGTATAAAGCCCCCACCTTTTTAATGTTAGGGGTGATGCGTTTAGCCAGCTCCATAATCTTTTCCGCGGATACCGCATCAGAAGTACCGGTTACATTGCCCCCCGGTTTCTCCATGTCGCTTACCAGTCCAGAGCCCACCGGGTCGGTGCAGGCGGAGAAAACGATGGGAATTTCCCTGGTTTCACCTACGGCGGCCTGGGCCGATGGAGTGGCTATGGCTACGATCAGGTCGTATTTCTGGTGGGCAAATTTCTGACATATGGTCTTAAGATTGGTCTGGTCACCCTGGGCGTTTTGATAATCGATTTTAATGTTTTCTCCCTCTTTAAAGCCCTTTTCCGCCAATTGTTTTACCAGGGACTCCCGGATAGTGTTTAGCGAGGGATGTTCCACAATCTGAACAATACCGATAGTTTTCATTTCCACTTCTTCCGCTGTTTTAGGTGGAGTTTTCTCCTTTTCCTGGGCACAGCCCGCCAGGGAAAAGACTAATAAAAGCAGGACGGGTAACAGTAAAAACCTGGGTAGCGACTTCCTCACAACAATTCCTCCCTTAATAATTATTTTATTGCTGGTCCGGCAGTGCCATAATTCTGCTGGTAAAAGGAAGGGGCATGAGAAAAAACAAACACCTGTCCTTGGCCAAGGACAGGTGTCATAACCTGCGGTACCACCTTAATTGATGCCCAAAATAAAGGCATCCTCTCCTACAGGGTGCCAGCACACCCCTTGCCCGTTAACGCAGGCTGGCGTTGGAAGCTACTAAGGCATCGACCCTTTCACCCCACCCTCAAAGGACCATTTGTCCATTCCTGGCCTGCCGGGCTTCCACCCTCCCCGGCTCTCTGTCAGGCTGGTTTATGGTTTTACTCCCTCGTCATCGGTTTATCAAAATAATAAAACAGAAGCCGGAAAATTGTCAAGGCAGTTCGTGGGATGATTTTCTTGAAATGATAGTATTATTTTTTGCCAGAACCTTTATGTTGTCCGGGGATGACTTTCGTCTATTGCCGGGTTGTTAAGCAGGAAAATGAGATTAGCCGATTTGTCCAGTATTAATGATAGAATAATAACGAGGTGAAATTGTCCCCCGCATCCATAATAGTGAGCGAAGCGAACATCAGTGGTGCCCGCAGGGTGCTAAGCGGTCGCCTATTTACAAAACAGGCGGTGGGTTCTACTCCCCACCTCGTTGCAGCGGTGTGATGAAACTGCTTCGCAGTTTCATCCGATGCTTTAAAAAGGAACAAATTATGAAATTATAGCAGGAGGCAGAGTTTATGAATGATCAACAGCACTTTATGCGATTGGAACGCATGTATTTGAGTGCCCCCTACAACCAGCAGCTTTATCATAATAATACCATCAAGGTTACCCGGGAGCAGGCTATTATAACTACGGAGGTAATGGAGAAACACTTTCATGGAGCCGGGGCCATGCATGGCTCAGTCTATTTCAAGCTGCTGGATGATGCCGCCTTTTTTGCGGTAAATTCAATTATTAAAGACTATATGGTATACACGGTATCATTTAATGTAAATCTTTTGCGTCCGGTTGGCACCGGGATAATCAAGTCGGTAGGAATGGTAAAGCACCAGGCCAGGAACCGCTTGGTGGCTGAGGCCAATCTCTATGATCAGGAGGGAAAACTGGCCGCCTGTGGTACGGGTAACTTTATGCGAAGCCCCTTAAAACTGGGGGAAATGCCGGAATATACTCGCGAGTTAAGCGATGAAGGGTAGTTATAATCCGATACCCCGGAGAGAACAGGCAAAGGGATCTGTTACATGGGGGCAGACCAGGGTTAACAAGCAATTTTAACATGAAAAGAGGTCATCTTTTAGGAAGATGACCTCTTTGAGCCAGGCTTCTTATTTTACGAAAACTACATTGATAGCTTTTACCAGGGCTGTAACCGCATCACCTTCATTAAAACCGGCTTCATCAAAAGATTCTCGCGTCATCACGGACGTGATCTCGATGTTGCCCATTCACATACTTACCTGGGCCATAACATCGTCTATTCGGGTTCTTCAAATACGACCCTGGAGCTTATTCCTAACGCCAGCCTCCATCTTTTCGCCTCCTGGAGTTTTTTTATATAATCTCCGGGAGCAAGAAAACTTATACATATGATTAATTTAAACTCCATGTAAGAGATGTGGCAAAAAGGTAGCGATGGAGGGAAAGGCTATCAGTATAATCAGAGAAAATATTATGGCCAGAAGAAAAGGCCATATTCCCCGGAATATAACTTCCAGGGGAACATCAGGAGCTACTCCTTTTATTATGTAGACATTCATCCCCACCGGAGGGGTGATAACCCCCATGGCTACTACCATAACCACTATTACTCCGAACCAGATAGGATCATAGCCCAGGGTTTTTACCACCACTGGGTAGAAAATGGGAATGGTCAGCAAAATTAAGGCCAGGGCGTCAATAAAGCAACCCAGTACCAGATAAATAAGCAGAATGACCCCTACGATGGCAAACGGGGGCAGGGGCAAGCTACCAGCCCAGCTGGCCAGCTCAAAAGGAATCCGGCTAATGGCCATAAAACGGCCAAAAATCATGGCGCCGGCAATCATCAGCATTATCATGGCGGTGGTTCGGGTAGTATCATAAAGGGATTTTTTAAACCCGGTCCAGTCCAGATGCTTCCCCAGCAAGGATACCGCCAGCACTCCGGCGGCTCCTACGGCTCCGGCTTCGGTGGGGGTAAACCAGCCGGCAAAAAGGCCGCCGATGGAGAGGGCAAAGACTACCAGTACTTCGAATAATCCCCCCCGCAGGGAAGAAGCTCTCTCTTTCCAGCTCGCTTTGGGGCCTGCTGGTCCCAGGGCGGGGTTACGCAGAGTGAGAAATAAAATAGTCGCTATATAGGCCAGCATAAGCAGGATTCCAGGTATGATACCGGCCATAAAGAGTTCTCCTATGGATTGCTCCGTAGCCATGCCATAAACAATAAATATAACACTGGGGGGAATCAAAACTCCCAGAACCCCGCCGGCGGCAATACTGGCCGTGGCCAGCGAAGTATCGTACTGGTACTTTTCCATCTCGGGCAGGGCAATGGCCCCCATAGTAGCTGCAGTGGCTGTATTGGAACCGCAAATGGCTCCAAATATACCACAGGCCAGCTGAGTGGCTACAGCCAACCCGCCGGGAAGATGCCCCATTAGTTTATAGGCAAAGACATAAAGACGGGTGCCGATTCCGGAATAAAAGGCCAGGAAACCCATCCAAACGAACATAGCAATAACGCTCAGCGAATAAGAGGAAAAAGTATTGAATATTTCCTTGGCTACCATGCTGAATGACGCTGAAGCTGAAGAGAGCAGGGCGAAGCCAGTAAAACCCACCAGGGCCATAGCGTAAGCTATGGGCATGCGCAGCATGAGCAGGACCAAAAAAACAATTATCCCCAGCACTCCAAGACTAAATGGATTCATCTTGCTGCTACCCTTCTCAAAGACTCACCCAGATGGCTTAGCAAAACCAGGCAAAGGCTGAAAAGACCAAAGGCCACCAGGTATATGAAGGGCGACACCGGCAACTGGCTGGTGGCGGCGACAATGCCGTTGGCTTTCATGGTTCCCGCGTAAATAGCCAGGTTCCATAAGGCAAAACCCCAAAAAGTTATAGCTACCGAATTGGTGGCAGTATCAATGAGCGCACGAGTTTTACGGGGGAGGCGCTCTACTACAAAATCAACGGCTATGTGAGCATTTTGCAGAGCACAATGGGCCAGGGCCAGTCCAATGGCTGTTGCCGTTAGAAAGCCGACATAATCATAGGTTCCCAGAATGGGGTGCTTAAATAGCGCCCGCATTAATACGTTACCCACCACTACCAGCATTACTGCTACCAGGCTTAATCCAGCAATCTGATCTAAAAACTGGCTCAAACCTGCTACAAAACCGTTATATTTTTTGGCCATTCCGTACTTCCTCCCTACAAGTCTGTAATAATCTCTTATCCCCTTGGGCTGTATAAATATACCGCTCGCCAACGCTCGCTTTGTATATTTATGCAACCCTTATGCAGCAGAGTCAAGCTTTTACTTAAATTCTTTATTATATTTATCCGCCAGGGTCTTGGCGGTATTCAGGATCTTAGCACCTTCAAAACCCTGTTTATCCATCCTCTTAACGAAATCATCTTGAATGGGTTTGACCAATTCTATCCAGCGCTGGGCTTCATCCGCTGGCAGCTGGATTAATTCCATACCTTTTTCATCCACTGCCCATTTCAGGGCTTCGTCGTTTTGTTTATCCCAGAGTCCTGCGGCCACTTCCTTAAAGAATTTCTCGTTGACTTTTTCTATGGCTTTTTGGGTTTCTGGATCCAAAGAATTCCATTTGTCCAGGTTCATAGTGACAAAGAATAAAGTATTATAAAGGAAAGGGGTTTGGGTCAAATATTGGGTGACTTCCGCCTGTTTCCAGCCTTTCAATACTTCCACCGGACCCAGGTTGGCCTTTACCACTCCTTTGGACAAGGATTCATAGGCATCTGACTGCGGCATGGCGACCGGGGTTGCACCCAGGGCCTGCAGGGTTTTGGCGCTTAAACCGGTAGCCCTTATTTCCAAACCCTTAAGATCCTGTAGATTTCTTACCGGTACTTTGGAGTAGATATCGCCAGGGCCGGTGGTAAGAACCATCATCAATTTACTATCCTGTACTTCCTTGGGGTTCAATTCCTTTATCCCTTCCCAGGCTACGGTGCTGGCCACCCGGGAACTCTCGTAGGTGATTCCGGGCAGTTCGAAGACCTCCAGAACCGGGAAGCCATTGCGGGTATAGGAAAAGCAGGAAATACCGATGTCCGCTATTCCGTTTAGCACGCCATCATAAATAGAATCAGCTTGCAAGAGGGTTTGGTTGGGATAGCTGACGATCTTCACCTTACCCCCGGTAGCCTCTTCGATGGCCTTGGACCAGGGCTGTACCAATTCAACTTCAGCGGGATGAGTGCTGGGCCAGAAATGAGCCAGGCGCAGCTCAATCGTTTGAGTTTGGCTTTTCTTGGGTGCCTCTTTGGGGGTAGTGCTTGTTGGGCTTGTTTTCCCGCAGCCGCCAACAGCCAGCAGCGCAAGCAGCAATAATAGCGACAGCAGTATTCTTCCCTGGTGCCAGCTTCTTTTTCCCCCAACAAATCTTGTTTTTTTCACTTCATTTCCTCCCCTTTGTTTTTTGGGCAATAAAAAAAACTCCCGTAGGAGCTTTAAGATGTGCGGGCAATTCTTATCCCTGCATATGGCGCAGATACGCCGCAGGAAAACAAAGCCACACCTCTTTTGCCTACCGTCCTAACCTTCCTACCTTTTTACCGTTCTTAACCATACTTCCAGGCAACGAGAAATTCTCTTTGCCCCACTACTTAAAATATATTACCATTAGATTAATAATTAAAAATTATATTAGCATATGAATTACATTCATTATAAACTATTTGACCATAGGCGACAATATGATTTTTTCTATTCTTCTACATGATTCCGCTGCAAAAGTAATAATTATGCATTTGCTTGCATAATTATTCCGCTCCAGCGTCCCTAATAGCGACCGAAGGGAGCATCAGTTGTGCCCGACAGGGCGCTACGCATGGGCAACACCAACGGCTCGTCTCGCGGCTCAAGGGGTACCGCGCCAATCTCCCATCCATGGGAGGTGGTGCTCTCGCGACATCCTGTCGCTCGCCCCCTTTCGCCTGCTCGTCTTCGCCGGGTGTAGCATCCATGCTTCACCAACGCTCGCTTTGCATATTTATGCAACCCTATGCAACAAAAAGGGGTTTTTGCAGTTGAATCCTACTTTAATTATGCTATAAATATATTTAGAAGCTGGCAGTTTTGTATGAAATAACCATAGCGGAACCGGAACCATTATTGAATTATTTACCTGGGAGGGAAGAAAAATGAAGGTATCAGGTGTGGAAATTCAAGTTGTCCAGGGGGATATCACCCGGCAGGAAGACATGGCGGTTATTGTAAATGCGGCTAACTCCAGCCTGCGGGGTGGTGGTGGGGTTGATGGGGCCATACACCGGGCAGCGGGCCCGGAATTAAAGAAAGAAAGCTCCGCCCTGGCCCCTATTGGTCCAGGACAGGCGGTTATTACCGGGGCCTATCGTTTGCCCAATCGCTATGTTATTCATTGTGTGGGACCGGTATACGGGGTGCATAAGCCCGAGGACGAACTCCTGGCCAGCTGTTATCGTAATGCCCTGCGCCTGGCGGAAAAACAGCAACTCGATTCCATTGCTTTTCCCGCCATATCTACCGGGGTGTACGGTTATCCGATGCGGGAAGCCGCACAGGTGATGTTTAAGACCATAATAGAGGTTATCCCCGAATTAAAACATATCAAGAAAATTCGCATTGTTCTCTTTGACCACCCGGCCTATGAATTGCACCGGCAGGCATTGGAAGCCTGTCATACAGAATGAGAATAAGGGAGCAATTGTGGTTTCTCTATTCTTTGTAGAATCAAAAGCGAATTGTTAGTATCAGCCAATAGCCCTATAATATTTAGTACTATGGGGCTATTGTTTTTTATTGGAACAGGCTATGGCCAGAATTATGGCTATAGCTTAAGCTGTTATTAAAGCTCCAGGAAAGCATTTTAAATAAAATACATTATATTGCTAATCTGCTATGATTTGCTTATACTAGTATAGGCATTGGCCTTGATAGTGGAATAGGGAAGAAAATAATGATAAAATTATATGAACTGTGACCTCAGTCTTATGACCTGTTATGGCCTAATATATATTCAAATTTAAGGGAATTTCAGAGAGGAGTGATTGTTATGAAAATACTCATAGTTGATGATTCCCAGTTCTTCCAAGGGTTTTTGAAAAAGATTTTTATAAAGTATCTTCCGGAAGCGGAACTTATTACGGCCAATAATGGCCGGGATGCATATGCTTTATATGAGCAAGAGAGGCCTGATTTCATAATCACCGACTTGTTAATGCCGGAAATGAATGGTCAGGAGTTTTTGCAGGTGGTGAAGCAAAGCAACCCGCAAGTTAAGGTAATTATTATTTCGGCGGATATCCAGAAGGCCACCCGGGAGGAAGTTGAAAAAATGGGAGTGTTAGCTTATTTCAACAAGCCCTTAAACAATGAAAAGGCTGGGGAACTGCTGGCTTTGCTCAAGGAGGGTTCCTATGCTTCTTAATCCCCTGCAGAAGGATGCCTTAACTGAATTGGTAAATGTTTATGTGGGATATGCGGCCAGTCTCCTTTCGGAAATGGTAGGACTAAGGATACTATTATCAGTACCACGGGTAGAATTGATTCCCGAAGCGGAAATGGAGCAGGGTGACCTGCCATTGCCGGAAATTTTCTCGCCGGGGCATATCGTATCTTCTTATATAAGTTTCGGGCAGGATTTTAGGGGCAAGGCATTTCTGGTTTTTCCGGTGCAGCAGGCTAAACTATTGGTTAATGCCTGCATAGGAGAGGAACTGCTGCTGGAAGAGGAGGATGCAGTGCCGCCGCGTTTTCTGGACACCGACTTTGATGTTTTGAAAGAAATCAGCAATCTTATTTTAAATGCAGTAATAGGAGAATTCGGCAATTTGTTGGAGACCCGGGTGGTATTTACCGTACCAGAAGTGGAGCTTATTGATGTTACGGAATCAGATCAGAGGCTTTTTCTCAAAGATGGGGTTTATATATTGATATTGCATACTACTTTTACCGTGGATGAAATACAGGTTCAGGGGGTTATTATGATTGCCTTGAACCTGAACTCCGTTTCCTGTTTGCTCCAAAAAATAGATGCCCTGCTGGAGGAACAAGATGTTTAAATTGGCCTATTTAGCTCTGGACAAGGTGAACCAGGGAATAATAATACTGGATAAAGACCTGAAAATAGTTTTTTGGAATGCCTGGTTGGAGCAATATACGGGAAAAAGTCAGGAAGAAACTATTGGTCAGAAGCTGCCTCAGCTCTTTCCCAACTTATCCCGTAAGCCTTGTCTCGATGCCTTTCAGGGGGCTCTTTTTCACCGGCAAAGCCGGTTTCTCTCCGGCGCTTTGCACCACTGCTTTATTGCTCCGGTGGAGGATATACGAAAGGATGTGCGCCAGAATCTACTGGTAGAACCACTGGACTATGATGATGAAAAATATATGCTGCTGCAGATTTCCGACCTGACCGGTCATTACAGCCGGGTTAAGCAGCTTAAACATATGATAAAGGAAATAGACAGCGAATACGAACAGGTACGGGCAGCAGAAAAGATAAACCGCTTTAAGGCCTTTCATGATGCTCTTACGGGACTGCCTAATCGCTATTTATTCTATGACCGCCTGGATAATGCCATCAGCATGGCGCAGCGTAATAAAGAGATGCTGGCGGTAGTTTTTCTTGATTTGGATGGATTTAAGGAGGTCAATGACAACTATGGACACGAAGCGGGTGACCACTTGTTGCAGGTGGTAGCGGAAAGGCTGAGGGAATTGTTGCGGGAAAGCGATACCCTGGCCCGTTTGGGTGGTGATGAGTTTCTGTTCATATTTCCCCAGATAAAAAGCGAAGCAGATGCTGCAACTATTGCTAAAAAAATACTAACGGCTCTGGCTAATCCTTTTATGTTCTGGGGACGGGAAGTATATCTGACGGCAAGTATTGGTATCAGCCTTTACCCCAAAGATGCCAAGAATAGCCGCAATCTCATCAACAAAGCGGATTTAGCCATGTACCAGGTAAAGAACAGTGGAAAAAATGATTATCACTTCTATAATTCCGGTATATAACGAGGTGTGGTGTCAAGGTGACGGTCCTTTTGACACTGTACTACCCCTACCCCTTACTCCTTTCTTTTCTTACTAACTATCCATGGCCCAGGGGCCACAACCACCGATGAAAATAGGGGAAGCAACAAGTGCGAATTTTTTGACGCTGATTAACGCTGATTTATTAAGATTTCATAAGATAGTATCGGCGTAAATCACCCTGCGGGTACCGCTCATGCTCCCTGCGGTTGCTATTAAGGTTGCTGCGCCCGAAGGGTCAGCGTCCTTCTGCGTCTAAATCTTATTTTCTTACTAACCAAACAGGCGATGGGGCCTAATCCCCCGCCCGGTTGCAGCGCTGTGCTGAAACTGCTCCGTGTATCTTCCGATGCTTAAAGCCCAGATCAGCATTCGCTTAGATCCAGGAAATTTTCCCAAACCTGCTGTTCAACCAACAACTGCAACAGCTCTCCGTCCAGTTCCCCATCCTTTACCATAAAGCCCAGGATTTTTAAAGCCTGCTCCAGGGGCAGGGCCTTTTTATAGGGCCGATCGGAAGCAGTGAGGGCATCGAATACATCTACCAGGGCCAGGATGCGGCCTTCCAGAGGTATTTGCTCCCCGCTGAGTCCCTGAGGATAACCTCTTCCATTAAGGTGTTCGTGATGGATGGAGGCGAAAAAAGGAACATCTTTCAATTTTTTGGTAAAGGGTATTTTCTCCAGCATTTTTCCCGTTACTACCACATGATCTTCCATGATTTTTCGCTCCTGCTCAGTAAGGGTACCTTTGGCCACACAGAGGCACTTGAGTTCGTTATCCCGGAGCCAGGGCTGCAGCTTCCCCGTAGCATCCCTATAACTTTGAACTGCTATTTCCTTAAGCCTCTCTACTATTTCCTGGTTGACGAAGGTGGATGGGTGATCAACCTTAATTATGAATTCGCGGCTTTCTTTTATATAGTGTTGCTTATCCTCCCAGGATCTCTCCAGTTGTTCCAGTTGCTCCCGGCTATCATTGCTATTAATAGCCAGAAGGGCTTGTTTTTCTTTGAGGTATTCAGCTTCGCTGTTGGATAAAATATAATCAAAGCGTTGCAAAACCAGCTCCAGCTGGTGTTCAATGCGGGTTGATTTGTTCATTACCTCCAGAGGGGTGGCGATCTTGCCTATATCATGCAACCAACCGGCCATCTCCAATTGGGCTACTTGCTCGTCACTGAACGATACTCCGGCCCAGTATCCCTGGCTCTGCCGGTTGATGGCCCGGGCCATTTCCCCGGCCAGCAGGGCCACGCGGCGGGTATGATTGGCATTATAAGGAGTGCGGGAGTCGATGGCGGTTGCCATCACCTGAACAAAGGAATTGAACAGCTCTTCTATATCGGCTACAAGCTGCATATGACTTATGGCTATGGCCGCCTGTGAAGCCAGTGAAGTAATCACATTTTCCAAGTAGCGAGCGAAAGGAATCAATTTCCCGTTTTCATCACGGGCATTAATAAGCTGCAATACCCCTATGACCTCTTCTTCATGATTCTCCAGGGGAATGACCAGCATGGAAAGGGTACGGTAGCCCGTACTCTCATCAAATTTCTTGGGACCGGAAAAGTCGAACTCCTTCGCCTGGTATACATTGGGAATATTGACGCTCTTATGGGTGATGGCCGCATAAGCGGATACATTTTCCATCTTTAATGGAACGGGAGGGATGTTTATTCTTTCTCCTCGACCCCCCAAAAAGGTGTTCATAGATTCATTCTGCATAATCTTGAAACTCAAAGATTCATTTTCACAGAGATAAAGAGTTCCGGCATCAGCGTTAGTAATCCTCCGGGCCTCGCTAACGATCATTTCCAGAAGACGGTTTTTATCTTTTTCTGCCGAAAGAGCAATACCAATATTTATAATATCTTCTACTTGTTCTAAAATTTCCGGAGTATAATGTTTCAAAGATTAATCACCAATCCTTCACGAGCGGCGATACAGTTGGGAAAACATCTTTGTGCCTCTTTTTCGATTTTATCCATTTCTCCATCACTGCGAGCTTTATCATGATGGAAAAGCACCAGTTTCTTAGCCCCGGCAGCTTGAGCCAGTTTGATTCCTTCCTGCCAGGTGGAATGACCATAGCCCAGAAAACGGGGATACTCTTCATCGGTGTAGTTGCTGTCATATATCATCAGGTCAGTCTCTTCACAAAAAGCTTTCAGACGCGGATCTACACAGGAGTAGTGTTCTGTATCAGTTATGTAACAGCAGGAGCGGCCATCATAATCCAGGCGGTAAGCCAGGCTGCCATTGGGATGGTTGGTATGTACCGTACGCAGGCGGATCTGCTCCCCTAGATCCAGTTTACTCCCACTGTCCAATTCATGAAATTCGATGCTGGCTCCCATTTCCCCCAGGCTTACCGGGAAATGCTGGTAGGTCATTTGACCTCTCATTAAATCGGCAAAAGTGGAATTTACCTTGCTCTGGCCATAGAGAACGAAGCGATTCCCCTTTATGAAAGCCGGGGCAAAAAAGGGAAAGCCCTGGATATGATCCCAGTGGGTATGGGAAATGAAAATCTCCCCGCTTATTTGGCTTTGGCTTTTCAATAATTGCTGTCCTAGATGATGAATTCCCGTGCCGGCGTCCATAATAAAGAGACGCTGGCCAATTTGTACCTGCACACAGGAAGTATTCCCGCCATACTTAATAGTATGGGGACCCGGTACCGGAAGTGAACCTCTGACCCCCCAAAAAGTAACCTCAAAATTTCTTTTTGTCATTTCCCCAAAACCTCCTCCCGCAAATTGGTATTTTAGGATTACCGGAAGCCAAATGCTAGTAATGAGAAATAGCCTGAAGCAATACCGATCTTACTTTCAAGGTAAAAATTTCATTACAAAACGATAATAACATAAGAAAAGATATTAATATAGCACTAGCGGTCGGCCGAGCAAACAATGTCCAACAACTGCCCCTCCAGGTGCAGGAATTCCGGGGAGGAAAAGCTGCGCACCTTCCCCAGGGTGACGGGAAGCTCACGGGCAATGACTGATGGAGCAGGGGAGAGGATTATAATCCTATCGGCTAGAAAGAGGGCTTCTTTTAAATCATGGGTGACTGCAATAATGGTGAAATGCTTTTCCTGCCAGTGAAGATTGATGTCTTTCATTATGCTAGTTTTTACTGGTAGATCCAGGGAGGAAAAAGCTTCATCCAGAATGAGCAACTCCGGTTCTACCAGCAAAGCCCGGGCCAGGTTAACCCTTTGTTGCATTCCACCGCTTAATTGAGCGGGAAAGAAACCGGCAAAGCCACTTAGGCGAAGTTTCTCCAGAATACCAGAAATATCTCCCTTCTCATTGACAAAAAGCAGGTTGTCCTCTACTGTTCGCCAGGGAATCAACCGTGGTTCCTGGAAAACGAAGCCCAATCGCTGTGAGCTCAGTTTTATCTCTCCTGAGGAAGGTTTTTCCAGACCTGCAATTAAGCGCAAAAAAGTCGTTTTTCCCGAACCAGATGGCCCCAATAAAACAATTCGTTCTGATTCCCGGATATTCAGGTTCCAGTTGTTTAATACGGAAAGTGATCCAAAGGATTTGCATAAAGATCTGACTTCTAAACGGGCACCCATAGTTTCGAAAGCCTCCCTGTTCCCATTTTAATCAGTCTCTCGGTTATAATGCCCAGCAAAACGGCCAGGAGGGTATAGGCATAAACGGAAGGAGTATCAACAAAGCTGCGGGCATCGAATATTTTTAGACCCAGGCCGCTGTCTCCACAAAGATACTCTGCTACCAGTATAACCTTCCAGGCTTGTCCCAGGCTGACATCTATGATGGCAATAATAAAAGGAAGCAAGGAACCAAAATAGATGTCATGTATAATTTTCCTGGCCGGTACTTGGTAAAGGCGGGCCATTTCCAGAAGCTTCTTATCCAGGTTGCGTACCCCGGATACGGTAGTAAGAATAGCTATGGGCAGAATAGACAGAAAGGCAATCAGTACAGGACCCTGCCAGTTTCTACCCCAGGTGAAAAGGACCAGGGAAAGCCATGATATAACCGGTACTGCCTGAATAACCATTATTATAGGCCGTGACATATCATACAAGGGTTCAAAGAGCCCGATAATTAAGCCCAGGGGTAGTCCCAGGAGCAATACCAGGCCCAGGGCCATTAAAACCTTCCAGGCGGTTTGCAGCCCGGCCAGTAAAGTAGCCGGGCTGAGCAGCAAATGAAAGAAAAGACCAAAGGTCTCTCCTGGAGTCGGGACAATAATACTCTTGTCCAAAATTACGGCCAGTAATTGCCACAAAAGGATGAAGACTATGATACCGACCAGTGAGCGCAGTCCTGTTTTCATGAAGAATAGAAACCTTTATCTGGAAGTTTGGGTGTACCCTGGGGATAGAGTTCCTTCATTTTTTGCAGGTAGAATTCCACTTCCGGTCGTGACTTACTGCTATCGATGAATTCAAATTCGATACGACTCAGGGCTTTCTTCATTACCGGTTGCGGTATAGTCGGTAAAGTCTCGGCAGCAACAGCCAGGGCCTGGTCTACATTTTCGTTGCTCCAACGGGTGGAATCAGCAAAAATTCGGGCCAGTTCTTTAGTTTCCCGCGGGTATTTTTCCTGAAAATCACCGGCTACAAAGAGCCCGGCAACCGGTATTCTTTCCGGTTTACCCGTACTCTCCCCCCAGTACTTCTGGAAATCGAGAACAATTTTCCCGTTGTCACCGCTCATGGCCAGGGTAACGAAAGGTTCGGGCAAAGCTGCAAAATCAACCTTACCGGCTTTGAATAAGGCGACTATCTCCTGAGGTGGAGCATAGAGTATCTTTACATCCTGATCCGGCTCTATTCCTTCCTTACTTAAGGCCGCTCGCATTATAACATCGGCGGTCTGTCCCCGGCCGTGAGCGGTATAAACCCTCTTGCCCACCAGGGACTTCCAGCCCTCAAAAGGAGTATCTTTGGCTGCTAGTAAATAAAAAACCTTCCACTCATGTACCCCCAGCATCTTGATATTGATTCCGCGCGCATAAATATTAGCAGCAGCGCTGATGGGCAAAACCGCAAAATCCGCCTTTTTGGAGGCTAAAAGGGCCACTGCCTCATCCGTATCCTTCCAGTATTGTATTGTAATAGGCATTTCGCTTATAACCTGCTGGGAACTAATGCCCGCTACCGGAATAACCGTAGGGCCCAGCGGGTTAATCAGGGTAATTTGCGCTGGTGGTTCCGGACCTAATCCGCCATGTTTCCAGAAAATAAAGCTACCGGCCAAAAGCAGGACGATAATCAGCAACCATACTCCTTTTTTCATCGGCTAAAACCTCCTTAGTTTTTTGGTTATTATATTATATTTTGCAATATTTTGCTCAAAATACAGTAAAGATTAATAAGAAAAGTGAGGGGTGAGGGGTAAGGGCCACAAGCAATTTCTTTTTATATATCAGAAGAACCATCCCCATGATATATGATATATTTTTATAGTAGAATACTAAAAACAGCCTGAACCCCTGTCCCAATTCTTATCCAGGCTTTAAGGAGGTTTGCTCTTGGGATTATTGCAGCGAATCAGACATATTAGACGGCGCCAGCAGATTGTGGGAGTGCTGGTTAAGAACGGCTTTGGCTATATGATTCAACGCCTGGGTCTGGACAGCCTCACTCCCCTGGCGGAACGCCCGACACTGGTAGCCGAGAGACCGGGAGATAGATTGCTGGCCCAGAAATTGCGGCAATCTTTGGTGGAACTCGGCCCCACTTTTGTTAAACTGGGACAAGTCTTGAGTACCCGCCCTGATCTTTTACCCCCGGTATATATAGAAGAATTAGAACGTTTGCAGGATAAGGTTGAAGCTATGCCTAATGCTGAACTAATGAAGCAGTTGCTTAGCGAACTGGGGCATCCTGATGAAGTTTTTGCCGAATTCAATCCCGAGCCGCTGGCGGCCGCTTCCATTGGACAAGTACATTTGGCCCGACTAAAAAGCGGCGAAGAGGTCATTGTAAAGGTACAAAGACCCGGTATTGAGAAAATAGTTCAAAATGACCTGGAGATAGTCCTGGGATTGGCCCATTTGTCTGAACTACGTTCTTCTGAGGCCCGCCGTCTCGGCATAAAGGATATGGTGGAGGAATTCTCCCGGATGTTTATGCGGGAATTGGACTATGCCCGTGAGGCTCGCAATACGGAAAGGGTATACCAGAATTTCGCCGATGACCAGCGGGTGGTTATTCCCCTGGTATACTGGGAATACACCACCGGCAAGGTATTGACTGAGGAATATCTCAGCGGAGTTAAACTAGGTGATTTGGAGGAAATAGATAGACGGGGCTGGAATCGGAGAAAGATATCCCAATTGGGAACCGAAACTTTTCTTTCCCAGATAATCCTACATGGTTTCTACCAGGCGGACCCGCACCCGGGCAATATTTTGCTGCTGGATGAAAACCGGATAGCTTTTATTGATTTCGGGCAAATCGGCTCCTTGAGCGAGACTCGTCTGATACACCTGGGGGAACTGCTTCTGGCCATAAGTAAACAGAATATGGACAAAGCCATGTCCAGTTTGCAGGATATGGGCATAGTGGGTGACCTGGATGATATAGAGGATTTCCAGGAAGACTTTGCCGACCTGATCAAAAGCGTTTCCGGCAGCATCGGAAAATTGGACATAAATCGCCTGCGCAATGAGCTTATGGATCTCTCCTATCGTCACCAGCTGAAAATGCCGGCCTATTTGACCGGGCTGATGAAAGCCCTTATTACCGTAGAAGGAGTGGGGAAGAAGCTCGATCCGGGTTATGATTTTATGGAAACCGCCCGCCCTTTGGCCAATAAAGTACTGGAAGAGCGGCTTAAAGCGGAGAGTGTCTACAAGTATATTCGCCGTAAATATTACCAGGATATAAAGCCCCTGGCTGCCCTGCCCTCCAACTTCAACAAACTGGTCAGGAGAACCAGTGAGGGACAGTTAAAAGTGAGAATGGAACTGGATTTAAGTGATAAAGCCTATCATGGAATTTCCCGTTTAATAAGCCGCCTCAGCGCCAGTTTAATAATAACCGGAGCCTTGATAGGCTCTTCCTTCATACTGCAGGCCAATCACGCCGCCTGGGTTGAAGAATATAGCTTTCTGGGGGTGCTGGGCTTTGGGGTGGCTATTATAAGCCTGGTTGTATTCTTGATTTCCTCGCTGCGCCCGTAGGGTGTCAAGAGAACCGTCCCCTTGACACCCCCGGGATTACTTAAAGCCCTTATCCTGAGATTTTTCAAAATGCAAATCCAAATCAGTAAATGAATAAACCTTGATGGGATGGGTGAAACCCTTTACCAGTTCTTCGCCTACATAATGCAGAGAAGCTTTGGTTTCCCCTTCTGGAAGCAGATCGTAGGAGCGCTCGGAAACTAATACCAGGGTTTCAAAGAGCTTGGTCAAGGCTTCAACTCGAGAAGCCAGGTTGGCATCTTCTCCTATTAGTGTATAATCCATCCGTTCCGGGCTGCCTACATTGCCCACCACCACCGGACCGGTGTTGATGCCTACGGCTACCAGCAGAGGTACAGCGCCCTGTTCAGCCCACTTATGATTTAATTCTGCCACCTTAACCTGGATTTCCCGGGCCACCTTGATGGCCCTCTCCACATGATCCTCAAAATAGACCGGGGCTCCGAAAAAGGCCATGAGACCATCTCCCAGGTATTTATCCAGGGTGCCGCCATGGCTTTGAATGGAGTCGGTCATCGCAGTCAGGTATTCATTGAGCCGGTTGATTACATCCACTGGGTCCTTATTTTCGCTGAAGGCGGTAAAGCCGCGGATATCTGCGAACATGATAGTAACCACCTGTTTTTTGCCACCCAGGGAAATTTCATCCGGATTTTTCAAGAGTTCATCCACCACATCGGCGGAAACGTAGCGAGAAAACATGGCTTTGGTTTTACGTCTTCCCAGTTCAGCTCGAATAAATTCGGTGGCCGTTACCACCACATAAGTCAGCAAGATAAGGGCCAGGGGAGCAGCCAGGCTGAGCCATATTCGCTGGTATTCCCACAGACCATAAACCAGAGCAATGCTTGCCAGGGTTACCAGAACAGTTCCAATTAGCCCCTTCCAGGGACCGCGTCCTCTGACCACCAGTGAAGTGAGGAGGCCTGCCAGCAAAAGAAAGGCCATATTAAAAGGCTTTTCGGCCTCTCGGTACCAGCTGTCTTCTAGAAAAGTCTGGACAATGGAAGCGTGTATTTCCACCCCCGGGGTGTCCAGGGCTCCGCCCTTTACCATATTGCTGGTGGTATAGGGGGTGGTCACAAAGTCATGATCCTCCGGTGTAATGCTTCCGATAAGAACAATTTTGTCTTGGAAATAGGCGGGGGGGATTTTTTCCTCTATAACATCGGCATAGCTTATAGTCTTGAATGTGGCCTTCGGTCCCCAGAATTTTACCATAGCCTGGTTTAGTGGGCTTAACGGTATTTCTGTTTTCCCCAGCAGTAGACGATCTGCTTCTAGTTTAAGTTCTTCATAGCTAATGTCCTGGGCTACCATGGCGGTAGCAATGGCCAGGCTGGGAAAGGGAACTTCGAAGTAATTAACATCGACCAGAGTGGAGCGTCTTACCCTCTGGTCGATATCAGTTGGAGTGTTGACAAAGCCCAGGCCAGCGGCACCCGACATGAGCTCCTGCAGGGGGGGCTCAAAACCCTGAACCAGTTCGCCACTTTCATCTTTTTCAAAGGTAAACTTGGCTGCCAGTATTACCTGGCCATGTTTTTGAATGGCTGAGGCGAAAGCCTGGTCCTCACGGGCTTCCTGAGCAGAGTTGAAAGTAAGGTCAAAGCTTACCGCCCGGGCCTCTTTCAGTTTTTCCAGCAAACGAGCGTGAACGGAACGGGGCCAGGCCGGTGGCCCCAGGCGGGAGATGGAGGAATCGTCTATGGCCACTATTACTACTTTTTCGCCGGGATTTGAAGCTCCCTTAAGCCGGAAAAAGGCGTCATAGAGTCCCAGGTCACTGCGGGTAAAGAAACCCAGCATAACCAGACCCTGCAAGAGCAAAAAAAGCAGGATAGGAATAAAGAATCTATTATGGCTTATGCCGGAGAAGATTCTTCGGGGCTTTTTTTCTTCAAGCGGGTGAGATTCATAAGATAAATTCACAATTCAGATACCCTTCTTACCCTCGCAAACCACTACGCGAGGAATAGGCTTTGATGCAGATGTTTTCTCCATCCCAGAAAGCTATTTCGGGATGGGGGCTCTTATCTGGATCTTCAGGAGAACGGGAAAGCCGGTCTCCAATTCTAATCTGTCCGGGAGAAAGGCTGAGGGCAAAAATCAAGCGGTTCATATCCCCATAACAACCGGCATGAGCAATCCCGTCTAACTTACCTAGAACAATTATGTCACCGGCTGCTAATATTTCGGCGCTTTCATGGACATCGCCCCAAATAATTACCGAGCCTTCGGAGCGTAATTTTTGCCCGCTTCTCAGATTACGGTAGATTACCAGATCCTTAGAACTACCTTTGTTTACAGTGACTGCATTGTTATTCATAATCACCCCATGCCGCAGGCAGAGTTCTTGTAGAGAAGCGATTTGGGAATGAGAAAGTTTTTTCAATTCTTCTCCCTTGAATATCACCCGGGAACCGCTAAACAATTGTTTATTGGCAGTTAATTTCTCCTCCAAAAAACTGAGGTATTCATCAAAACTTCCCGGGCCGAATATGAATACTAAATTACCGTTTAAACCTTTTATTTTAACCATATCCAGTTATTACCTACCCTTTAAAGGAATGTTTATGTCCAGTGCTGAGTGCCGGCCTTCGCGAATTATCTTGACTTCGGGGCGTCCTTCTATTTCTACATGCCGGGAAATAACCTCTAAAATTTCTTCTTTCAGGGTTTCCATCAAACGGGAGGAGGTGCCGGTTCTGTCATGAGTTAGAACCACGCGCAAGCGATCATTGGCTTGCTTACGGCTGGAACTGTCTGCAAAGACCCGTTTTAAAAAATCCAACACTTATTATCCCTCCCTTATTGTTTAGAGAAAAGGTTGCGTCCCAGATTGCGGATTTTCCCCCATAATGAATCTTCCTCAAAGCTCGGGAAATCTACCTGCTGACCCAGGAGGCGGTTGGCAATATTATTAAAGGCTAGTCCAGCTTCCGAATGCTCATTTAATACTATAGGTTCACCTTTGTTGGTGGAAATAAGCACTTTCTTATCTTCCGGGACTATACCCAACAAGCTGATGCAAAGATGCTCCATCAAATCATCTATGCTCAACATATCACCACTTCTAACCATACTGGCCTGTAGGCGATTAATTACCAGTTGAATGTCCTGGAACTGGGCTGATTCCAACATGCCGATAATGCGGTCAGCATCCCTTACGGCGGAAACCTCTGGGTTAGTTACTACTATAGCTTTATCAGCAGCCGCGATAGCATTCCTGAAACCCTGTTCTATGCCGGCAGGACAGTCGATAAAAATAAAGTCAAATTCTGGCCGGAGTTGCCGGCAGATTTCTTGCACCTGTTCGGGCTTTATGTCATCTTTGTTACGGGTCTGGGCTGCCGGCAGCATATAGAGTTCGGGAAAACGCTTGTCTTTCACCAGGGCTTGCTTCAGAGTGCATTCCCCTTCTATTACCTGAATAATATCATAGATAACACGATTCTCCAGGCCTAGAATAAGATCAAGCTTTTTTAGCCCTATATCCAGATCCATAACTGCAATTTTATAACCCTTCCGCGCCAGAGCACTGGCAACATTGGCTACAGTGGTAGTTTTTCCTACACCGCCCTTGCCTGAGGTCACGACTATTACGCTACTTCCTTCAGTTTTTTTCCCCATTTGGAAAAGGCCTCCCCATTTTGAATAAATTTAATTCTCAAATCGAGATAGTCGAAATTCTCCCAGCAGACTACCTGAACTTGTCGAATAAAGAAAAGATTCTATTTAATTGTAAATGATATTTGTTAGGGAATAAACTGCTATTTTAAAGAGATGGGGGATAATATAGTGAAATAACCCGCTTGGAAGCCGGGACTGACACGTTTTAAGAAGGAGTTGGAAAGGAGTAATTTATTAAGGAGAAAGGAAAAAGAGTTCAGGGTTAATCATTATTGAACTTGATATTATCGAACAGGTTGCATTAAAGGTCACGCAAAAGGGTAATAGAAGTTTGAGTATTCACTCAGATGAGGCAATACTATAGTGGCAGCAAAAAACATCTCTAATTCCCAAATAACGAGAGGTGAAATATATCCCTAAGCAGTCGCCTATTAACAAAACAGGCGGCGGGTTCCCCGCCTCGTTGCAGCGGTGTGTTGAAACTGCTCCGCAGTTTCTTCCGATGCTTAAAAAAACCCGATTCGTAAATTTACATGGGAATTTGTATGTAAACCTTGCTTTGTGAGAGAAGAAAGCTTAATATTTTATAAGCGTTTTCAATAAGATATTATTAGTGAGGTTTAGAGTTTATCCCACCAGTCGAAACCATTGAATAGAAAAACACCTACTATAGAGGCTACCAGACCTAAACCCAAACAAATGACTAGTACCAACGCAAAGACAGATTCAAACGATTCCATCCCTATCACCTCGAAACCAACCCCACTATAGTAATAATATCACTAATTTATGGTTTTAGACAGCTATTTAGAATAACTTTATCTTATCTATTTGTTCAACTCATAAATAATATACGCTTTACCGGCAAATTTGTTGAAACAAGTACAATTACCTTATCGTGGAATAAAATAATACTGGTATTTAAGGGCGGGAGTAGTAATAGTAACTTTTTTATTACTTGCTTGGCGCAGCCGGTGGTCATAGGGATTGGGTAAAAAGCCAAGGGCAGGTATTTTAAAGAAGAGCTATTTGGAGGGACTAAAAAGAGGAAAAGCTCTGGGTTTTGTAGAATAGAATTATTAAGGACTGAAATGAATCAGGGGAAAAGTAAAACGTCTAAAGGGGGACGATATTATGGCAGATAATAAGTTGCATATTTTCGCAGTATCTGATTCGGTAGGTGAAACCGCAGAAAAAATCGCGGTGGCATCAGTATTACAGTTCAATCTTGATCGGAATATTACTCGTTTCTCCAGGGTAACCAAGGAAGAACAAGTGGAAAAAATAATTGATCAGGCGGTTGAGAATGATGCCATTATCATTTATACCATCGTAAAACCGGAATTATCGCGCTTCCTGGATGAAACCGCCCGGATAAAACAGGTTATCGCGGTTAATGTTATGGCTCCTCTTTTTGATGCAATTCAATTCAAAACCGGACAAAAACCAGAGTATATTACCGGATTAACCCATAAGATGGATGATCAGTATTTCAACCGTATGAAGGCCATAGAGTATACCATTGAACATGACAACGGACAGAATCTTGACAGCGTTCATGAAGCGGATTTGATAGTCCTCGGATTGCCCAGAACTTCAAAAACCCCACTTTCGATGCATTTAGCCAACCTGGGGATAAAGGTGGCCAACTATCCGATACTTATGGATACTGAGATCCCGCAAGAGATTGTTGATTTAAAGGGTCGGATTCCAATGGTTGGACTTACCATTGATATCGATACCCTTATGGAATTGCGCAAAGAAAGGTTCCGGAGTTTTGAACTGCCAGATGACATTGAGACCCTGGATGACCTGGTGGCTGAGGAATTGGATAACGCTTACCGGATTTATGCCAAGTTAAAATGCCTGGTAATTGATGTTACCCTTGATGATATTGAGGAGGTGGGTAATACCATTACCCACAAGTTTAATTTACCCTTACGTATAACCCATCACCGCTTTTAGAGGTTAAAGTGATACTTTGCTTAACAGGAATCCACCAAATGGCAGCGGCCAAAAGAGGGGATAACCAGTTTTTCGGGTTATCCCCTATATTATTATTTTATTAATCGCTGTTGCTACATCAGGGTCAAACTGGGAACCGGAACATTGCGTTATTTCCTCCAGTGCCTTGTAAGTGGAATAAGCTGGATGGTAAGGGCGTTTGGTAGTCATAGCGTCAAAACTATCTGCAACACTTATTATCCTGGCCAAAAAGGGAATTTCTCTTCCCTTAAAGCCATCCGGGTAACCCTTCCCATCATAATGTTCGTGGTGATGCCGAACGATACTTAAAACTCCGGTCGAATATCCCATGTTTTCCAACATTTCATAGCCAATAAGCGGATGCCTTTTTAGCAATAACCACTCATCATCATTTAAAGGGCCTTCCTTACAGAGTATATGCTTACCAACCCCTATTTTACCAACATCGTGAAGTAACGCTCCATCATGCAGGGTTTTCCTGAGCTCTGCATTTAGCCCCATTTTTACAGCAATGCAATCCGCCAAACTGGCGACTCGTAAGCTATGGGAACAGGTATAGTGGTCTATCAAATCCACTACCCGTAATAAAGTTCGGGCGACAATAAGCAATTCCTCATTATAGCTTAATGAAGTTGTCTTTTTAAATAGACCGGGTAGTTTTAAGAGTGGCTTTTTTACATATTTAAAAAATCTTTTTTTCATAGGCCCCAACCCCTCCCCATTTAATTGCAATAATATGGCAATGAAGGGATAAAGGTGCAAAAATATTGTTCAAGATTTTATAATAGCTCAAATCTGTAAATTCTTTTATTATTCAGCGCATTATTTGTGGATTTAAGATTACATAAAAAATAGTCTGGAGGGGATAATATTCAAAGCAAAAGTATGATTCTACTGAGAGATGTTTTCTTAAATAAAAGAGTAGACCAATCTCTTTTAAAGGGAAATTTCGAGTCCTTTCCCGCAGGTACATCAGTAGAAGCTTAATAGAAAAGGAGGAAAAGCGATGCATAATAAAAAAGGAAAAATCATGAGTAAGGATGATTTTTTGCAAAACAGTCTTTATGCCAAAGAAGAATACGAAGGTCTATTGGTAAGCTCTGACACCAACAAGGGTGTTTACAACATCGGAATTGAACTGGGCAACAATCAGATACTATTAATAGACCAGGTTAAAGATAGTGAAGTCCATGAACGGGTTCATATGTGGGTACCACAGATACAGGAAATACAAAGAAGATATGGATTTGAGGGTGATTTAGGTAATTATTCTTCCTGAAAATCCTCTCTCCCGTATTTTCAGAGGATTGGTTACAAATACCTTTACGAAAGGGGGAATCATGATGTCAAAAGTCGAGGCTTACGAAACTCCTATTATGAGCCTGGAAGAATTTAATGTTGGATTGTTAGAGAAGGATCGCATTCCTGGATTGCTTATTCGTTCTGATGAACAAGGCTTCTATAATATAGGTGTGCAAATTAATGATCGAGAAGTGGTAAAAGTAGCTTCTGCTATGGAAGATGATGCCATGTATAAAATTCAATTTTGGGCAGATAAAGTTGATCAAATAAAAGACCAGTACAAGGAGCGTCAACCACAGCTTAAGTAAAGGGGGGAAAGCCCCCTTCACAATTTTTACACATAATCCTGTCCCTGTTCTATAATAATATAATAGGGGGAGGGTTATTAATGAATTTTTATCATTATATAAGGTTTCCTTTTCGTGATGAAGACTGGATTAAAAAAATCCTTTTAGGTTGTGTCATCTCTATAGTTCCGGTTCTCAATCTGCTTAGTTTATGTTATTTTGTGGAATGTATGAAATTTGGGATGGCTGGTCGCCAGTCCTTACCTGAATGGGAGCGTTGGGAGGATTTTGTTCGGGAAGGGATTATAGCTTTTTTAATCTCTCTGGGATATTTCTTAGTGCCGTTGATTTTAGCCTTCCTCCTCTTGCATATCCCCATGGTGGGTGTTTTTCTGGTATCTATTATCATCCTGGCCATTGGAATGATTATTCCTCTGGCTATTGCCAACTACCTTAAAGATCATTATCCTATGGACGCCATTAATTTTAAAGAGATATTTTACATGATGAATCAGGTAGCTTCCAATTATATACCGGCATATTTTATGGCTGTTTTTTTAATGGCACTGGGTTTAACGATTGTCTTTCTTCTTCCCTATTTATCATTCCTGGGAGTATTGCTGATTTTTTACTGTGGAATGATCTTTTTCCATTTCACCGGGAGCCTGCTTAATTCCTGAATCTAGGCCAGAATAACCAAGTCTGACAAGGTTTCCGCCAGAGTAGAGTAGATTGTTTCCTTCGTATTTCCATAAGAGCATTTTTTTATAGACAAGCTCCCCACGGCCACAGGTAAATAGTTTTAACAAAATTAGATATTTACCCAACCTTTATTAAACAGGAAATGAAGTATTAAACCGACCATAAAGGCAATCGCTGGGTTCACAGCAATACTGATTATTAATACTACCGCAAAACAGAACAAAGTTTTTTTATCTCCAAAATCCTGCACTCCTCGAACCAGGTCTACTCCGCTGAAAAAGAGGAGACCACCTAGTACGGCCTGGGGAATTACCTGTAACAAATCAACTCCTGCAGGTCCCAAAAATATGCCGGTAAATAGAAGAATTATTCCCATTAAGGCTGGGGTAAAACCGGTTCTACCACCAAAACGATAATGAGCTGCCAGTCCACCGCTACCATGGCACATGGCAAAACCACCCAGAGGGGCGGCCAGGAGATTGCCAATGCCCAGGGTCAGGCATAGATTTCTTTCATTTACTTTTTCTGATTGCTCTGGGAAAAGCTCGTGAGCTAAAATGGCTGTTACCAAAACGGAATTAGTTAAAGTAAGGGGCAACTGGGGTAAATAAGCCAGGGTAAAGCCCCGGGCAAAATCGGTCCAGGCAGGTAAAATTAGGTGGGGCCAATAAAACCCCAATTGCAAACCGGGCCAGTGAAGTTCCGGGTGCAGGACAAATGCCAGCAGAGTTCCACCCACCACCCCCGCTATAGAAGCAGGGAACCGCCGGTTTTGAAAGAGAAAAAGCATGAACAACATTATAATAAGACCAAGCAGCAAATCGGTTTTTATATAATTTATCCCCAGCATGGCCAGGCTAACACCTAAACCTGCCTGGATACCAAGGGTTACGCTATCCGGCGTCAGACCAGCCAATCTACTTGCCAAACCGGTTATAGACAGGATGAATAAAGTTAAACCCATCATAATCCCTGCCGCAGCTACTTCTCCAGCAGTCAAATGGTGTACCAATATCGCTGCACCGATAATTTTCATAGGTTGAACCGGAATCGGAATACGATAAAAATATCCAGTAAAGATATACATCAAGCCAAAAGTTATAAAAATACTACTGGCATCCAGCCCACCAATTATAATAGCGCCCAGTACATAAGGTAGAAAAGTCCCCAGGTCAGCAATAGCACCAGAAATCTCACCATGAATTTCTGAAAAATCCCCAATCTTCATCTCTATAACTCCTCGTACTATTATAGGTCTTGCAAAGCAACAATCTTTAGTGAATACCTACTATATTATATTTTAAGTAATGATAGCAAGCTACTAGCAAGGATACAGCTCATTAATTTATATTAAGGGGTAAAAATTCACCTACCGGCAAAATTGTATACCGGACAAATATAACGAGGCGGTGGTTTCTAATCCCCTGCCTCGTTGTAGCGCTGTGCTGAAACTGCTTCGCAGTTTCTTCCGATGCTTAAAAGTAAGCAGGACATTTCTGTGGTAAAAAAGTTTTGCAAAAGAAAACTTGTCTTTTTCTTCTATAATAATATACCTCCCAATATAATATACATACTGCTTTCATTTGGTACAAAGCAATAACTATCCCCTGTTACATCCTTAGTATTCAGGTCAGAGTTTTGTTTTTCATTTTATGTTGACAATTGTCGATGTGGATGATATTATAATTCTTGCGCGCAAGCGGGAAGCTTGGCAGCGCAAAGTTCTTGATAAAACTGAACAGCAAGACTAGAAGTGCGAAAAAGTTAGGAAAGTCAAAAGATGACTTAACTAACGGCTCAACGAGAAAAAAGCCAGACGATGGCTAGGATAGACTTTTATTGGAGAGTTTGATCCTGGCTCAGGACGAACGCTGGCGGCGTGCCTAACACATGCAAGTCGAACGGATTTGGGAGGTGCGAGGTTAGAGGTTGTTTGAGAAGTGGGAAGTGAGAGGTTAGAAGTGAGAATCAATAGAAATTGGCGAAGCCAATTTCCTCAAAAGAACTCACATCCAACTTCGCAGATCTTACCTCACAGAGCAACTTCTCACCTCACACTTCTCAGATTAGTGGCGGACGGGTGAGTAACGCGTGGGCAACCTACCCATAAGCGGGGGATAACAGTTGGAAACGGCTGCTAATACCGCATAAGCTGTACAATACGCATGTTAAGTACAGTAAAGATGGCCTCTTAACAAAGCTATCACTTATGGATGGGCCCGCGTCTGATTAGCTAGTTGGTAGGGTAGCGGCCTACCAAGGCAACGATCAGTAGCCGGCCTGAGAGGGTGGACGGCCACACTGGGACTGAGACACGGCCCAGACTCCTACGGGAGGCAGCAGTGGGGAATATTGCGCAATAGGGGAAACCCTGACGCAGCGACGCCGCGTGAGCGAAGAAGGCCTTAGGGTTGTAAAGCTCTGTTGTAAGGGAAGAAGAACTTAAGCGAGAATATTGTTTAAGAGTGACGGTACCTTACTAGAAAGCCCCGGCTAACTACGTGCCAGCAGCCGCGGTAAGACGTAGGGGGCGAGCGTTGTCCGGAATTACTGGGCGTAAAGAGCACGTAGGCGGATATTTAAGTCAGATGTGAAAGACCGCAGCTCAACTGCGGGGTTGCATTTGAAACTGGGTATCTTGAGGGCAGGAGAGGGCAGTGGAATTCCTGGTGTAGCGGTGAAATGCGTAGAAATCAGGAGGAACACCAGTGGCGAAGGCGACTGTCTGGACTGACCCTGACGCTGAGGTGCGAAAGCGTGGGTAGCAAACAGGATTAGATACCCTGGTAGTCCACGCCGTAAACGATGGATACTAGGTGTAGGAGGTATCGACCCCTTCTGTGCCGCAGCTAACGCAATAAGTATCCCGCCTGGGGAGTACGGTCGCAAGGCTGAAACTCAAAGGAATTGACGGGGGCCCGCACAAGCGGTGGAGCATGTGGTTTAATTCGATGCAACGCGAAGAACCTTACCAGGTCTTGACATCCTACGGATTTCTATGAAAGTAGAAAGTGCCTTCGGGAGCGTAGAGACAGGTGGTGCATGGTTGTCGTCAGCTCGTGTCGTGAGATGTTGGGTTAAGTCCCGCAACGAGCGCAACCCCTGCTATTAGTTGCTAACATTAATGATGAGCACTCTAATGGGACTGCCTGTGACAAGCAGGAGGAAGGTGGGGATGACGTCAAATCATCATGCCCTTTATGATCTGGGCTACACACGTGCTACAATGGATGGTACAGAGGGCAGCGAAGCCGTGAGGTGAAGCGAATCTCAAAAAGCCATTCTCAGTTCGGATTGCAGTCTGCAACTCGACTGCATGAAGTCGGAATCGCTAGTAATCGCGAATCAGCACGTCGCGGTGAATGCGTTCCCGGGCCTTGTACACACCGCCCGTCACACCACGAAAGTCGGCAACACCCGAAGCCGGTGACTCAACTCGCAAGAGAGAGAGCCGTCCAAGGTGGGGTTGGTAATTGGGGTGAAGTCGTAACAAGGTATCCGTACCGGAAGGTGCGGATGGATCACCTCCTTTCTAAGGAGTAAGGAGAGGAAGAAGCAATGCTTCCTCCCGGACAAGTGGAAGAGAGGAATTGGCGAAAGACAATTCCAACAAATTGTCTAACCTCCAACTTCCCACCTCCCACTTCTCCTATCGGTCGATCCTTCTGGTCTTGACTGTTCGTTTTATATAAACAGTTCTTTGGAAACTGCATAGAGGGAAAGAAAGTAGGAACAATTTCATTGCCGCTTTAAAGAGATAATGCAAATTATTTCGCAAAGCAAAATGAGAAAGTTCTCTCGCAAAGGTCAAGATAAAAAGAGCGTATGGTGGATGCCTAGGCGCCAGGAGGCGAAGAAGGACGCGGCAAGCGGCGAAACGCCACGGGGAGCTGCAAGCGAGCATAGATCCGTGGATATCCGAATGGGGGAACCCGGCAGAGGCGAACCTCTGTCACCCTTACCTGAACACATAGGGTAAGAGGAGCGAGACCCGGTGAACTGAAACATCTTAGTAACCGGAGGAAGAGAAATCAAGCGAGATTTCCTAAGTAGCGGCGAGCGAAAGGGAAAGAGCCCAAACCATGCAGGTGTAAAGGCTGCAGCCGTTGCCTGTATGGGGTTGAGGGGTCTGCAGGACCATACTGCAGTATGGTCACAGAGTAAGAAAATATATGTTTAGCTGAATAAGCTGGAAAGCTCAGCCACAGAAGGTGAAAGCCCCGTAAGCGAAAAGCATATATCTCTGAGCAGAGACCCCGAGTACCGCCGGACACGTGGAACCCGGTGGGAAGCAGGGAGGACCACCTTCCAAGGCTAAATACTACCTGGCGACCGATAGAGAAGAGTACCGTGAGGGAAAGGTGAAAAGCACCCCGGGAGGGGAGTGAAAAGAACCTGAAACCGTATGCTTACAAACAGTAGGAGCACTATTGGGAAGTGAGAAGTGGGAAGTTAGAAGTGAGAAAAGGGAAGAAATCGGCACAGCCGATTTCATCACAAAATCCCACCTCCCGCCTCTCACCTCTCACTTCCCAAGTGTGACTGCGTACCTTTTGTAGAATGGGCCAGCGAGTTACTGTATTAAGCAAGGTTAAGTTCAAGAAGGATGGAGCCGCAGCGAAAGCGAGTCTTAATAGGGCTATATAGTTTAATGCAGTAGACCCGAAACCGGGTGATCTATCCATGGCCAGGGTGAAGCGATGGTAACACATCGTGGAGGCCCGAACCAGAGTGCGTTGAAAAGTACGTGGATGAGTTGTGGATAGGGGTGAAATGCCAATCGAACCCGGAGATAGCTGGTTCTCCCCGAAATAGCTTTAGGGCTAGCGTCAGGAAAAGAGCCTTGAGGGGGTAGAGCACTGGTTAGGCTAGGGGCCTTACACGGTTACCGAACCTTCCCAAACTCCGAATACCACAAGGTGCTACCTGGCAGTCAGACTGTGGGTGAAAAGGTCCATAGTCGAGAGGGAAACAGCCCAGACCAACAGCTAAGGTCCCCAAATCTATGCTAAGTGGGAAAGGATGTAGAGCTGCACAGACAGCCAGGATGTTGGCTTAGAAGCAGCCACCATTGAAAGAGTGCGTAATAGCTCACTGGTCAAGTGGCTCTGCGCCGAAAATGTAACGGGGCTAAGCATAGTACCGAAGCTTTGGCAGCGCGCGTAGCGCGCTGGGTAGGGGAGCATTCCTAATGGGCAGAAGCTGTACCGAAAGGAGCAGTGGACTGTTAGGAAGAGAGAATGCTGGCATGAGTAAGCGAGAAGGCAGGTGAGAATCCTGCCCGCCGTAAACCTGAGGTTTCCTGGGGAAGGCTCGTCCGCCCAGGGTAAGCCGGGACCTAAGCCGAGGCCGCAAGGCGTAGGCGATGGACAACTGGTTGAGAATCCAGTGCCACCTGAAGCCGCTATAAGCGATGGGGTGACGCAGGAGGATAGGTGAAGCGCACGGATGGAAGAGTGCGTCCAAGCACGTAGGGTAATGGGCAGGCAAATCCGCCCATTGAAAAGCCTGAGGTGTGATGGGGAGTGAAATATAGTAGCGAAGTCACTGAGTCCAAACTGCCAAGAAAAGCCTCTAGCAAGGTAACAGGTGCCCGTACCGAAAACCGACACAGGTAGGTGAGGAGAGAATCCTAAGGCGCGCGAGAGAACCCTCGTTAAGGAACTCGGCAAAATGACCCCGTAACTTAGGGAGAAGGGGTGCTCTATTAGCGTGAGTATGTTTAACATATATGAGCGTGAGAGAGCCGCAGTGATCAGGCCCAGGCGACTGTTTAACAAAAACACAGGTCTCTGCCAAATCGAAAGATGAAGTATAGAGGCTGACGCCTGCCCGGTGCCGGAAGGTTAAGAGGAAGTGTTAGCGCAAGCAAAGCACTGAGCCGAAGCCCCGGTGAACGGCGGCCGTAACTATAACGGTCCTAAGGTAGCGAAATTCCTTGTCTGGTAAGTTCAGACCCGCACGAAAGGCGTAACGATCTGGGCACTGTCTCGACGAGGGGCTCGGTGAAATTGTAATACCGGTGAAGATGCCGGTTACCTGCGATAGGACAGAAAGACCCCGTGGAGCTTTACTGCAGCTTGATATTGAATTTTGGTAGTTGATGTACAGGATAGGTGGGAGACTAAGAAGTGAGGTCGCCAGGTCTCATGGAGTCAACGGTGGGATACCACTCTTTAATTGCTGGGATTCTAACCTGGGCCCGTAATCCGGGTCAGGGACAGTGTCTGGCGGGCAGTTTGACTGGGGCGGTCGCCTCCCAAAGAGTAACGGAGGCGCCCGAAGGTTTCCTCAGCGCGGATGGAAATCGCGCGAAGAGTGTAAAGGCATAAGGGAGCTTGACTGTGAGAGAGACATCTCGAGCAGGGACGAAAGTCGGGCTTAGTGATCCGGCGGTACCGAGTGGAAGGGCCGTCGCTCATCGGATAAAAGCTACCCCGGGGATAACAGGCTTATCTCCCCCAAGAGTTCACATCGACGGGGAGGTTTGGCACCTCGATGTCGGCTCATCACATCCTGGGGCTGGAGAAGGTCCCAAGGGTTGGGCTGTTCGCCCATTAAAGTGGTACGTGAGCTGGGTTCAGAACGTCGTGAGACAGTTCGGTCCCTATCCATCGCAGGCGCAGGAGAATTGAGAGGATCTGTCCCTAGTACGAGAGGACCGGGATGGACAGACCGCTGGTGTACCAGTTGTCTCGCCAGAGGCATCGCTGGGTAGCTATGTCTGGGACGGATAAGCGCTGAAAGCATCTAAGCGCGAAGCCAACCTCAAGATGAGTTCTCCCACTCCGAGAGGAGGTAAGATCCCATCAAGAACAGGTGGTTGATAGGCCGGGTGTGTAAGTGTAGTGATGCATTAAGCTGACCGGTACTAATAGATCGAGGTCTTGACCTTAAAAACTTTCTTTCCCCTGCAGTTTCCAAAGAATTTCATAAAGCAATAAAATTTCCTGGTGACAATGGCGGAGAGGCCACACCCGTTCCCATCCCGAACACGGCAGTTAAGCTCTCCAGCGCCGATGGTACTGCGGTTAAGCCGTGGAAGAGTAGGTCGTTGCCAGGAATTAATTATTTTCTGGAGTAGAACATAAAAAGCAAGCAAAAATACAACATTCTGTTTTGTTCCGGGTGTGCCCCACCCGTTCCCATAGTCGCCAGTCAGCCCTGCGGGCTTCTATTTGTCGACACTAGGCGAGACATCGTCGCCGTCGCCGAACACGGCAGTTAAGCTCTCCAGCGCCGATGGTACTGCGGTTAAGCCGTGGAAGAGTAGGTCGTTGCCAGGAATTAATTATTTTCTGGAGTAGAACATAAAAAGCAAGCAAAATTACAACATTCTGTTTTGTTCCGGGTGTGCCACACCCGTTCCCATAGTCGCCAGTCAGTCCTGCGGGCTTCTATTTGTCGACACTAGGCGAGACATCGTCGCCGTCGCCGAACACGGCAGTTAAGCTCTCCCGCGCCGATGGTACTGCGGTTAAGCCGTGGAAGAGTAGGTCGTTGCCAGGAATTAATTATTTTCTGGGTAAGAAGGAAGCAAGGGGACGTTCTTTTTGCTTCCAAAAGTTCGCGGTGATAAAGCAGGGAAAAAGCATAACAATGGAGAAAGAATGGAAAATGCCTCTAGGTATTCAGATTTGTAAGCGAAGTTAACAGAGGGCAGGGATGACGGTGTTCATGCGCAATAGCCTAAAAAGCAGATTTATTATAGTAGTATTTACCGTTTGTTTTTGTTGCTTATTAGTGGTATCCCTGGTTAGCTACTATAATTCCTATATTCTGGTCAGAGAAGAAACCAACCAGGTAGCTCATGAAGCTGTAAACAGGTATGCTTCCGAGCTGAACAACTGGTTTATGCAGCAAGCGGGGGTTCTGCACGCTATATCCCAGGACATCGAAATAAACCGGGACTTTTCCGATGAATATTTATCTCTTTACCTCATGGAAAAATTCCAACGACGCGATTCATGTGTCATAGATTATTATATCGGCTTTGCTGATAGTAATAGGAAAATGGTTTGTGCTACCGGATGGGTTCCACCGGAAGATTATGAGGCAAGTACGCGGGAATGGTATAAAGAAGCGGTAAAAAACAATAAATTAGTCTACATAACCCCTTACCTGGATGCCGACACCAAAGAAATGGTTATTACCCTGGCCGATCCGATAAGAGATGGCGACAGGTTGCTGGGGGTATTGGCTGCGGACATATTGCTTACCGATGTAATGAAACTGGCTCAAGATGTACATATTGATAAAGAACACTACAGTTTCTTACTGGATGATTGCTATAATTTCATAGTTCATCCTCATCCGGATTTTCAGCCGCTGGCCTCGGAGTCGAGAAATGCTTCCCAGGTTATGCAGGGTTTGTATCGCCCGCTAACAGAGCAAATCCAGGAGGGACGCTACCCGATTATTGAACTAAAGGATTACGATAATAGCAAGAGGTGCTTTGCTTTAAGCGAAATCAAGGAGACTGGATGGACCTTTGGTATTGCTATCCCACATTCGGAATATTTCGGACCCCTGAAAAAGTTATGGTATGGTTTTGCCCTGGCTCTGGCCATTTCCCTCTTTATTGGTTTTATCATTATATTACCGGTGGTGCGGAGCTTGCTCCGTCCCATTGAAGACTTGCATCAAGCCGTAGGGCGTTTTGCGGATAAGGATTTTTCTGCACGTTCCCCGGTTACTTCCGCTGATGAGGTGGGTGAACTAAGTAATAATTTTAACCGCATGGCGGATATCATCCAGGAATATAATGTCGGACTGGAGAGAAAGGTTGAAGAGAGAACGGCTGCTATCAGGAATCTTTTAGACAATGCCGGTCAGGGTTTCCTCTCATTTGGCTCTGATTTGCAGATTAATCAAGAGTATAGTTCGGAATGTAAACGGATATTCGGTTTTGACATAGCGGGGCAGTATTTCCCCAGGGTAATATTTCCCGGTGATGAAGCCGAAAAACAATTTTTAGAGAATGCTCTTCAAACCATATTTGGGGAAGAAGATGAATACCGCAGGGGTGTTTACCTTTCCCTTTTGCCGGAAGAGCTCATGATAAATGGCCGCCATATTCAGCTGGAGTATAAAGTTATAGCTAATCGGCGCCTAAAAGATAATTACAGTATTATGCTAATTATTACTGATATTACGGAAAAACGCTGCCTGGAGAAGCAGATGGAGGAGGAAAGAGAGCTACTGGAAATGGTGGTAAAAGTAGTAGCCAATAGAGATGATTTTCTGGAATACCGAAACGATTTTCAACGCTTTTGTATCCATGGCATAGGGGAATTGCTGGATAGTGACCTTCCCCGGGATGAAGTAATAGCAGAAATTTATCGGCAGATACATACTTTCAAAGGTGGATTTGCCCAGATGAAAATGGGTTATCTCTTTAATCAACTACATGATTGCGAATCAGAAATATCTGCCAGCCGCGATGAATTGCGGGAGATGTCAGCAGTAGAAATAAAGGATTTTCTCGATTCGTTTAAACTATTCGAGGCAATGGCCAGGGATATATCTTTACTGGAAGAGGTACTGGGTGAGGAATTCCTGGAACATGATAATAAATTGCTAATTGATGAGCAAAAGCTGCTGGAGATAAAACAAAAGATAATCACTTGCCTGGCTCCCTGGGAGTGCAAAATGTTATTGCCCTATATTAAGCGCTTGAGATTCAGGCCTTTTAAGGAGTTGTTGCGTTCCTATCCGGAAAGCGTGTCCAGCCTGGCTGAATCGCTGGGGAAAAGTCTTCTACCGCTGAGAATAACTGGCGGAGATATGCTGGTAGATAGCGATTATTATCATGATTTTTGTAAAAGCCTGCTGCATGTTTTCCGCAATGCCATAGACCATGGTTTGGAGTCTCCTGAAGATAGGCTGGAGCTGGGCAAAAATGAATATGGAATTATCTCGTGTGATATTAAAGAAGAAGATGGCGGTATTGCAGTAGTTATATCTGATGATGGGCGAGGCATAGATATAAATTTATTAAAAGAACAGGCTTTGGATAGGGGCATCTATGACGAAGAATATATAGAAGGTTTATCTTGTGAAGAGGCACTGCAGTTGATATTTGCAGATAGCCTTTCCTCTAAAGAAGAGGTTAGCAGTATTTCCGGCAGGGGTATGGGAATGCCAGCAGTGAAGGCCGAATTAGATAAACTAGGAGGAAAAGTAGAAATCAGCAGCGAAAAAGATCGGGGTACAAGATTTTGTTTTTGGCTTCCCGCTCATGATAAGATAGATATAGAAGATTTTTCTATTGAAGAAATAATTAATCCCCTGCTGGAAACCGCCCGGGAATTTTTTTCCCGGGAGATTGGAATTAACTTATTGCATTCTACCGAGGTGGAAAGGAAAAAGCGGCAGGAATTGCTCCGGATTACTGCTTTTATTACTATTAAAGGGGTTGTCCGAAGTTATTTTATCCTGAGTGTGGATGAAGAACTAGGGCGGTATTTGGTGCAGGCGATGACTATGGATGAAATCGAGAGTGGGACGGAAGAGGATTTCGTTGAAGATGTTCTGGCTGAATGTGCGAACATGATACTGGGCAATTCCATCAAGCTTTTCCCTGGCATAAGTGAACTGGTAATGCTGGAAGTGCCGGTTACCTTGTACTCCGACCAGACGGCTATCAAGCACCTGCAGGCTGATATATGGACCTGCGATTTCCTGTTCGAAGAGGGTAGACTTAGATTGGGCCTTATATCCCAAGAAGAAATATATTCTTGCCTATAACGAGGTGAAATATGCCCCCGCTTCTTTAATCGGCCGGGTTCCTATTAACAAAACAGGCGTCGGGTTCTAATCCCCCGCCTCATTGCAGCGCTGTGTTGAAACTGCTCCGCAGTTTCTTCTGATGCTTAAAGAATAACAATAAAGGGACTATTATGTTATTGTCAAAAGCATAGGTTTTCATTAAATTTTGTTTTTTCTTCTAAAATCATAGGGGTTCGAATTTTATTGTTTTCGGATATGCCAACCGGGCTGTTCAGATGGGTATCGGGTCATTGACGAAGGGGAGGTTATAATGGCCAAAATATTAATAGTTGATGATTCCAAGCTTATACGACGTAATCTCAGGATAATACTAACCAGGGCTGGCCATGAAATAATCGCTGAGGCCGAAAATGGTTTGCAAGCATTTCAAGAGTATGAAAAGAACCAGCCTGATTTGATTACCATGGATATTAGTATGCCTCTAATGGATGGAGTGGCTGCAGTTAAGAAGATTGTCTCCCAGTATCCAGACGCAATAATTATCATGATCAGTGCCATGGATCAAAAAAACATGGTTATGGCAGCCATCCAAAGCGGAGCCCGTAATTATATAATTAAACCTTTTTCTCCGGATAAGGTTGTTTCTGTAGTAAATGCTGCCCTGGCCAGTGTGGGCAAGGCTGTTGCTGCATCCCCGCAGCATTCTACTCTGGAGGACAAGCAGGTCTTGTATCCTTTTTATATAGAGGCTCATGATGCTAATGTTCGGGTAACAATAAAACAGAGTTTTGCCAGTGGTCATGTTAAACCTTTGCTAGATGCTCTACAGAGTTTTTTCAACCAAAAACCTTTACAAGTAACCTTTGATTTTGCTTCAGTCCAAATATATGAATACAGCTTGATTGACCGGTTAATCGAGTTAATGCAAACCATTAAAGATAATGAAGGAAAACTAAGGGTACTGGCTGAAGATAAAAAAATAACCCGCTATGTCAAGAGCAAGGGGATAATATAACAGGGGATGTCAGGCTGTGCTACAAGTATATACTGGTGAAGGTAAAGGGAAAAGTACTGCTGCCTTTGGGTTGGCTATGCGCGCGGCCGGTCACGGTTGCCGGGTTCGTATTATTCAATTTTTAAAGGGTAATACTTTTGCCGGCGAACTACGCTCAGCGAAGAAATTGGGCATAGAGGTCTTTTCTTTTGGAAGAAGCTGTCCCCACGCTACCCTTATTAAGGGTGGTTTTATGGAATGCGATGAATGTGCTGAATGCTGGGTTAGTCCGGAGGGATTGACGGAGAATGATCGGAAAAAAGCGACTATGGCCTGGCAACTAACGCAGAACACAGTTCGGGAGGGCAGTATTCATCTTCTCATTCTAGATGAAGTTTTTGCTGCTCTGGAACTGGAGTTGCTTCCTTATGAGGATTTCTTGAAATGGCTAGAAAACGCATCGCGCAGTATGGAAATAGTCTTAACCGGTAGAAACGCTCTGCCGGAAGTCATTGCCATCGCCCACTTGGTTTCCCGCATCGAAAAAGTAAAACATCCATTTGATATTAATGGCCACCCGCGGCGTGGAATTGAGTATTAAGCTAAGGAAGATGAGATCTCGGTTCCAAAATTTACTTGACAAATTCTTGCCCTTGAGCTGATAATATTATTTAGTGAAATCAAATATGATGAGATGAGATTAGATTAGTTGAGAAGAGAGTGACGAGATGAGCCGGTATAAGAATCTCTATGCCAGCACATTATTCGGTGCTGGTTTTTATTTTCCTTTCTTAAAAACTATGAAAAAAGGCAGAAGCAAAATCCGGGAATGCAGTTATTGCTGCATGAGTTTCCGGGCTGCTTTTGCTCGTTCTTTCACCATATCTCCAAGCATATTTACAGCGGGCAGCCTTCGCCTGCCTCAAGCATCCAGCATTTTGCCATTAGCCCTGCTTCCAATCATCTTTTGGCTGGCCAAGGATGGGCAGTATTGGCCTTCGGGCCATAAACTTGCTTGATCCGGTCGAACTAAAGCCATTCATTTCATTCATTATGAGAATAGAATCCCCTATGCCTTGTACTCGTCCATCTAATAAAGCATGAACAAGTATGATGTAGAAATGCTGATGCTTGTGGGTATGGGGCAATAAGAAGAAATAATAGCAGAGTAATGTAATAAAAGGGCAAAAGAAGAGAAGAGACGAGAGGAGAGGAGAAAAATGTTTGATCGTTATTTGAAAAGCGTAGTGGAGGGAGATTATCTCAACAGTGAGGAGGCTTATTTAACCGCCAGGATGCTGCTGCATGAAGATATTCCCGAGATAAAGGCGGCTGCCTTTTTGAGTGCTCTGCGCACCCGTAAGGAGAGCCAGGAGGAATTAACGGGCTTTGTGCAGGCCCTCTATGAAGAAGCCAAAATGGTTGACTGTGGAATGGAAGTACTGGATACCTGCGGAACCGGAGGCGATGGTCTGGGAACTTTTAACATTTCTACGGCCAGCGCTCTGGTGGTGGCCTCCTGTGGAGTAGCGGTGGCCAAACACGGCAACCGGGCGGTTACAGGCAAGGTAGGCAGTGCCGATGTTTTGGAGGCCCTGGGGGTAGAGGTGCAGTTGGAACCGGATGAAGCCCGGCAGTTGCTGGACAAGGCAGGAATTACCTTCCTTTTTGCCCCGCATTACCATCCCATTCTCAAACAGGTGGGGGGCTTGCGGCGCGGCCTGGGCATCGCTACCATTTTCAACTTTATGGGACCATTGTTAAATCCCTGTCGCCCCTCTTACCAGGTTTTAGGAATCTCTGACTCGAACCTACAGGAAGCCGTGGCCGGCACCCTTCAGCGTCTGGGGCGGAAACGGGCTTTGGTGGTTCATGCTTTTAATGGGATGGATGAAATCAGCCCGGAAGGAAAAACCCGGGTATTCGATGTGGGTGAACATGGGCTGGAGGTTTTTGATATCGACCCCGAAGAATTGGGAATAGGGGGCTTTTCATTGGACGCAATTCAGGGTGGCGATGCTACTGCCAGCGCCCGCCTCGTTATCAAAGTTCTGCAAGGTGAACCAGGGCCATATCGAGATACAGTAATCCTTAATACGGCAGCGGCCTTATTGACAGCAGGCCGGGCGAAAAATATACAGGAGGGAATGCAAATGGCCGCCGAAGCCATTGATGCCGGAAAGAGTATGGAGACCCTGCAGAAGATGATTAGCTTTAGCCGGGATCGGATCTTGGCATGTTAAAGACCATTGCTGAGGGGAAATTAAAGGAAGTGAAGCGGTTGCGGGAGTCCTTGGATATAGCGCAGGTAGAGGCCAGGTGTGAAACAAGCCGGCAAATCAGTTTAAGCCGGGATTCTGGAGGGAAGCTGCAGCTAATCGCGGAGATAAAGAAGGCTTCACCGCTCAAAGGTCTGCTGTGCAGGGAATTCTCACCTCTGGAAATGGCCCGTTCTTATGAGGCCAATGGGGCTGCGGTGATATCGGTAATTACCGAGCAGGAATTCTTTGATGGTAGGAAAGAGTACCTGCCGCTGGTAAAAACTGGGGTGAAGCTGCCAGTATTGCGCAAGGATTTTATAATCGATGAAGTGCAAATATATGAATCCCGGCAAATGGGAGCTGATTTATTGCTTTTAATAGCCGCTTTGCATGACTATGATAGCCTGCTGGCTCTGGTGGAAAAATGCTCAGCACTGGGGATGGAACCCCTGCTGGAAACCCATGGGCGGGAAGAAATAAAAATGGCACTGGATCTACCGGTAAAAATAATTGGTATCAACAATCGAAATTTGCGGGACTTTTCTGTGGACATTAGAAGCAGTCTGGATTTGCTTCCCTTGATACCTGATTCATACCTGAAGGTAAGTGAAAGCGGTATCAAGGAAGCCAGCGACCTGCGCTTGCTGGAAAGTGCCGGCTGTGATTTTGTCCTGGTAGGGGAAGCCCTGGTAACGGCAGCGGACCCCGGAGCCAAACTGCGCGAAATTTTATCATACCAGCAGGAGGAAGGCTTATGACCCGGGTTAAGATTTGTGGAATCCGCAGTCTGGAGGAGGCGATTGCGGCCAGAGAGGCTGGAGCCTGGGCCATAGGTCAGGTCTTTGCCCCTTCCCCCCGTAGGCTGGAAGTGGATATAGCTGCAGCAATAAATCGGGAATTAGGGCAGAGTATCCTGAAAATCGGGGTATTTGTAAATGAAGAAGCGGAGAACCTGCGCCGCATTGTAGCCAGCTGCCGCCTGGATATGGTGCAGTTGCATGGAGATGAAGAACCCGCTTACCTGGAAGAGGTGAGCGTACCGGTTATCAAGTCTTTTCGTGTGCGGGGCAGCCTGGAGCTGGAGCAGCTCAAGCGATGGCGTCCTTGGGCTTATCTTTTTGACAGCTATCACCCCGGTGTTTACGGGGGTACGGGAGAGAGTTTTGACTGGTCATTTTTGCAAGAAATAGCCAGGCAGGAAAGAATTATTCTGGCCGGGGGCCTGAATACGGAAAATGTTGGTCGGGCCATCCACCAGCTGCGACCCTTGGTGGTGGATGTCTCCAGCGGGGTAGAATACCCCAGCGGGGGCAAAGATCCGGCTAAAATAAGGGAGTTTATAAATATAGTCCAGGAGCAAGCCACTTAAAGAAAAAGTGCTTACTGGCATTAAAAAGCATAGACCACGCTACAAAAACCTTTTGTTGCAGAAGGGTTGCATAAATATACAAGCGAGCGTTGGCGAAGCCTGATTCGGAACGACACGGGGGTCGTTCCCTACAAACCCTGCGGTCGCTATTAAGGTGGCTGCGCGGTATATTTATACAAGCTAATGCATATTTATTACTTTTTGCAGTGATAGCACATGGGTAATTTAATTGAAGGAGGACTTGGAATGATGTACCCAGATGAACGTGGTTATTTTGGCCGCTACGGGGGAAGATTCGTACCGGAAACCCTGATACCGGCCTTGATGGAAACGGAAGAGGCTTACCGGGAATTGGCCGGAGATGAGAAGTTCCAGCAAGAGCTGCAATTATATCTAAAGGACTATGTGGGCCGAGAGTCGCCCCTGTATTTTGCCTCCCGCCTGAGCGAAAACGCAGGGAAAGCCCGGATATTTCTCAAGCGGGAGGATCTCAACCATACCGGGTCCCATAAGATTAATAATACCCTGGGGCAGGCCCTGCTGGCCCGTAAAATGGGCAAAAAAAGGCTCATAGCCGAGACCGGAGCCGGGCAGCATGGAGTGGCAACGGCAACGGCGGCGGCGGCTTTCGGCCTGGAATGTACGGTATATATGGGCAGCAAAGATATGGAAAGGCAAAGGCTGAATGTCTTTCGTATGCAGATGCTGGGAGCGGAGGTCCGGGGAGTAAAAAAAGGCAGTGAAACCCTGAAGGATGCTACCAATGAAGCTTTTCGCGATTACATCCGCAGTTTTGAATATTCCCATATGGTAATAGGTTCGGTAGTCGGCCCTCATCCCTATCCCATGATGGTCCGGGATTTTCAAGCGGTGATTGGCCGGGAGCTACGGCGGCAGTTCCAGGAACAGGAGGGGGGGCTTCCCGACTGCATTATCGCCTGTGTAGGCGGAGGCAGCAATGCCATGGGAATCTTCTATCCTTTCCTGGAGGACCCGGTAAAACTGCTGGGGGTGGAAGCCGGAGGCTGCGGTACGGCACCGGGTCAGCACTGTGCCACCCTTTCCCGGGGCAATGACGGGGTATTGCACGGGGCCTTCAGCCGTCTCCTGCAGGATGAATACGGGCAGGTGATGGATACCCATTCCATATCCGCTGGTCTGGATTACCCCGGAGTGGGACCGGAACACGCCTCTTTACGGGAAAGAGGAAGGGTGGACTATGTTCAGATGAGCGACCGGGAGGCTCTGGATGCCTTTGTGCAGCTCTGCCGGATGGAAGGAATAATCCCGGCATTGGAGAGTGCCCATGCAGTGGCTTATGCCTTAAAAATAGCCGCAGCCCTGGAAGAAGAAAAAAGCCTGGTCGTAAATCTATCCGGCCGGGGAGACAAGGATGTGGAAGAAGTGGCCCGTTTGCTGGGAGGTGTCGGGAATGGAAATTAGAAATAGATTGGCTCAACTGAGGGAAAAGGAAGAAATGGCCCTGATAGCCTTTATTATGGCAGCAGTCCCTGATGAAGATTTATGCCTGGACTGTATCCGGGCTCTGGAGCAAGGGGGCTGTGATTTGCTGGAGCTGGGGGTACCTTTCACGGACCCGCTGGCTGACGGTGAAGTGATAGAAAGATTTCATCACTGGGGGGTAAGGCTGGGACTGAACCTGAAACGGGGGCTGGATTTTGCCGCCCGGGTGCGGGCAGCCTGCCAGTTGCCGCTTATCCTTTTTTCCTATTACAATCCCATATTGCAAATGGGTTTGGACAGATTTGCCGGGGATTGCCGCTCAGCGGGGGTAGACGCGGTGATAGTACCAGATCTGCCTTTGGATGAGTTGGGAAGGCTGGCCGGCCAGGGCCTGGAGCTGATTCCTATGCTGGCTCCCAGCAGTACCTTGTCGCGGATACAGATGGCGGCGGATTTGGACCCTGCCTTTATATATTGCGTTTCGGTACGCGGAGTGACCGGGGTTAGGTCCCTGCCGGAGATGGAAATCAAGGATTACCTGCAAAAAGTAAGAAGAGTAAGCACGGCTCCCCTGGCCCTGGGTTTTGGCATATCCCAGCCCGAGCAGGTCAGGGCTTTCCGGGGGCAGGCAGATGGAGTAGTAATCGGGAGCGCCCTGGCCCAGATTATTGAAGAATACGAGTCCCGCCCCGCCCTCCTGCCCGGAATGCTGGAGAAGAGGTGCCAGGCACTTAAGTTGTTAAGTTAATGAAAAGTGAGGAGTGGGGATAAGGGGCGGAAAAACGGAAGCGGATTTCATTTGGTGCTTGTTAGGGGTTAATAACAAAAGAGGTGCCGGGTATCTGGAAGGAGGATTATCATGCTGGCTTGTAAACTGGCGTCCCGTAGTCCTGATAGCAAGAATAATACCATTATTAAAATAAAAACTGCCGGCAAGGAAATAAGTATAGGTGATGGAAACTGCACCATAATTGCCGGCCCCTGTTCGGTAGAATCCCAGGAGCAATACCTGGAAATTGCCCTGATTTTAAAAGAAATGGGTGTAGATATACTGCGCGGGGGAGCCTTTAAGCCCCGCAGCTCCCCTTATTCTTTTGCTGGCCTGGGGACAGAGGGGTTAAAGATTCTGGCCGAAGCCCGGGAGCTTACCGGCTTGCCGGTGGTTTCAGAAGTTATGGATCCGCGCGATCTGGATCAGGTAGCTGCCCATTGTGACCTTATCCAAATCGGCAGCCGTAACATGCAGAATTTTTCCCTGCTTAAAGAGGCCGGGCGGGTAGACAAACCGGTGCTGCTTAAACGCGGTCTGGCCGCTACCATTGAGGAATGGCTCCTGGCTTGCGAGTATATAATGGATGCTGGCAATGAAAAAGTCATACTTTGCGAGCGGGGAATACGCACCTTTGAGCCTTTGACTCGAAATACGGTAGATATAGGGGCGGTGGCTCTGGTCAAGGAATTGTCTCACCTGCCGGTAATAGTGGATCCCAGCCATGCTACCGGGCGGCGCTCGCTGGTGGCTCCCGTAGCCCGAGCGGCGATGGCAGCTGGTGCCGATGGCCTGATGATTGAGGTACACCAGCATCCTGAAGAGGCTTTGTCCGATGGAGAGCAATCCCTCACTCCGGAGCAATTTGCGGCTCTGACCGAGAGGATAAGAGCTATGGTTTGAGTGTCTGACAGAAGAGAGGATGAAAGTTGAATGAATAATATCTCCCAGCATCTGGCGGGTTTTCGCTCCCTGCGCTACTCAAGTGAGGGGGGAGTTGATATAGAACGCCGGGTACGCAGCATTGAACTTAAAGGGGCTACTGAGCCCATAATCAAGCAAATTGACCGGCAAAAGGGAGCCCTTTTTTCCAGCAGTTATGATTATCCCGGCAGGTATAGCCAGTGGGACATCGGATTTCTCAATCCTTGTTTGGAACTGCGCGCTCAGGGTAGGGATTTTTGCCTTGAGGCTTTGAAAAGCAGTGGTTTGAAGTTGCTCTTTGGCTTGTATGCAGAGCTTCGCGGCCGGGAAGAATTTACTGCGTTGCTTCTAAAGCAGAATAAAATAGAAGGCAGTGTAAAAAAAAGCCCTGAGGTTTGCTGGGAAGAGGAGCGTAGCCGGCAGGCCAGTATTTTCTCGCTTATAAGGGTAATACGAAGATACCTTTTCTATCCGGATGATTGTTTCCTTGGACTTTACGGAGCTTTCGGCTATGATCTGGTTTACCAGTTCGAACCCATGGAATTAAAGCGCCCCCGCCCCGAGGGGCAGTGCGATTTGCTGCTTTACCTGCCTGATGAGCTGACGGTGGTAGATCATCGTATGGCCCGGGCTTACCAGCTAAACTACAGCTTTAGAAGCAGTGGGGAATTAATGAATATTCCGCAATACAGCCAGGAGAATATTTGCCCCGAAGTATCGAACAGGCAGCAGGAGCAGCCGCTGCCGGGTCATTACACGGCTCTGGTGGAAAAGGCCAAACAATCTTTCCAGCGGGGGGATTTGTTTGAAGTGGTGCCCTCCTATTCCCTGTTGGAGCCTTGCCCAATCGCCCCTTCGGAAGCATTTAAAAACTTGAAAAGAATTAACCCCAGCCCCTATGGTTTTATCATAAATTTGGGCGATGAACAGCTGGTGGGTGCTTCCCCGGAAATGTATGTGCGGGTGGAGGGAAGGCGGGTGGAAACCTGTCCCATTTCCGGTACCATAAAAAGGGGAAAAGATGCCATTGAAGATGCGTTGCAGATCAGAAAACTCCTTAATTCCGGCAAGGATGAAGCCGAGCTTACCATGTGCACGGATGTGGATCGTAACGATAAGTCCAGGATCTGTGAGCCAGGTTCGGTCAAAGTCATCGGGCGGCGCCAGATAGAGCTTTACTCGCATTTAATCCATACCGTTGATCATGTTGAAGGGATACTGCGCCCGGATTTTGATGCCCTGGATGCTTTCCTTACCCATATGTGGGCGGTTACCGTAACCGGAGCCCCCAAGCGGGCCGCGATAAAGTGGCTGGAGGAAAATGAAGAGTCGCCGCGTGGCTGGTACGGGGGAGCGGTGGGCTACCTTTCCTTTAATGGTGATCTAAACACGGGGCTGACTTTGCGTAGCATAAGGATTAAGAATAAGCTGGCGGAAATTCGAGTGGGGGCTACCCTCTTGATGGATTCGATACCGGAGGAGGAAGAGGCAGAAACCCTGGTCAAGGCGGCGGCCATGCTCAAGGCCATTCAGGGAGCTTCTGCTGACCGGCGGCCTTTAATTGTGCCGGGTTTACAGCTGGAAAAACCAGCACCCCGGGTATTACTGGTGGATCATGAAGACTCTTTTGTTCACACTCTAAGCAATTATTTAAAACAACTGGGAGCTGAGGTTTGGGTTGCCCGGGCTCCCCTGGCACGGAAACGCCTGCGCCAGGGACAGGATTTCGACCTGCTGTTTTTATCCCCCGGCCCCGGCCGCCCGGATGATTTCCAGTTGAAAGAGACGATTGATCTGGCGATTAAACGATCTATTCCGGTTTTTGGGGTTTGCCTCGGGCTGCAGGGTATAGTGGAATACTTTGGGGGACGGGTGGAGGAATTGCCTTATCCCTGCCATGGCCAGGCTTCTTTGCTGACGGTTTCGCAACCTTCGCCCCTTTGGAAATTTTTGCCCCGGCAGTTCCAGGTGGGGCGTTACCACTCTCTTTATGCGGCCGTCTTGCCGGATTGTTTGCAAGTAAGCGCAATCAGTGAAGATGGGGTGGCAATGGCGGTTGAGCATCGAGAAATGCCGATGGCGGCAATCCAATTCCACCCGGAATCAATACTTACTGCCGACAATGGGAATGGGTTGCAGGTGCTGAGGAATGTGCTGGATTACCTGGCTACTGCACCGTATGCAGTAGCCGGTAATAGCAAAATTACAATTTGAATCTTTTTACCAATTCACTGAGTTCTTTAGCTAGCATAGCCAGGGATTCCGCTGCTGACGCAACATCTCCCATGGATGCCGTTTGTTCTTCGACTGTGGCCGCCACTTCCTGCACGCCTGCCGAAGTTTCCTCAGTTGCTGAGGCTGCTTCTTGAATCTGGTCGCTTAGGATATGAACGGCTTCGATTATAGCATTAAAGGATTCCTTAAGTTCATTTACCACCCGGTTACCCGCTTCAACTTCCTGCGAGCCAAAGGCCATTGCTTCTTCGGCTTTTTGCGATTCGAGCTGTATAGAGATAATGAGATCCTTTATTCTTTTGGCGGCCTGGGCCGACTGCTCAGCTAGCTTTCGTACTTCTTCCGCCACCACGGCAAAACCTCTCCCCTGTTCTCCAGCCCGGGCGGCTTCGATGGCCGCATTTAAAGCCAATAGATTGGTTTGGTCAGAGATGCTGCTTATAAGCTCAACAATCTGGGTAATTTCCTTTGCTTTTTGGCTCAAGCTATGGATAACATCGGAAGCATGTGTAGTGGAGTCTGTTATAGCCTGCATCTGACTGCCGATAATTGCTACCCCTTCCTTTCCGTTATTGGCAAAATCACTGGTTTTAACGGAGACCTGGGATATTTCTTGAACGCTGGTTGCTACCTGGGAGACTGCAGAAGCGATTTCTCCCATAGTAGTAGCAGTCTGGTTGGCCTGAACTGTGCTTTGTTGGTAATTAGCGTTTAACTGTCCGGCTGAACTGCTAAGATAATTGGATTTTTCGCTTACCTCGCTAATAATTCCTCTTATCTGCAAAATCATGTTCTTTAAAGCTTTTGCCAATTGGCCGATTTCATCGTTAGAACCAATTGCTATATCTACGGAAAGATCACCTGAAGCAGCCTGATGGGCTATCTCACCCATATCCTTAACCGGGTTGACCAAACGCTGCCGCAAGGTTCTGAGTAGGTAGTATCCTAAAATAAGAGCCAGTAAAATGCTAAGGAACATCCCGCCAAGCATTAGTCGAAAACTCAGGGTTACTTCCTGCTTGGCAATTACTCCTTCATTATGGGCAGCCTGGGTATTAATATCTATTAAAGTATTTAAACTATCTTGAGCTTTTAGAAAACTCTCCCTGGATTGCAGGGATGCATTAAGCAATGTAGTATTGATTTCTTTTATTTGTGGGGCATCGAGATTTCCCAGTTCGCTTAATAAGGCATCTTTTTCCCGGGCTATTTGCACCACTTGCTGGCTATGGCTAAGCCATGTTTCCCAAAGGGGAAGAAACTGCTCCCACATTTGTTTTTCTTCACTTGCCTGGGGTAGGGTTAGATAGTTCTTAATTGCTTCCTGGGCTATTTGTTTTTCCAATTCAATGCGGTCATACTGGGATTGATGCAGTTTAGACTCTAACATATCATTATTGATTAAGCCTCGTTCAGCTGTAAGGACCATCGATTGGGACAGAGCAATCTTTGCTAGTTCTTCTGCGCTGGGGAAATTAACATCCTCAATTTTTATCAGGTGTTTTAAGGCTTTATCATTGGCCTTTACTCCTACAATCCCGACAACAATACTAAAAATAGAGATAATAATGAAGACGGCTATTACTTGTACGGCTATATTAAGTCGATTAAGCACCTTTAAGCACCTCCTTACTCTTCGGGTTGAAACTGACAATTGGAATCCTTGCAGTAGGCACTTCCCCCTCTTGCCATAACCCATTATTCAATTTATGCAACATAAAAACAGAAAGTGAAAATTATGGATAGAGAGGCAAAAAGCAGAAGGATAAGAAAGCCACGGGAAAAAACAGTGCTGTGTTGAAACAGCTCCGCAGTTTCCTCTGATGCTTAAAGTTATTTTCAATTTCACATACTATAAACATGTTAAAGAGATTCTTGCTTTATGGGATCCTGGGATGGACTACGGAAATATTATTTACGGGAATGGGCTCTCTCTTGAACGCTTCATGGCGCTTGGGTGCCCATACCTACCTGTGGATGTTTCCCATATATGGACTGGCCGTTTTCCTGGAGCCTTTTCATGATCGCATTCGTTCTGCCCCCTGGCCGGTACGGGGCTTTATTTGGGCCTCCCTCATCATTGGGATTGAATACCTCTGTGGCTGGCTCTTGAAGATATTTTTGGGGTTTTGTCCCTGGGACTATAGCGGTGCTTCGCTTTTCAGCCTGGATGGCTTTGTACGCTTGGATTATACTCCTTTTTGGTTCATTGCCGGACTGGCTTTTGAACAGATACATGATTATCTGGATAGAATAGGTATATCATAGGGATGAAAAGGTCGTCGGTCGATATATCCCTCACCCTGTACCTTACGGACACTCCTGATGTTCCCTGTGGTCGCTGTTTAAGGAAGCTGAGCGGAATATTTATGCAAGTTAATGCATAAATATAACTTTTTGCAGCGGAATCATCATTTATATTTACTTCTTTTTTTCCGTAGTTTTCTTTCCTGCTGCCCTTCCGGTGAAAAAATCCGCTGCTTCTTCTCCTGCTCTTTCCTGCTGCCTATATATTCATTTTCTTTCCCGCGGGCAACTATCAGGGTGTGGCCTTCATCATAAGTCAGGGCTACCGGCAGGTTGGATTCACCGTACACCACCTTGTAACCGAATTCCTTCAAGGAGGGTTCGGATTTAAGCATTCTCCTCAGTTCTTGTTTGAGTACGGAAAAGTTGCGACTGCTATGATATCCTTTACCATGATTTAAATCCAGCACATCCACCCCGTTTTGCATACACCAACTCAAGTTTTGCCTGGTTTTTTGCTGGGCTTCTTCCAGGCTCAGACCATGAAGATTAAGGCTCTGAACTTTCATTGGCTTAATCCCTCCCTTGACGGCTAAAAATAATAACTTTTAATCTAGTATAGCTTCTCTTTCAAAAGATAGAGTAGTTTTGTGTTATTATTTTAAATATGGTTAGGACTGGGGATGTAAAAGAATGTGTTGAAACTGCTTAAGCAGTTTCTTCCGATGTTTAAAAGGTGGTTTATATTCTATGCAAAATATTTTCGCTGATCTTAATGAACAACAAAAAGAAGCCGTAGCTCATGTGGATGGACCCTGTATGGTTTTAGCTGGTGCCGGTAGTGGCAAGACCAGGGTTCTCACCCGCCGTATTGTCCACCTGGTAAAGCAGGGAATTCCTCCTCACCGGATTATGGCCATTACTTTTACCAATAAAGCCGCTCAGGAGATGCGTTCCCGGGTGATTTCGATGCTTCCCGATTTTAACAGCCAGTGGATTCAAACTTTTCACTCCACCTGCAATCGCATATTGAGAATGGATATTCAGGAATTGGGTTTTGACAAATACTTCAGCATTATTGATGATACGGAAGCTAAATCACTTATCAAAACCCTACTTAGAGAAGAAAACGACTATGAAACCAAAGCGGAAGAACTGCTCTATATCTTCAAACAGGCAAAAAACAGCCTGGAAAAACCGGAGAAGTATTTTTACAGCTTTGCTGTTCCCGATTTCATAAAGGAAAGGAATTGTAGGGTCTTCAGCCTTTATAATTCCCGGCTTAAGAACTTGAATGTGTTGGATTTTGAAGACCTTATTGTACTCTGTATCCGCCTTTTCCAACAGAATCCGGACGTATTGGAAAAATACCAGGGATGGTTTCAATATATTATGGTTGATGAGTACCAGGACACCAATTACTCCCAGTATTTCTGGGCTCGCTTGCTGGCTTCGCGGCACCACAATATTTTCGTGGTAGGAGACCCCGACCAGTCCATATATAGCTGGAGGGGGGCCGAGCCCTATAATATCAAGCGTTTTCTCGGCGATTACCCGGATAGCCGGCTGATCAAGCTGGAAATGAACTACCGCTCCAGCGGCAATATATTAAGCGCGGCCAATGCGGTGATTTGCAACAACGAGGAGCGGGAGGAAAAACAGCTATATACCCAAAAAGGGCAGGGAGAGAAGCTGGTACACTTCTGTGCCGGTGATAGTTTTCAGGAGGCCCGTTTTATAGCGGATGAAATAAACCAGCTGCTTCGAAGCGAAAATAGGCATTTCCAGGATTTTGCCGTTTTTTACCGTACTCATGCGCAATCTCGAGCTCTAGAAGAGGCTTTGCTCTATCGTAATATACCTTACCATATTGTGGGGGCGCGCAAGTTCTATGAACGCAAGGAGATAAAAGATATTCTAGCCTATTTGCGCCTGGTTTCCAATAATAATGACCTCTTGAGTTTCGAACGGGTTATAAATGTTCCCCGCCGCGGGATAGGAGAAAAAACCTTGGGTAGGATTAAGGCTTATTCAGAGGAACGGGGGATTTCTTTGTTGGATGTATTGGCTGAGGCGGAATCCATTCCCGGAATAGGACGGAAGATGCTAACGGCCATGGAGGATTTTTATGGCATGCTGAAGTATCTCACGGATTTGGTCACATCAGGGGCTTCGTTGATGGAGCTTCTGGAGCAGGTAATTGAAGTTACGGGATATATCGAGGAGCTTAAGAAAAGCAAAGCGACTGATGCCGAGGCGCGGATTGAGAATTTGCAGGAGTTGCGCTCCCTGGTAGTGGAATTTGAAAGAGAAGGGGGTCAGGGACTGGAGGAATTTCTGTCTCAGACGGCCCTGGTGCAGGAAAGCGATGAGCTTGATAATTCCGACCATGTCCTGCTCATGACCCTTCACGGGGCTAAAGGATTGGAGTTCCCGGTAGTCTTTATTACCGGCCTGGAAGAAGGGGTTTTCCCGTCTTATCGCAGCCAGACGGCCGAAGAGATGGAGGAAGAAAGAAGACTATGCTATGTGGGTATAACCCGGGCCCAGGAAAGGCTTTATCTCAGCCATGCGCTGAGCCGCCTGCTCTACGGCTATGAACGCAGCAACCCCCCTTCGCGTTTTCTCTACGAAATTCCGGAAGAGCTCTTGCTCTCTCCCCAGCAGAAAAAGGTTGCCAAACCAGTATTTCAAGCCGGTGATCGGGTCTTACATGCCAAATTCGGTATGGGAATAATAAGCGAACTGAATGAAGAGGAGCAGATTGCGGTGGTTGAATTTGTTCAGGCGGGAACCAGGATGTTGCGATTGGATATTGCTCCGCTGGAGAAAATAGATTAAGGACGGAAGGCGGAAGAACAACTACCGTTTAACTATTGTTCAAAAAGGAAGGGGGTAAAGGAATGGAGGTCAGTTCCCGGATAAAGGAGCTCAGGGAAGAGATGCAAAAGCATGATTACCACTATTACATTTTAGATGCCCCGCTAATAAGTGACTCCGGCTATGATCGCCTGATGCAGGAACTGAAAAAGCTGGAGGAGGAATACCCGCAGTATATAACCGCCGATTCACCTACGCAGCGGGTAGCGGGCAAGGCTTCGGAAAAGTTCTCCCCGGTAAGGCACCGCTTTCCCCTCTTAAGCCTGGACAATGCCTTTTCCTATCAGGATTTATTGGAGTTTGACCGCCGGATAGGTCGGGTCGCCCGGACGCTGTCATATATGGCAGAACTTAAAATAGATGGGGTTTCTATCGCATTGGTTTATGAAAACGGGGTTTTGCTGAATGCTGCTACCAGAGGGGATGGTCTGGTGGGAGAGGATGTAACAGCCAACATCAGGACAATAAAGACTATCCCGCTTCGCTTGCGCCATTCCCTGCCCCGGCTGGAAGTGCGCGGCGAAGTGTTTATGCCCAAACAGGAATTTATTCGACTCAATGAGGAAAAAGAAGAAAAAGGGGAAAGGGTTTTTGCCAATCCCCGCAATGCCGCTGCTGGTTCATTGCGGCAGCTCGATCCCCGGGTAACTGCCGGACGGGCTCTGTCTGCTTTCGTTTATGACATTATTTATATGGAAGGACAAACTCTAGCGGAACAGCAAGAGGCCTGGCATTTTATGCAGGAACTGGGCTTGCCGGTCAATCCGGAGGTACGCTTCTGCGCGGATATAAATGCTGTTCTGGCTTTTACTGAGGAATATGCTGAAAAGCGACATGAGCTTCCCTATGAGATTGACGGGGTGGTGGTCAAGCTCAATACCCTGGCAGAACGGGAGGAGTTGGGGGCAACCGCTAGGAGTCCCCGTTGGGCGATGGCCTACAAATTCCCCGCCGAAGAAAAGGAAACCCGGCTCCTGGGCGTAGAAATAAATGTGGGGCGAACCGGAATCATAGCTCCCACTGCTTTGCTGGAACCGGTATTTTTGGCTGGAACTACAGTTAGCCGGGCCAGTATGCACAACTTTGATCTGATCAAGGAAAAGGATCTGCGCATCGGCGATATGGTTTTACTGCATAAGGCGGGAGATATAATTCCCGAAATCATCGCTTCCCTCCCCGAAAAAAGAAGCGGGGAGGAGCGGGTGATAACGCCTCCGGAAAACTGTCCCGCTTGTGATAGCAAGGTGGCGCGTTTTGCCGGAGAAGTGGCTTATCGTTGCGAAAACATCAATTGCCCGGCCCGGCTCAAGGAAAGCCTTATCTTTTTTGCCTCCCGCGGGGCCATGGATATAGATGGATTAGGTTCAGCTGTAATCGAACAGTTGGTAAACAAAGATATGGTAAAACGAATTGACGACTTGTATCGCTTACGGGAAGAGGAGATCACTGCTTTGGAAAGAATGGGGCCAAAATCCGCCGCCAATTTAATCAAAGCCATTAATGAGAGCAAATCCCGTCCCCTCTCCCGCCTGCTTACCGCCCTGGGAATAAGGCATATAGGAGCCAGGAGCGCTAAAATTCTGAGCCGCCATATTCATGATATAGATGATTTTTATAAGTTAGGGGTAGAGAATCTAACCAGCATTCCGGAAATCGGACCCAAGATGGCCGAGTCTATGGTTAATTTCTTTGCTGAGCCCCGGAACCGGGAGACCATAGAAGATCTGAAAGACCTGGGGGTTAATACCCGGGAGGAGGCCATCGAGGCCGGAGAGCAACTGCTGCAGGGGAAGACCTTTGTGCTTACCGGCACCCTGCCCAGCCTGACCCGCCAGCAGGCCAGCGAGATGATTGAAAGCCGGGGAGGAAAAGTGAGCAGTAGTGTCAGTAAGAAAACCTCCTATGTCGTGGCTGGCGATGATCCGGGCAGCAAGCTGGACAAAGCACTGCAACTGGAATTGACCATACTGGACGAAGCAGGTTTTTTAAACCTCTTGGGATTATCTTAGGCGCACCGGGAAAAGAAAAGTGAGGAGTGAGGGGTTCCACTACAAAAACCTCTTTTGTTGCATAAGGGTTGCATAAATATACAAAGCGAGCGTTGGCGAAGCATGGATGCAACACCCGGCGAAGGCGAGCAGGCGAAAGGGGGCGAGCGACAGGACGTCGCGAGAGCGCTATACGACCATGGACGGGAGGTTAGCGCGTACCCCTTGAGCCGCGAGACAAGCCGCAGGTGTTGCCCATGCGAAGACTGCGAGCGGTATATTTATACAAACCAATGAATATTTGTAACTTATTGCAGTAGAGTCAGTTTAATGTTGTGATGGGAGGAATGCAGGTGAAGAAGCGGTGACCGGTACCTTAATAAATGCCGGGGTCATTGTAGCGGCGGGAGCAGTTGGCCTGCTGCTGCGCCGGGGAATACCGGAAAACATTGCCCGCTCCCTGCAGGATGCCATGGGCCTTCTAATCCTCATAATCGGGATTCAGTATGGGCTCAAGACCGAGAGCCTGGTAGTTGTTGGTCTCAGCCTGGCTCTGGGGACGGTTTTCGGGGAATGGAGGAATTGGGAGGGCAAGCTGGAGAATACTGGGAAAAGGCTGAAAAGGCTGCTGGGGCAGGAAGAAAATCTCTTTGTAAAGGGCTTCGTTTCCGCCACCCTGGTCTTTTGTGTCGGTGCCATGGCCATACTGGGAGCTTTGCAGGATGGCCTGACCCATAATTATGATATACTGCTGGTAAAATCCATGCTGGACGGGATAATGGCTATGATATTTGCGGCCAGTATGGGTATAGGGGTACTTTTTTCCGCTCTTCCCCTCTTGCTTTACCAGGGAGCCATCAGCCTGGGAGCAGGGTTTTTAAAGCCTTTTCTCACTGATCCCGTCATCAATAACCTGACCGGTCTGGGGGGAATTATCATAGCCGGGATAGGGCTCAACACCCTGGGCCTGGCCCGTATCCGTTTGGCGAACCTGCTCCCCGGTCTTTTGCTGGTTCCGTTGCTGATGTTCTTATTTTAATGAGGAGTAAAGGAGTATCCTTGTATACATGCCCTTTTACCAGTAAAATTATTAGGCTTAGACTGGGGCATTTGATATAATATTGAACATAAATGTTTTAAGCGACAAGGGGGTAACTTGATGGCGCTTTCACCTGAAGAAGTAAATCATGTGGCTATGCTGGCTCGTCTGGCCTTAAGCGAAGATGAGAAAACCGCCTTTGCGGAGCAATTAACTTTGATATTGGATTATGTGGAAAGACTGAACGAGCTCGACACCGGGGAGGTAGAGCCATTAATTCATATATTGCCTGTCTTTAATGTCCTGCGCCAGGATGAGGCCCTTCCCGGTTCCTCCCAGGAAGAAATTCTATCTAATGCTCCCCTGGTAGAAGATGGCCAGTACAAAGTCCCCAGGATAATATAGGGAGGTTTTCGCCAGTGGATTTATACAAGCTTACGGTTCATGAATTGCAGGATAAACTGCTCGCCGGGGAAATCTCTTCCGAGGATATTGTAAAGTCCCTTTTTTCCCGGATTGCTCTCGTGGAGGAAAAAGCGCAGGCTTTTATTACTTTATGTGAAGAAACGGCCTTGGAAGGCGCGCGCAGGATTGACCAGCAGGATGAATATGGTGGAATTAAAGGCATTCCCTATGGATTAAAAGACCTTTTCTGTACTCGAGGCATTAAAACCACCTGTGCTTCCAGGATGTTGGAGAATTTCGTACCCAGCTATGAATCAACCGCCAGCAAGCTCCTCAATGAAAAGGGCGGGATACTCTTGGGTAAATTGAATTTAGATGAGTTCGCCATGGGCTCTTCTACTGAGCAATCGGCCTTTTTCCCCAGTCGTAATCCCTGGGACTGGGAAAGGGTCCCGGGAGGCTCTTCCGGTGGTTGTGCCGCCGCCGTAGCTGCAGGGGAAATACCTTTTGCCCTGGCTAGCGATACCGGAGGCTCCATTCGCCAACCGGCGTCCTATTGCGGCATAGTTGGACTAAAACCGACCTATGGACGGGTTTCCCGCTGGGGGGTAGCGGCCTTTGCCTCTTCCCTGGACCAGGTGGGTATATTATCTCGTGATGTACGCGATTGCGCTTTAATACTTAAAATTATTGCCGGCAAGGATCCACTTGATGCTACCAGTGCCGACACCGAAGTTCCCAATTACTGCGCATTTTTGGATGGGGAAGTAAAGGGGATGAGAATAGCCTACCCCCGGGAGTACTTCCAGCATTGGGTGACGGAAAGTATCCGGACAGCGGTGATGAAAGCCCTGCGGAAGTTTGAAGAACTGGGAGCCATAGTGGAAGAAGTATCGCTCCCGCATAGCGAATATGCTCTGCCGGCCTATTATATTGTGGCTCCGGCTGAGGCCAGTACCAACCTGGCCCGTTTTGATGGAGTCAGATACGGCTTACGCGATGATGAAGCCGATAATGTGATAGATATGTTTTCTCTATCCCGGGCTCAGGGTTTCGGGCCGGAAGTAAAAAGAAGGATAATGCTGGGAACCTATGCTTTGAGCTCAGGTTATTATGATGCCTATTACCTTAAAGCCATGAAAGTAAGAAGATTGATAGCCTCGGATTTCGCCAAGGTTTTCCGGGATTTTGACCTCATAGTATCACCAACTACTCCGACTACAGCTTTCAAACTGGGAGAGCAGATTGATGATACCCTGACCCTTTATATGAATGATGCTCTTACCGTTCCGGTAAACATGGCCGGGCTACCCGGCATTTCGATTCCCTGTGCTTTGGATGATGGTTTACCGGTGGGTATGCAGCTTATTGGCCGGGCCTTTGATGAGGCCACCCTGTTAAAAGCCGCCTATGCCTTTGAGCAAAATACTGATTATCACCGGCTTACACCGGTTCCGGGGGGTGGAATTAATGAGTAAGGAATTTGAGACGGTAATTGGACTGGAAGTACACGCGGAATTGAAAACTGAGTCCAAGATTTTTTGTTCCTGTTCCACGGCTTTCGGGGCGGAACCCAATAGCCAGGTTTGCCCGTTTTGTGCAGGTTTTCCTGGTGCTTTGCCGGTGCTGAATGAAAAGGTGTTGGAGTTGGCTATTAGGACGGGGATAGCTCTAAATTGTGAAATACCGGAATATTGCAAGTTCGACCGGAAGAACTATTTTTATCCCGATCTTCCGGCAGCTTATCAGATTTCCCAGTATGACCAGCCCGTTTGTATAAACGGTTATCTGGAAATTGACCTGGATGGAGAAATCAAGAGAATAAGAATAAACCGAGCCCATATGGAAGAGGATGCGGGGAAACTGGTGCACCAGGGTGATATAACTACCACTCCCTTTTCTCTGGTGGATCTCAACCGTTGTGGTATAGGCCTGCTGGAGATAGTATCGGAACCGGATATGCGCAGTGCCCGTGAAGCCCGGGCTTACCTGGAAAAACTGCGATCGATTTTATTATTTGCCGGGGTATCCGATTGCAAGATGCAGGAAGGTTCCCTGCGCTGTGATGCCAATATATCGGTACGACCAGCAGGACAGGAGGAACTCGGCACCAGAACCGAAATCAAGAACCTGAATTCCTTCCGCTCGCTGGAACGGGCTATTGAATATGAAGCCAGGAGGCATGTGGAAGCCATTGAAGATGGTGAGGAGTTGCTGCAGGAAACCCGAACCTGGGATGAGGAGAAACAGGTTACCCGCTCTATGCGCAGCAAAGAGGAAGCCGATGACTACAGGTATTTTCCGGACCCCGATTTGCCCCCGCTTAGAATCAGCCGGGAAAGGATAGAAGAAGTACGGCGACAAATGCCGGAGCTGCCGGATGTGGCTCAGGAAAGACTGGTGGAGACTTATGGCCTCCCCCATTATGATGCGACTATACTTACGACCACTCCTGATTACCTGGAATTCTTCGACCGGGTAATAAAAATCTATCCCGATGCCAAAGTGGTAGCCAACTGGATGATGAGCGAGTTGAACAAGTATTTGAACCAGAGCAACCTGGAAATATCCGATTGCTTAATTAAACCGGAGAACCTGGTGGAAATGCTCCAGCTTATTGATGATGGGACTATAAGCGGCAAGATGGCCAAAACTGTATTTGCAGAAATGTTTAATAGCGGCAAGAGGGCTCCGGAAGTGGTAAGGGAAAAGGGTATGGTACAGATATCGGATGAGAAGGCCCTTTCCGCTATTATTGAGAGTATTGTCAACGGCAATCCGAAAGTAGTGGAGGATTACCGCAATGGCAAGGAAAAAGCTTTTGGTTTTTTTGTCGGTCAAGTTATGAAGGCTACCCGAGGGCAGGCCAACCCCGCGGTTGTTAATAAATTATTGAAAGAAAAGTTAAAATGAAGAATTTCTTAACATAAATAAGTGCGATTCTATGGCAAAAACTCTTTTTATGGCATAAGGGTTGCATAAATATACAGGCAAAACAATATTTTTTACAGTTACATTATATTTTTAAAAGTGAAATTCAGGGGAGGAGAATAGATGACGCGTTCAAGCATGAATAAAGATTGGTTCCTGGAGGAAGGCGCCCGGGTTAATATTGTGGATACCACCCTGCGGGATGGAGAACAGACAGCTGGTGTGGTCTTTACTAACAATGAAAAAATCCAGATTGCCCGGTACCTGGATATGATTGGAGTAGACCAGATAGAAGCCGGCATACCGGTTATGGGCGGGTTTGAAAAAGACTGCATCAAAGAGATAGTTGCTCTGGGTTTAAAATCCAGCATAATGGCCTGGAACCGGGCCGTAATCGCCGATATCAAAGAGTCCCTGGACTGCGGGGTGGATGCTGTGGCTATATCCATATCTACCTCGGATATTCATATCGAGCACAAGCTGCAAACCACGCGCCAGGATGTATTGAACCGGATGGCCGACGCCGTCAAATTTGCCAAGGATAAAGGGCTTTATATATCCGTAAATGCTGAGGATGCATCTCGTTCCGATATTGATTTCCTGACCGAGTTTGCCTTGCTGGCCAAACGATCAGGTGCTGACCGCCTGCGTTTTTGTGACACCGTAGGGACCTTGACCCCCCTGTCCGCTTTTCGCTATATCAAAACCTTGATTGACGCCGTAGGTATCAACATAGAGATGCATACGCATAATGATTTTGGGATGGCTACCGCCAACGCCCTGGCCGGGGTTTATGCCGGTGCCAATTATGTCGGCGTTACTATCAATGGGCTGGGAGAGAGAGCGGGTAATGCTTGTTTGCAGGAAACTATCATGGGGCTCAAATACCTGATGAATGTGAATCTTACCTATAACACCACCCTATTCCGGGAAGTAGCCGAATATGTGGCCCAGGCTTCAGGCCGGGCTTTATCCGTCAGCAAACCCATAGTAGGTTCCGGCATCTTCGCCCATGAATCTGGTATTCACGGTGACGGGGTATTGAAAAACCCGCTTACTTATGAAGTATTCAGCCCTGAAGAAGTCGGGCTGGAAAGACAGATTGTAATTGGCAAGCATTCAGGTACAGCTGCCGTCCGCTCAAAATTTACCCGTGAATACAATATTGAGCTCAACGATACAGAGGCAGCCCAAATTCTGGCCCGGGTTCGGGAAATGTCCATTGAATTGAAACGCTCCCTTTTTGACAAAGAGTTGATGTATATATATGAAGAACTGTACGGGAAAGCCAGATAGCACAATGATATCTCAATTGTATATCAAAAATTTTAGGAGGTTTTGATTGCTTTGGGGAAAACAATTGCGGAAAAGATTTTATCCACCAAGAGCGGCCGGGATGTTAAAGCCAATGACATCGTAGTAGCCGAACTCGATTTCATCATGGGGCAGGATGGAACCTCGCCTCTGGCCATACAGGCCTTTCAAGAAATGCAGGCCAGGAGGGTATTTGACCCGGCCCGCATTGCCATGGTTATCGACCACAGCGCACCCAGTCCCCTGGAAGGTGTCTCCGAACTGCACCGGCAGATGCGGAGTTTTGCTGGTGAACAGGGGATATGTTTTTACGATATAGGAGACGGAGTATGCCACCAGCTCTTGCCTGAACAGGGACATGTAGTCCCCGGCGACCTGGTAATTGGGGCCGACTCCCACACCTGTACCTACGGAGCCATCAATGTATTTTCTACCGGGGTAGGCTCCACTGACCTGGCTGCCGGCCTGATTTCCGGCAAGCTCTGGTTCAAGGTTCCCGAAACCTTTAAATTTGTTTTAAACGGCCAGCTTCCGGCTGGCGTCTATTCCAAGGACCTGATTCTCCACCTGATTGGAGATGTTACGGCTGATGGCGCCACTTATATGGCGGCGGAATATGTCGGAGAAGCTATTGCCGGCTTGTCGGTGGAGGCCCGCTTTACTATCAGCAATATGGCTATCGAGATGGGAGCCAAAGCCGGTCTTATGGATGCCGACCAGAAAACCCTGGATTGGGTCAAAGAGCATAGTACAAAAAGTTTCACCCCCGTTAAAGCGGATGCTGATGCGGTCTATGCCCGGGTGAAAGAATACGATGTTTCCCGACTGGAACCGCAGGTGGCCAGGCCCCACACGGTGGATAATGTTGCCCCGATCGGTGAAGTGGCAGGTACTCCCATACAACAGGGAGTAATCGGCACCTGCACCAACGGGCGCATGGAAGATCTGCGTATTGCCGCGTCCATACTAAAGGGAAGAAAAGTCAAGAGCCGCTTGATAGTAGCCCCTTCTTCCCGGCAGGTAATGCTTCAGGCTATACGGGAGGGGCTAATAGAAATATTCCTTGAATCCGGGGCGGCAGTGGTAACCCCTGGTTGTGGACCCTGCGTAGGCACCCATAACGGTGTTCCCTCTGACGGGGAAAATGTAATATCCACTGCCAACCGCAATTTCAAAGGCCGGATGGGAAATAATCGCGCTTTTATATACCTGGGCTCACCGGCTACAGTTGCCGCATCGGTTATTAAGGGAGAAATCAGTGACCCACGAGAATATCTGCGCTAGCAGCCTGTGCTATAGTTCCTTAGGGACTATAGCACAGTCGTAAAGGTGGGTATAGATAGGCAACAAGGAGATTAGAAGGAGATGGAGAAGCATGGATTTAAAAGGACAGGTACACAAATTCGGAGATGATGTCAACACCGACTATATTATATCAGGCCGCCACAAGTTTAAAACCCTGGACATGAAGGAACTGGCCAAATATGTGATGGAAGACCTGGATCCCGAATTCTATAACAAAGTTAAAGCTGGAGATTTCATAGTAGCCGGGAGCAATTTCGGCTGCGGCTCCTCGCGGGAACAGGCACCTTTGGCAATTATCAACGCTAATATCAGTGCGGTAGTAGCCAAATCCTTCGCCCGCATTTTTTACCGCAACTGTATCAACACCGGATTACCCCTGATTGAATGCGATACCGAGCAGATTGATGAAGGGGATGAGCTCGAAGTCGACCTGCAAAAAGGCGTCTTATATAATCGCAGCAAAGGCATAGAGATTGCTATTACTCCTTTGCCGGATGTAATGCTGAAAATCCTGTCTGACGGGGGCCTGGTAGAGCATTTCAAAAAATACGGAACCTTTAATTTTGACTAACCCCCCATGGTCGGGGGCCACCATAACTTAGGAGGAGATTCGCAGATGCCAGTAGGAGAAAAAATCAGAGTTGAAAACGGAGTATTAAAGGTACCGGATCACCCTATTATTCCTTTTATTGAAGGTGATGGAACCGGTCCTGACATATGGGCGGCCGCTTCTCGGGTTTTGGAGGCAGCGGTGGACAAGGCCTATAAGGGACAGAAAAGTATTGTATGGAAAGAGGTGCTGGCCGGGGAGAAGGCCTTCCAGCAAACCGGAGAATGGCTGCCCCAGGAGACTATCGATACCATAAGGGAGTATATTATTGCCATCAAAGGACCTTTGACCACCCCGATAGGAGGAGGCATTCGTTCCCTTAATGTGGCTCTACGACAGGAACTGGATTTATATACCTGCCTTCGGCCTGTACGCTATTTCGAAGGAGTACCTTCACCAGTCAAACGCCCCGAGGATACCGATATGGTCATATTCCGGGAGAATACCGAGGATATTTATGCCGGAATTGAGTACCCCCGCGGTTCTGAGGAAAGCGATAAACTCTTGAAGTTTCTGCAGGAGGAATTGGGGGTCAAAAATATTCGTTTCCCCGGCAGCTCCGGTATCGGCATAAAACCAGTTTCAGAAGAAGGAAGCAAGCGCCTGGTTCGGGCTGCCATCAATTACGCCTTAAATGAAGGGCGGCGCAATGTTACCCTGGTGCACAAGGGAAATATCATGAAATATACGGAAGGAGCCTTTAAACAATGGGGTTATGACCTGGCTGAAAGCGAGTTTGGTGATAAAGTATTTACCTGGGACCAGTATGACCGGATAAAAGAAGAAAAAGGGACGGCTGCTGCCGACCAGGCTCAGAAAGAGGCGGAGGAAGCTGGCAAATTAATTATAAAAGATGCCATAGCCGACATTTTCCTGCAACAAATCCTGACCCGCCCGAATGAATTTGATGTTGTGGCCACCCTTAATCTCAACGGTGATTATATATCAGATGCGCTGGCGGCCCAGGTGGGAGGAATCGGTATTGCGCCGGGGGCCAATATTAATTATGTTACCGGTCATGCCATCTTTGAGGCGACTCATGGCACCGCCCCTAAATATGCCGGCCTGGACAAGGTCAATCCCTCCTCAGTGATACTGTCGGGTGAACTTATGCTGCGGCATCTGGGATGGAATGAAGCCGCCGACCTGATTATTATGGCCATTGGCAAGACTATTGCCAGCAAAGTGGTAACTTATGATTTTGCCCGTCTTATGGAGGATGCTCAGGAAGTCAAGTGTTCCGGATTCGCCGATGCGCTGATAGCGAATATGTAAATACGGAGGACGGAAGGCGGAATGGTACCCCTTGAGCTGCGAGACAAGCCGCAGGTGTTGCCCATGCGAAGCGCCCTGTCGGGCACAACTGATGCTCCCTACGGTCGCAATTAAGGGAGCTGAGCGGTATATTTATACAAGCCAATGAATATCTAATAACTTTTTGCAGTAGAATCACTTAGCGGATTACTGGTTGAGTGCCGGCCACAGTAATCTTAATAGCAACCAAAGGGTCAAGTATGTCAACAACCCCGTCCCCGTGACACTGTTTCTTCCGATGCTTAATACGAAAATTGAGGACGGTTTGATATGAGAATTATTGAATTATACCGGCAGAAGGCTCCGCTTTTGTCTCTGGAGATATTTCCGCCCCGGATGGCCTATCCTCTGGAAAGTGTTTTTGACACTGTGCAGGAATTAAAAAGACTGAACCCGGCTTATATAAGCGTTACCTATGGAGCTGGAGGCAGCAACCGGGAACGAACGGTGGAAATCGCTGCCCGGGTAAAAAAGGAATATGGTATTGAAGCCCAGGCGCATTTGACCTGCATAGGCCATCGCCAGGAGGACATCAAAAATATACTTGCCCGGCTTAATAGGGAAGGAATTTGTAACATTATGGCCCTGCGCGGAGATATCCCGGAAGATGAGCCGGAATTCGATTTCCGCCGGCAGGAATACCATTATGCCTTTGAACTTATCCGTGATATAAGGGCCGCCTATGGTGATAGTTTTGGAATTGCTGCTGCCGCTCATCCGGAAGGACATCCTGAATGTCCCCGTTTAAAGGATGATATTTTCCACCTGAAGAATAAGGTGGACAACGGGGTGGATTTCTTAATCACCCAGCTATTTTTCGACAACCGGATCTTTTTTGATTTTTGGGAGCGCTGTCAGGCTATGGGTATAAACTGCCCGGTCATTCCTGGGATTATGCCAGTATTGAACGCCGGGCAGATTAAAAGAATGATCTATCTCTGCGGAGCTTCCATGCCGGCCGGACTCTTGAAACTAGTGGACAAATATGAAAAAGAGCCGGTGGATATGGAAAAAGCAGGTATTGACTATGCCAGCCAGCAGATTAAAGAACTCCTGGAAAATGCGGTGGCCGGTGTACATCTATACAGTATGAACAAACCCCGGCAGATAAGCGAAATCGTATATAATATAGGCTTGGCCTCTCCGGGAAAATACTAGGATACCTGTATCTTAACTTTTTCAAGCTCCTGGTAAAGCTCAGAGAATATCTGCTTTACTTTTGTCAGATCTTTTATTCGGGAGGCCTGTTCAATGGCTGTTGCCAGTTTGGAGAACTTCATAAATCCATACATACCAGCCGTACCCTTGATATCATGGCTTATGGCCTGAATCTTATCTATATTACGACTTTTAATCGCTGCCTCCAAATCGTCGATCATTTCATCCAGTATTATGAGGAATTCTGGCAGGAGTTCGACTATCAAGCGCTGAGGAGATACGAATTCCTTGATATCCTGTTTAATATATTCTTTCATCAGTTGTACCAACTCATGGGCTTTGAAGGGTTTGGCAATATAGGAGGTACAGCCGCAGGCCAGGCATTTTTCCCGATCTCCCGGCAGAGAATGAGCGGTTATAGCTATTATAGGAATATCCCTCCATTTACTATGCTGGCGGATAAACTGGGTGGCCTCATAGCCATCCATAACCGGCATTTGCATATCCATTAAAACTATGTTAACCGGCTTATCTTGAAGAATTCTTAAGGCTTCCAGTCCATTGGAAGCCATAATTACTTCAAAGCCGTAATTGTATAGCATCTGGCCCACGATTTTTTGGTTGAGGGGGTTGTCCTCAACCAGCAGTACCCGAATAGGGGTAAAATCCAGCAGAGCTTCTTCTTTGTTTTCAAATTGCTCTCTATTTAATTCATACGGAACCTCTATTTCAACCTTATCCATTTCTATTAGAGGGATACTGAAACTAACCGTTGTACCAACACCGGGCATACTGCTTAAACTTATTTCCCCCTCCATCAATTCCAGCAATTTTTTGCAAATATAAAGGCCCAGACCTGCTCCCCCATACTGGCGGGAGTTGGAATTGTCAGCCTGAGTGAAGGGCTCGAATACCCTCTCCACAAAACTCGAAGGGATACCTATTCCGGTGTCGCTAATGGTAAAAAGCAAGCGGTATGAATCACCTGGTTGAATCTTTGCTTTTAACTCAACTCTTCCTTGCGGGGTAAACTTAATAGAGTTATAGAGGAGATTGAGTAAAACCTGCTGCAGTTTGGTCTTATCAAGCATAATCTTTGCAGGTATCCGGCTATCAATATTCAATTTAAAGTCAAGACCTTTTCTTTTGAGCAATGTATCAACCCTGTTTACAGTAGCAATAATTAACTCTCCCAAATTACATGGCTCCAAATTAGGAGTGACCGGATCTGATTCGATTTTTGATACATCCAGGATATTATCAACTATCTGTAACAGCTGTTCCCCACATTCGCGGATAATGGAAATGTTAGTGGCCTGTTGTTGACTTAAATCACTTTGATCGAGCAGGTCGAGCGAGCCCAGTATGCCGATAATGGGAGTACGTATTTCGTGGCTCATGTTCGCCAAAAACTGACTCTTGGCCATATCGGCAGGATTACCATTTCCTTGGACAATTGATGATTCAGCCCACCATATCCTCCCTGACATAGTTTTCCACCTCCTCCAATAAAACGCGCTAACTCCCGTTTCGTCCATCTGACCACAGCCTCCAGGTCGGGGGTAGAGCCCTGACCCAACTCCCTACTTTCCTCATTAAAAAGGGGATAGTATAAATACGATACTACAAGTTAGCTGAAAAACATGTCAATTTATCAAGAAGGAAATAAATATTTTCTGCAAAAAGTTGATGTTTTATGTAAATCCTGCTTGCTTTTTCAGTCTTGCGGCAGGATTTTGCCGATAGAAATGGAATTATTAAAATAGATTCGGGGAATTATTCTGGAGGTGCGATTATATGAAAAGCAAGTCGTTTTTGTTTACTTTGCTGCTGGCAATGCTATTTGGTCTGGCAGGTTCAGGTCTTATTCTCCCTGCGTTGGCTGCGGATACTCAGCCGGTAAAGATTTTCGTGGATGGCCGGCAGGTGGATCCGGGAGAGGCTGCTCCCTTTATCAAGAATGACCGGGTCATGGTCCCGCTGCGCGTAATTAGCGAAGGACTGGGGCTCAATGTGGACTGGGATGCGGAAAACTACCGGGTATTAATCAGCAGTTCATCACCGGCGAATCTCTCCTCGTTGCCGGCGGATGGCAAAGGCCAGTTTGTCAAGATTTATTTTGATGGCCGGGAGATTAAACCGGATGATGTATTACCTCTTATAGAAAATGACCGGACCATGGTGCCCTTGAGGTCCACTTTTGAAGGAATGGGTATGAAGGTGGACTGGGACCCCGCCAATTACCAGGTAATAGTCATGACTGCCCAGGCCCTGCCGGTAGACTTCAGCACCATGGTGCCCTTGAGGTCCACTTTTGAAGGAATGGATATGAAAGTTGACAGGGATGATACCAACCACCAGGTAATAGTCATTGATTCTCCCCAGCCGGCAGCAGTTAATAACGATTATGAAATAAGCATAATGGGTAATTCCACTGCTACAGCGGAGCAATTGAAAGCCCTCTTGCAGGAGAACAACCCGCTGGCACCAGATCTGGTTGAACTCTACCTGCAGATGGGAAGGGAATATGGGGTAAGAGGGGATATTGCCTTCTGCCAGGCAGCCAAAGAAACCGGCTGGTGGAAATTCGGGGGACTGGCCTTGCCGGAGCAGAATAATTATTGCGGCTTAAGCGTTACCGGTAAGGCAGCTACAGCTACAGAGGATTTGCGAGGAGCCAATCCCCAAAAAGTGCGTTTTATTGAAGGTAAGCACGGGGCCTTTTTTGACAGCCCGGCCAGCGGAGTGGAGGCACATATTCAACACCTTTATGCCTACGCAACCACCGCGCCCCTGCCGGCTGGGAAAGAACTATTGGATCCCCGATTTATCTTGGTGAAGAGAGGCTGTGCTCCTCGCTGGATAGACCTGGGAGGCAAGTGGGCCACACCAGGTTTTGACCGCAATAAGTATAGCTGCTTTGACGAAGCCTTTGCTGCGGAGGATACCTATGGACACAGCATCCTGGCTAATTACTACTGGAAGGCGCTTCCCCCTGCCACCATATAACGAGGCAAAATATATATTACCAGAATCATCCCCATGATATACGAGTAAATAAAAAAGGCAGGTTCTTCACCTGCCTTTTTGAGCTATTTAAAGTAAGATGTAGTAGGATACCGTTTATTTTTTAAGCTGGGCGGCTTTTCTGGCCAGGGAGCCAAAGGGTGCCCCCACCGGCAGTACGGTAAAGCCGTAATGAGAATTTAGCACTGTTGCAGCAGAGCCGTAAAAAGACATTATAGCAATACCCATTTCAGAATAGGCAGCCAACTCATGCCAAGCTTCCCCGCCTAATCCCAGGGTGTTCATAAATAACCCCAGGAAAAGCAGGTCAATCAGGAAGAATATTATAAACAGAACCTTGTTGGCACCTGCAGCTCCAACTGTCATGTACACGGTAAAAATGAAATAACCCAGGAAAGCAAATCCCAGTTGGTGAATATCCGGAGTAATTCCTGCGCTCATGCCTATGGTTCCGTTGGCCATCATCCAGGTCATAGCTACGCCAAACCAGAAGAAGCCATATCCACAGAAGGCGGTTGCTCCAAAAGTATTATTGTGTTTATAGTCCATGAGCCCGGCCACAAACTGGGCAGTGGCACCTAAAAAAATTGCCCAGGGGATAATGAAGGCTGTCCCAGTGGTAATACCGAGCTTTTGGGAAGATGCTACCAGGGTTACCATCGCCAGTCCCAATAGCCCCAGTGGTGACGGGTTGGCAACCAGTTCTTGAATGTGCCCGCTTACATGCATTTCGTTTGAATTTGACATAACTACCTCCTCGTATTTTTAGCAAAATTTTAGTCTCACCCTAAATTATTACCTATATCCCCCTTTCCTTCGAAATTAGACTACAAATAGACAACAATTTAAAACATTCAACACAAGTTGTTAAAATCCTGTTAGCTTTGTGACCTTTTTCTTTAATTACTTCTGCCTTTTTATACTACTAAAATAGAGTGCAAATATTTTAGAAATTGCCACCATGATGAGTTTTCTCGGGAAAAAAAGACGGGATTTCCTGGATGCTATAGTTAATAAAAAATTATTCCTAAAAAAAAGGGATTTAGCACAAGAGATTAGAATATAAAAGATAACTAAGTTTGTCCTATTTTTTATGCAATATTTCTCCAGCTCCTCCATTAGGAATTACTGGAGTGTTGTATTTAGCTGTTATAAGGTTTTTTCTTGGGCCATATAAACAGTGTGTCCAGTAAATTAAAATGGAGGACTTATTTTTAAGAATAGGGGGAGGTGATGGGAAAGTCGTCTTGTTGTCCAAGGACTGTAATGGGGGTTATTTTCTAGAAAAGAAGCTGGGTTAGTAGAGGAAGAGAATTATAAGGGGGAAACTAAAAAAAGAACCTCTTGAAATTATTAGAAAATGGAGGGAATATAAACATGGCTGCTAATTTTGCGATTAATAATATTAGAGACTTTGAATTTATTATAGGCGAATGGTTGCCTACTGAAGGCGTTTTCAATTACCCGCAGTTTGCCGATTATTATTCCAAAGATGACATCAAGCCGGTTCTGGGACCGATTCTTAAGATGTGTAAAGAAGTAATTGAACCTACCAATGATGATGGTGAGAATAACCCGATTAAATTTGAAAATGGAAAGGTAACCACACCGCCCAGCTTCGGGCCGCTTTTCCACCAACTGCAGAGTGAAGGCTGGGGAACCAGCAACATAGACAAATCCCCGGATGCCATGGTAATGCCGGAAATGCTGCATATGGCAGTTTGGGAACTGATTGGAGCCGCCAACCCCACCTTTATGCCTTATGTACTGCTAACCACTGGTGCGGCAGATCTGATCCAGAGCTTTGGCGATGAGAAGTTAAAACAGATGTTCCTGCCCAAGATGATGGATGGAACCTGGTCGGGGACCATGTGTTTGACCGAGCCCAGCGCCGGCTCCGATGTCGGCGATATCCTTTCCAAGGCTTATCCCACCGATGACCCGCGCATCTTCAAAATCAAAGGAAACAAGATATTCATAACTGCCGGAGACAACGACTTTACCGAAAATATTATTCACCTCTACCTGGCTCGTATCGAAGGAGCAAGACCGGGAACGGGTGGAATCTCTCTCTTTGTTGTGCCCAAATACTGGGTAAACGAAGATGGCAGTTTATCCGACAATGATTTCCAGACCACCGGTGTAGAACACAAGATGGGTCAGGCTGGTTCCGTTACCGCTGCTCTGGCCGCTGGTGAAAATGATGGCTGCCGTGGCTGGTTGCTGGGCAATGACCCGCGGGAACACGAGGGTAAAGGCCAGGGTATGGCGCAGATGTTCCAGATGATGAACCTGGCTCGTATGGAAACCGGTCATATGGCCTTATCCTGTATCATCAACGCCTTTTGCAATGCCCGGGACAATGCCAAGGAAAGAGTACAGGGCCGTCTCTTGACCAATCCCAAGGCTGGACGCGTAGCCATAATCAATCATGAAGATATAAAGCGCACCCTATTGATGGGTAAAGCACATATTGAAGCTATGCGGGCCATGTTGTACCGGGTTTACCTGGCTTTTGACCAGAGAGAGCGTGATCCAGATCCGGAAGTCAGAAAAGCTGCCAGTGATCTGATTGAAATTACCACCCCGCTCTGTAAAGCCTATCCTTCTGATGAAGGTTGGTGGCTTATCAGTGAAGCTATCCAGTCTTATGGCGGATATGGCTACTGTGAAGAATATCCCGTAGCTCAAATAGCCCGCGACATGAAGATCTACTCCATTTGGGAAGGCACCAACTACATCCAGTCCATGGACTTGGTGGGCCGCAAGATGCAAATGAAGGGCGGATCCCTGTTCGGAGCCTGGGTGAAGGAAATGGTAGACTTCTGTGAGGCTAACAAGGGCAACGCAGCTCTGTCCAAGGAATTTGCTATACTGGATAAGGCCTTGAAGGCTTACCAGGAAATGCTGAAAGTCTATGCTGGCTATGCCAAGACCAACTTCAGCCTGGTTCCCCTCTATTCCCGCCGGGTACTTACCATAACCTCGCAGCTGTACTGCGGACGCCAGATTCTTGATCAGGCTGTTCTGGCAGACAAGAAGGCCAAGGAAGTGGGAGCGGATCACTATGATTACAACTTCTACATTGGTAAAGTAGCTTCCGCCAAGTACTACCTGCATAATGTGGTGCCCAATGTATGGAGCGTTTGCGAAATCATTGCGGATGGAGATTCCTCAGCACTTGAGGTTCCTCTGGAAGCATTTGAGTATATGTAAGCCTGGGAGCAGGCAACGCTCTGCCTAAATATTCTTTGGGAGCATGCAAAATAGCAAGAACAATCAGGAAGATAAAAGTCCAAAAGACCCTCGCTTTAGCGGGGGTCTTTTCTTACTACGCTAAAAAAGAAGCCGTCCTTATAATGGGACGGCTTTGCTCATATACGGGTTATTAATGGTCGTTTATGAGCATATAAATTGGGAAGGGAAAGTAAAGCTTCACAATAAAGTTCACAGCGTTTAAGAATGAAGTTGATTATCAAGTTAACAATTATGCTGGCTTAAACTGCTCTTGATATGCTGCTTAACAAATACTTCTCAGGCTGAAAAGGCGATTACTTCAATGTTTCCGCTTTATTGTTCAGGCTAATAATAATTTATGAAGTAAGGGGAGGAAAGGTTACAAAGTGCAGGAGATATATTATAAGATTAGTGAGATTTCGGAAATACTGGGGGTTGAGCAATATACCCTGCGTTACCTGGAAAATAGTCTGGGCCTTAAAATTAAGCGTAATGAGCGGGGCGACCGGCTATATAGCGAATCTGACCTCGAAACCCTGAAGTTGGTATTGCAGCTAAAAAATAAGGGACTTAATACCACCGCTATCAAGATGGCCCTGGAGAATATTGAAGAGACAGAAGAAAAGGCGATAAGTCCGCTAGAGAATAAAGGTCAGGGTATGATGGAAGTAGTTACCATGGCAAAAAAAATCGTGGAGCAAAACCAGACCCTGCTGGAACAGAACCGTAAACTGGAGCAGCGCATGGAAAAGCTGGAACAGAAGATAGATAAACGTAATCTGGAACGGGAAAGAAAAATAGATGAATTTCTTGAGCTTTGGAAAGCGGAGCAAGCCCGGGGCAAATCCTGGCTATCCCGGATTTTAAGTAAATAGGAGGACGGAGGGCGGAAGAAGGAAAGCGGAAGGCCCTTAGTTTAGTTGCTGGGGCGGGTAAAAAAATCGAGGAGATATAATAATTTATAGAGGGTGGTTTCACTATGGTTGTAATATGGTTTATTAACTTTCTCCAGCCTGCTTAAATGTTCCCCGAAATCTTCTGCCAGGCGGGGGTTAGAATGGCTATCTGCCATTAATTTCTGTATTTCTTTTTGTCGGACCAGCAGTCCTGACAAAATGTTGGAGTCTACTGGAAGGGTTCTGGTAGCTGATAAGGCCCCCCCGCTTTCAATCCGGGACTTTTTTAAATCCAGGTATAGCTCCAAATAATTGTGAAGTTCTTGGCGCGGACCTTCCCATTGCCAGACCATCTCCTGTCCGCTGAACCTTTCCAGGTTAACCTTATTATCTTCTTCCTCCACTTCATAAACGCGGAATAAAACCGAGTCCGAATCTGGTGACAGGTTATAAACAGAATCAACCGGCAGGGAGAAAATAGGATAGTGTTTTTCTAAATCCAGCTCTAAATTAGCTGTATCAAAAGGAATTTTCTCCAGTATATGGCTGTTACCATCAGGTCCTATTCGTTCAATATAAAAGTTAAAAGGATAGATGCTCTTAATACTGATACCATCATTTTCCCAGTGGCAGAGTCCCCGCAAAACATAGAAAGATGGGTCTTCAGGGCAGATAACCTTAAGAACGGGAAAGATGCCGGCGATTAAGTCCTTGAGCCCCCTGGTCTGGGAGGCTCCGCCCAGGAGGAGGACGGCGTCTATATGCCATTTATCAGCGGAAAAAAGATGCAGAGCCTTTGCTCGTAATTTAACCTGTTCTTCAATGTAGCTTTTTAAGCGTTCGAAAACCGGCTCCAGCCTGGCCGCCAGCACTTCTGCCGTAAGCTCCAGGTTTAGCGAATACCCGGCATGGAAATCAGGGAAATCCAGGTGGTAGTATTCCTCTTTGCTCAATTCGATTTTTATCTTCTCTGCCAGTTGCCGGAGGCGATTATACTGGAATCTATTACGCGAGGAAGTAAATTTTCCACTATAGAATTCTCGTGGAAGCCTAAGCCCGGTTTGTATGGTGAAGGCTGGAAAAAGCAAGTGCTGTAAAATAGCCTGGTCGATTTCCGATCCGGAGAAGGCATCGTGGCCGATTTGAAATTGGGTTTCTACCAGCATTTCCCTCTTATCATGAGCCAGGGTTAAAAAACTGAAGTCACTGGTTCCTCCGCCGATATCAATGCTCAGGATGTCTCCTTGCAGAGGAAAGAGAGGATGAAGCAAGTTGTATCCCAGGGCGGCTGCCAGCGGTTCCGGCACTAGAAAAACCTTTTTCACGCCAAAGGCCTGGCGAGCTGCTTCCAGGAGAATACGGCGAGAATTCAGCCCAAAATAGTTGGGAACCGAGATATTTAGAGAGTCTGCCTTTATGCCCCTGCTCTCCAGGTATTCCTCTTGCAGGAAGCGGAAGAAAGCCAGTAATAAATCGGGCAGGCTGTAGGAACCCAGGGTCAGGGAAGCCTGTCTTTTTAAAGCCAGCTTGAAAAAAAAGGCGGTTTCTGCTCCGGCTTCATCTATCCTCAAGGCCAGGGGACCAAAGCAAAGTCTGCGTTGTGAGGGAAGGTAAGCAGCCACCGTAGGGATCTGCCCCTCGTCCTCGTTTCCCAAGAGATTAATAAACTCCCCATTATGCTGCAGGCCCAGCTTGGTATATGAAGTTCCGAAATCCAGCCCCAGTTGCATTACTTATGCTCTCCATTTCTAAATTAAGCTTTGACTCCACTGCAAAAACCCCTTTTGTTGCATAAGGGTTGCATAAATATACAAAGCGAGCGTTGGCGAAGCATGGGATGCAACACCCGGCGAAGGCGAGCGGCGAAAGGGGGCGAGCGACAGGACGTCGCGAGAGCGCTTCTGACCAGGATGGGAGATTAGCGCGGTACCCCTTGAGCCGCGAGACAAGCCGCAGGTGTTGCCCATGCGAAGACTGCGAGCGGTATATTTATACAAGCCAATGAATATTAATAACTTCTTGCAGTAGAATCAGCTTTGCGCTATTGCAAAAATTATATATGACTCTACTGCAAAAAACCCTTTTGGTTGCATAGAGGTTGCATAAATATACAAAGCGCTGATGAAGCCTGATTCGGAACGACACGGGGGTCGTTCCCTACACACCCTTCGGTCGCTTTTAATGTAGCGCACCCTGTCGGGCACTTCTGGTGCTCCCTGCAGCCGCTATTAAGGTAGCTGAGCGGTATATTTATGTACGCTAATGCATATTTATAACTTTTTGCAGTGACATCACTTGCGGCTAATTCATTATTCCGAGCCTGAATCTACCGGCCCGGCACTTACCACAAAAAAGGGGATAAGCTCTTCCTGCAAATCATCAACCTTAAATATGAAGATGTCACCTTCCTCTTCGAGTATAAGATTAGGCCGTTCTGGCGAAACTCTGCTGGCAATCTGGTACTTGTCCAACAGGTAGAGAAATTCCTCGGGGAATTCCCGGCCTTTTTGCAGGTTTATCTTTTCCACACGGAGGGAGAGGTCTTTCCAGGAACGGGAGAGATTGCGTGGTGCCAGGAGCCTCTCCAGGTCAGCTCTGAAATTAGCAATCCATTCCTTATGTTGGGAAAGCATGGCAGCAAGTTGCAAATAGCTTTGTTGTATAGCCTTGCCATAGTGCTGTTTTTCCTCCAAAAGCTCAATATGGGCTTTTAAAGAAGATAGTTCCAGTGTGGCCCGATAGAGGGAAGAAGCCAGAACAGTGTTCTGATAGGAGCCCAGGTTGCTTTTGGCCGTAGAAATAGCCGCATAGCTGTCGCTGATAATCTCCTGGGAACGCTCCAGAAAATATGCCATGTCCATTTCTCCCCGGGCAGGAAATTCTTTAATAAGTTGGTTCAAGCTTTGCCAGCTCTTAGAAATTTGTTCTTCCAGTTCTTTAAGATTTAGATTTAATGCTTTAATATGGCAATAATCCATCATAGCGGAAGCTCCAACCCCAATGTTCATGATTTTGTCTTCGGATGACAGGGCTTTTGTCATGAAAAGTAAGGTATCGCTCAAGAACAGCTGCAGAGCTTTGACAACCCGGAGGATTTCACTGTTATTTAGGGATGTCAGGTGCAAATCAAATAACTCCAGTTTTTGGGTATGCCAATAGGCGGGATAGGGTTCCATAAAGCTAAAGGAAGGGAGAACCCGTTCTTTGAGCTCCTGGTATTCCCTGGAAAATCTCGCCATAAACCGGGCAGTCTTTCTGGGCAGGCTTTCTTGATTATCCATTAAATCCAGGAGGGCGTTGTTCCAGTGATGAATGTTCTTCATCCATTGGTAATAATAATCCAACTCTTCCGGGTTATCCCGGTCAAGTTTAAGAATATTTATTAGAATAATAGAGTTGCTTTCTCGATTCAATGCGGCCAAAGCTTCCTTATCCTGCTCTAGCTGCTTTATCTGGTAAAGGAGCTCATTCACATAGCTGATGGCGTCCCCGGCCTTTTGCAGGCGGTAATAAAGCTCAATCCCCCTTTCTCTTTCTTTCTCATCAATAGTTTCCAGGGCCAGTAAACAATTTTCCTGGGCCTGCTGCAGGGAAAAGTTGAGGCTTTTTACCTGATTATAAAGCCGGGCATAGCGCTGCAAATTGGCCATTATATCCCTTTTTATCGCATCCTGCTGGCGGTTGAGTTTCAGTAAGCTGGCCAGTTCCTCTTTAAGCTCACTACGATAAGCGGGGAAAAAATGCTCATTAAAACTGCGATAATAGAAAGAATTGAGCTCATACAGATGGTTATCCATTTTTTCCAGCTCGCCCTCTTTCCAGGCCTGAGCTCCGCTTACGGTATTTATCTCCTGGAATAATTGTTGGAGGAAGGATTCCAGTTTATCCTGAAAAAAGTCAAGATTGATTTCCAGCTCTTTCATTACCATACCCCCGAAAATTGGCCTATTAATATTTCTCTTAGTGTCGATTTTGCCTTCTTTCGAAAAAGTTCAGGACGAAAGCAGAGCTCATTATTTAAGCCCTGTTTATCGTAATCATCTAGAAAAGTGAGTATTTTCTGAGCTTCTGCGCGTTCACTGGCTGGAAGCAGTGGCCCCAATTGTTCCAGCAGGTAAGGATTCATAAACAATGAGGAGGGTAGCCATTTCCACAAAGCGAGATATCCCGCCATAAGTCTTTGTGCAAGTTGCTGTTCTATATCCAGGTCAAAATACAACTGCAAGAAGCGCAGGTATTCCAGAGTAATAAAAGCTTCATGGGGCAGGGAAGCCATTTTTTGCTCAATAAGCCCCTGGAGTTCTATCCATCGCTGGGGAGAAATTCCGGAATCTGCTTCGTTTGCTAGTAAAAGGGGGGGCTCGCTTGGTCGCTGTTTTTGTATAGGACTGGCCTTGATTATTATTTCCCATTGGGGATGCTGCAGGACAGCGTTTAGACCTGCGAGCACGGATTCATAGACAGCAAGATACTGCAGGGACGCGCTGTCGGGTAGAATACGAGGGAAAGCCTGCTGGTATATGTTTTTGGCTCTATTCAGGCAGTCCGGTAAGCCAAATAAAATAGAATATACCGGTATAACGCGTCGCAGTACTTTATGAAACTGGCGATAAATGTTCTCATCATCCAGTACTTTTACCAGGCGGTTTTTTTGCTGGTAGTCTTCGTATACATCCAATAATATAGCCAGGCTATCTTCCGGCCAACCACATTGAAAAACCAATTCTGCAGTCTCCAGCAAAGATGAAAAACGCGGGGCCCCATAGGGCTCCGTAAAATGCTCAGGGGAAGTCGCTTCAATACTATCAATCGCCTGTACAAATAGCTCTATTTTATCCCCAAAGATACTGGGATAAAGATTATTTTTATAAAGCTCCCGCTTAATAGCATAATAGTTTTCCTTCCGGCTTTGTTCTAACTCTTCCTCTCTTAGCTGGATAAGCTCGCGCAGATCAGGACTGGCCGTACGGGCAGCAATATAACCACAGGCCTCAGCATCTAAAGTATTGATTATAGCCCTAAACTTATCCTTAAAGCTCTCCTGATAAATTTGGATCAGGAAAAGCAGATTTCTCTTCTTAATTCTGTTACTGCTAAGATACCAGGGCAGGTAATCTAAAAAGGCCTCCAGGACATAGCGTGGTGAGTCCAACAACCATTGCAAAACAAAAGTAAGATACATATTCTGCAGTAGTATATTGAAGAATTGCGGTTGCTGCCCGGAAAAATATAAAGAGCGTAATAGAAAATCAAGCTCCTCCGGCTGCCTGAGCACCACCCTTGCTGGGCTTTTCTCTAGATTCCTCCCCAGTTGACGCAGCCGCAGTTCTTCCTGCCAGAAGAAGAATAGATCTGGAGAGTCCTGAACGCTTCTATAATTATCGAGAATCAAAGGCCAATCGCTATAAGCCATTAAGCTCACCCTTTACCTCCATAAAAAACCATATTCAATAAGCGGCAGGCGTTTCTGGCCTTAATTTCATTGGCCTCGCTTAAGAATATAAAATAATAAATGGATTTTTCCCGGTTAGTAAAAATACCTCCCAGCCGGTCAGCGGCCAGGAATTCAATCCGGTCGGAAGCCGCTTTCGCAGCGCTTAAATAACGGTAGCTCTGTAAGCGGGTAATAAATGAGTAGCGACTGAGGCGGTCAAAATGTGCTTTAAGTCCCACTTCTTTATACGGGTTGCCATCTTCAAATTTACAGACCACCTCGTTTTTCCGTGCTGCCGGGAGTTGATTTACCAGCTCCTGGTTATTATCCAGGAAATTAAACAGAATTGATAGGGAGAGGCTATCTGCCGGCTGAGTAAAGCTATACTGCAGATAAGGATGAAGTTCCGGCGGAAAAAGCTCCATAGCCAGCTGATGTTCCTTTAATTTGGGCAATAGTTCAGGCTTTTCCATAAGCAAGTTAAGTAAATGGTCAATTCCCTGGGCAAAGCGCGGTAGATATGTGGAGTAGTCCTGATAAAGCAAGAGGGCATAGCGTTCATAAAAAAGCATATATGACTCCGGTGATTTGTCCCGCAGCTCTTCAATATATTCCATCAATCGCTGGTATTCATCTTTACCCAGCTTTTGCCCCTGATCCAGTTTGCGCAATATCCCTCTCATTTTAATCTACCATTTCGCTTTTTTAAGCATCGGTAGAAACTGCTTAAGCAGTTTCAACAAACCGCTGCAACGAGGTGGGGAATTAGAACCCGCCGCCTGTTTGTTAATAGGCGACCACTTAGCACCCTGCGGGCACCACTGATGTTCGCTTCGCTCACTATTAAAGAAGCGCGGGATATATTTCACCTCATTATATTATTCTATCTTAAAGCGGGATTGACATAAAGGGAAGCGGCGTTTTTCCTTCCGCTAGAAATTTATGATAGGCTATAGTTGTTGCTATTTTATCTTTACGGAGGTTTAAAGTGCTCAAGAAAAGCCCATTTCAGAGTTGGATTAGCTTATTGATATTTCCCAGCTTGACCATCATCCTGGCTTTAAGTATTGTGGTGCAAAACCAGGCGATTTTCAGCAATAGTGATGCGGTCATGTACACTTATCTGAAAAACGCTTGCCAGGGCCAGGTCGGATATGCTTATATGAGCAATTGTGGCAATAATATCACTTTTGCCGAACTGGAACCGGGGGATATTTTGTTGGGAGGCTACCCGGATTGCGCTTATGGTCGTTTTTCTCATGCTGGCATTTACCTGGGAAAGGGACAGGTAGCCGAAGGCTATGTTGACCTGGGGATTACTATCCAGACCCTGGATCATTATCATAGCTATAGCGATATATGCCTGCTTAAAGTAAAAGCCCCCCAGGATGTAAAGTCGAAAGCCGTTGACTATGTTCGGAAACAGGAAGGGAAAATATTCTATCCCCTGGCCTTTAAACCGGGAGACAGGTGGTGGAATTGCAGTAAAATAATGTGGAAGGCCTATTATAAACAAGGAATCAATCTTACTCCGGAAGCTGATTTCTGGATAGCACCCGATGCCTTTTACCAAAGCCCGCTGGTCGATATTATTGCGGAAGAGGGATGGTTCAAATAATACTTTGCGTTGCTCGCTTATATATTATACAGCTCTTTGCTTTTCTGGCTATTTGGTTAAGCACCTATTACCCAGGAATGGATATCTTTCTTTCTATCCTTTATTTCCTGTTGATTGCCCTGGAGGCCCGCTCCCCCCAAAATCTCAAAAAACGGGATATCCTTATCATTATTATTCTCTGGCAAGGGCCGGCGGCAGTACTGGGCTTGATGCTGCTGAGCGGCATGAATGCTGGTTTTTGGAGCCTGAATGCCCCGTTCCTTTTAGAGTTTTGGGCAACACCGCTTGTGGCTTTATTATCCTGCTTTAAAGGACCGCTACTGGCGGGGAAGCCGCTCTACTATTATTGCATAATAGCCACACCAGTACTCCTGGGCTTTTATTATTATCTCTTATCCATTCCATTATTGTTAAAACAGAAAAATTCAATCCGCTGGCCGTTTTAAGAGCATTGGAAATCGGATCTACCGACAACAATGTCGAAAAGTTAGCCAGCGGATTTTTTAAAGAAACCGAAAGATGTAAATCAAATTTAATTTACTACTGCGAAGATTTATCCTTTATCAGGGACTTTGCAGTCTGACTTCTTCCGGTTTCTGATATTATAATCTCCTCATCCTGTTTTTTTTATTCAGGAAAATTCAAGAATAAGTAAAAACTTCTCTGCCAGGTTAACTTACGATAACTTTATCACTTATTACTGTAGTGTCCTCGACACTGGCCAATTTCCAAAGAATCATCACGCAGACGATAAACAAGGCGGTTTGTGTCATCTATCCTGCGTGAGCACCACCCAGTCAAATCCCCCTTTAAAGGTTCCGGCCGACCTATCCCATTTAAGCTGCCATTACGCTCTATATCCTTTATTAGCTGATTTATCCGTTTTATCGTCTTTTTATCTTGCATTTGCCAATAGAGATAATCCGCCCATCCCATTTCCGTAAAGTTTATTTTCATTTTTCCATCGCCAGGAGTTCATCCAATGTTTTTGTAACAAACTTCCCTTCCTCCGCCTCTTGAATAGATTGGTGAAGTGCTTTCATGTTTCTTTCACCATAAAATGGGTCTGCATAGATTTCAAAAGGGATTTTGCCTTGACGTAGAGTTTGGCGAACGAAGATGTTAAAAGCTGTTGTCATGTTCATCCCCATTTCATTAAACACTGCGTCTGCCCTTTCTTTCAGATCTTTATCCATACGGATGCTGATATTTGTGGTTTTAGCCATATAATGCAACTCCTTTCGTGTACATTGTATTCTTATGCAAGTGCATTGTCAATCGTTTGCCCATGCATATATTATGGAGAAGCAGTTGTCGACCGTCAGGGGACGATATCAGAAGGGGGACAGGGATGGATTTCTTTTCTGTCAAATGCGCTGGAATCATATTTCAATTAGCATATACTTTTTGTTCTCTAAACCGTTATTATATGATTATTAACATATTATTAACATAAATATGACGCATATTTGTATTATAATAAAGTATCATGCTGACCCAGGGAATTGCTTAAAGTGAACTATATATCCAGATTAAGTGTGTTGAATTCTCAAAATAATTCCTATATTATGAGGCATGGAGTGATGAAAAAAAGCTAAAAAGCTAGTATTTTGTATCCAAAGTGCTATTTTCACTTAAAGAAGCTAATTTTACCAGTGAGGGGGAGTCAATAATGGGGAATGCGTTGCAATTGCTTCCCGCTACTCAATCAGATAGAGCATTGCTAAAACACCTGGAAGAAGAGGCGGGGACGGAAGTTAACCTCTGCTACCAGTGCGGCAAATGTTCCGCTGGCTGCCCGGTGGGCTTTGCCATGGATCAGACACCGCGCCAGGTGATAAGGCTGCTGCAGCTGGGCTTGCTGGAGGAGGCTTTGTCCACCGAAAGCATATGGATATGCGCCAGCTGTGAAACTTGTTCGGCCCGCTGTCCCCGGGGCGTGGACATTGCTTCCCTGATGGATGCTCTGCGCCGGGAGGCCCTGAAACAGGGCAGAATTACCGACCGGAAAGTAGCGGTGTTCAACCGGGCTTTCTTAAGCGGGGTAAAGAATTTCGGCCGGACCTACGAAGCCGGTTTATTATTGCAGCATAATCTGTTTACCGGGCAGTTGTTCAAAGATGCGGAACTGGGCCTGCCCATGATGCAAAAAGGCAAGTTGAGTTTCTTCCCGGAGAAGATCAAGGGAAGGGAAGCGATAAAGAAAATATTTGAGCGGGCTGAGAACCCGGGAGGTGAGTAGGATGAAACTGGCTTATTATCCTGGCTGCTCCCTGGATGGCAGCGCCATTGAATACGGGATTTCCGCCAAAAGAACGGCGGAATTGCTGGGAGTGGAACTCTTGGAGATAGAAGATTGGAATTGCTGTGGGGCTACTTCGGGTCATAACACCAACAAGCTTCTTTCCCTGGCCCTGCCCGCCCGTAATCTGGCCCTGGCAGAAAAGACCGGTTTGGATGTACTGGCGCCCTGTGCAGCCTGTTATAATCGTTTTCGTAATACGGAACATGTGGTTCGCCATGACCGCAAGATGCAGGAAAAAATTGCGGCCGTGATTGAAATGGATTACGCGGCCAGTAACCAGACTCTATCCATATTGGAGCTGATAGTAAATAAAGTGGGGCTGGAAAAGCTCCGGGAAAAAGTGAGCCAGCCGCTGAAAGCCATGAAAGCTGCTTGTTATTATGGCTGTCTCCTGGTAAGGCCACAGGACCATACCGGTTTTGATGATAATGAAGACCCCCGCTCCATGGACCTGATTATGCAGGCCCTGGGGGCGGAAAGCGTGGAATGGTCTTTTAAAACGGAGTGTTGTGGTGCCGCCCTGGCTACCTCCCGGCCTGATGTGGGTTATCGTATGATTTATGAAGTGCTGAGAAATGCCCGCGAAGCCGGAGCAGAGTGCCTGGTCACCGCCTGCCCCCTGTGCATGATGAACCTGGATATGCGCCGGCGTGGGGTGGAAAAGGCTTTTAACGAGCGCTTGGATATACCGGTTTATTATATTACCGAACTCCTGGCTATTGCCTGTGGTGATTCACCCCGAGATGTAGGGGTTCACCGTCATTTCGTGGAGGCGGAAAGCTACCTGGCTTCCCTGCCGGAGAAGGCCGCTCGGATAGAAGCTGAAGAGGCGGCGCGCTTGGAAGCGGAGCAGGCCAAAAAGGCCGCGCGGGCGGCACAGGCCAAGAAGGCTGCCGCGGATAAGGCTAAAAAGAAAGAGGCTCCGGCAGCAGAAGCAGCGGCAAAAGCCGGAGAAGAAAAGAAAGCGGCTCCAGCAGCGGAAGCAGCAGCAACGCTGGCTGAGGCTGGGGATAAGGGAAACAAGGCTACTCCAACTCAGGCGCAGGCGGTCGCCCCGGCTACCGCCGAGGCGGTTGATGAGGGAGCCCTGCAGAAGAAGATAAATGCCATGATAAAGGCCTGGGAAAAGAGCCCGGAAAAAGTAGCCGCCCGCCTGATTGAGGATGGAGAGAGAGCGGCCATACTGGCCCAGGTGGTAAGTGGGGATGAGAAAAAAACCGCGCGCCTGGCGGAGCTTATGATTACAGATAAAGACAAGGCTGCCAAAGCTGCCGAAGCTTTTGTCACCGGCGAGCTGAAAAAACGCCAGAAAGCGCAAGAATCATAATTAGAACCTGAGGGGGGACGGAGAGTGAAAAAACGAGTAGGCGTATTTGTTTGCGATTGTGGAACCAATATTGCCTCGGTGGTGGATACGGAAAAAGTAGCCGCGGCCGCACGGCAGTTTCCCGGGGTGGTTTTTGCCACTACCTACAAATACATGTGCTCTGATCCAGGGCAGGAATTGGTGAGAAACGCCATCAAGGAGCAGGAGTTGGAACAAGTAGTGATAGCTTCCTGTTCGCCGCGCATGCATGAGAAGACCTTCCGCAAAGCCGTGGAAGATGGAGGCATCAATGCATATATGTTCGAGATGGTAAACATTCGGGAGCAGGATTCCTGGGTTCACCACGACCGGGAGCAGGCCACTCAAAAGGCCATAGCTCTGGTGCGGATGGCGGTGAGCAAGGTTCTGCGCAACCAGCCTTTACAGGTTTCCACCATCCCGGTCACCCGGAAAGCCCTGGTCATCGGAGGTGGAATCGCCGGGATGCAGGCGGCTTTGGATATAGCCGAGGCCGGACACCAGGTAGTGTTGGTGGAAAAAGAGGCCAGTATAGGGGGCAAGATGACCCAGCTGGACAAAACCTTCCCCACTATGGACTGCGCCGCCTGAATTGGCACCCCCAAGATGGTTGCTGTGGCACAGCATCCTAACATTGCAATGATAACTTATGCCGAGGTTACCCAGGTAAAAGGCTATATCGGCAATTTTAAAGCAACTATAAAGAAGAAACCCAAATATGTGGACTGGGATCTCTGTACCGGTTGCGGTACCTGTGCGGAGAAATGCCCCACCAAGAAGCTGAAGGATGAGTTTGACCTGGGCCTGGGACTGAGAACTGCTATTCACAAGGTTTATCCCCAGGCGGTTCCGGGCAAGTTTTACATCGATGCCCAGAATTGCACCAAGCTTACCAGCGGCAAATGCGGGGTTTGTGAAAAATTATGCCCGGCCAAGGCCATCAGGTTTGATGACAAGGAAGAGTACCAGGAGGTAGAAGTCGGGGCTATTGTCATGGCAACCGGTTATGATCTTTTTAAGTGGGAAGAAGCTTACGGCGAATATGGCTATGGCAAATACCCGGATGTAATCAGCAGCCTGCATTTTGAAAGACTGGTCAGCGCCGGGGGGCCTACCGGGGGTAAGATTCAGCGTCCTTCGGATGGCAAAGAGCCTAAGAGCGTGGCTTTTATCAAATGCGTGGGTTCGCGTGATGATACCAAGGGCAAATCCTATTGCTCGCGGGCCTGCTGCATGTATACGGCCAAACATGCTTACCAGGTAAAGGATAAGATAGAAGACAGTGAAGCCTATGTATTCTACATGGATGTACGGACGGCCGGAAAGAACTATGAAGAATTCTACCAGCGTTCCCTGAATGCTGGAGCCAAGTATATCCGGGGGCGGGTCAGCAAGATCTATCCCCGGGGAGAGCGACTGGTGCTTAAATCCGAGGACACCCTTTTAGGGCGGCCTCTGGAAGTGGAAGCGGATCTGGTGGTATTGGCTACTGCCATGGTGCCTTCCGAGGGAGCGGGAGCCCTGGCCAAAGCCATCGGCTTTTCCAGCGATAAGGATGGTTTCTACCAGGAAGCCCATCCCAAGCTGCAGCCGGTGGAAACCTTTGCCGCCGGGGTATACCTGGCCGGTTGCTGCCAGGGTCCCAAGGATATCCCGGATACGGTAGCCCAGGCCAGTGCGGCTGCGGTAAAGATCTGCGGGCTCTTTTCCAAAAACGAGCTGGCTACTGAACCCATGGTGACCCAGGTAGATATCAGTAAGTGTTCAGGCTGCGGCTTCTGTGTTCCTATTTGTCCCTATAATGCAATTTCCCTGGAGCCCATACAGGAACGGGGTCATCATGGTCCCTTTACCCGCAATGTAGCCCAGGTGAACAGCAGCCTGTGTCAGGGCTGCGGGGCCTGTTTGCCGGCCTGCCGGACCCTGGCGCTAAACCTGAAAGGATTTACCAATGATCAACTGGTAGCGGAGGTGGATGCCCTGTGTCTATAGATAAAAGTGAATGGCAGCCCAAAATAATCGTGTTTGCCTGCAACTGGTGCAGTTATGCCGCGGCAGATTTGGCCGGTTTGAATCACCTGGAGTACCCGGCTGATGTCCGCATCATCAGAACCCCCTGCTCCGGCCGCATGGACCCCTTGCTGGTTTTGCGGGCCTTTAACCGGGGAGCTGATGGGGTGCTCTTATCCGGCTGACACCCGGGCGAATGTCACTATGGTAGTGGCAATTACTATAACCGCCGCCGGCACACGATAATGAAGAGCCTTATGGAATACCTGGGTATTGAAGCGGGTCGATACCAGACCGCCTGGATATCCGGTGCCGAGGGTATAAAATTTCAACAGACCATGCAAAAACTGGTGGAAGATGTGAAAAAGCTGGGGCCCAATTACAAACTAAGGGAGGCAAAATAATGGATATTACTAGTAAAATCAGAAAAATTGCCACCCGGCTCCTGCAAAACGGGGAAGTAGATTTGTTTATGGCCTGGGAGAAAGGGGACTTGCCCTTTCAAAGCAAGCCGTTTTTTGCCCGCCGGGTAGAGGATGTAGAGCGGATTATTTTTGATGAATATTCTATTCACAACCTGTCCAATGCCCTGCTCAAGTTCCGGGACCGGCAGGAGAAAATCGGGCTGGTGGTTAAGGGCTGTGATTCCCGGGGAGTGGTAAGACTTTTAGAGGATGGGCAGATAAAGCGGGATAGGCTTTATATCGTAGGGGTGTGCTGCCCGGGGATGAAAGACCCACTGCAGGCTATGCGCGACTACTCCGGCTTCAACCGGAATCTGGAGGCGGCTCCGCTGGCTGCCAAGTGCGAAAACTGCATTCAACCCAACCCGGTTATTTATGATGAACTGCTGGGTGAAGAGCAGCCGCCCCGGGTGCAAGGAGAGCGCTTTGCCCGGGTCAGGGAACTGGAACAGCTATCCCCGGATGAACGCTACCGCTTTTTTGAAGATATACTGTCCCGCTGCATACGCTGCTATGCTTGCCGCCAGGCCTGCGTAGCCTGCAACTGCCGCACTTGTATATTTGATGAAACCAAACCGCAGTGGGTAGGACGCGAGACCAGTATCAGCGATAATATGATGTATCATTTGGTGCGGGCTTCCCACATGGCGGGGCGCTGCATCGAATGCGGCGAATGCGAGCGGGTTTGCCCGGTGAATATCCCGCTGATGCTTATCAACCAGAAGCTTATTAAAGATGTGGATAATTTCTTCGGGCCTTATGAGGCCGGGATGCAATATGTGGAAGGGGCAAAACCGCCCTTGAGCGTCTATCAGGAAAACGACCCGGATGACTTTATATAGGGGGTGAGTGGAGTGAAGGTTTTAAACAAGAACAAACTACCCGCGGTTTTCGATAAACTGGCGCAACAGTCGGAGCTCTTTGTTCCCCTGCAAAAAAAAGAGCAGAGCGGCTTTTATTCCTGGAAGAGCTTTGACCAGGCGAGTGACCAGCTGGCCCTGGACCTTTTGAATGTCTACCTGCCCCCCAAGCAAGTGCTTCTGCCCCAGACGGAGAAGATGTACAGTTTCCGGCAGGAGGAAGGTGGAGTAGCCATAAGCGAAGTCTATGAGGAAAGCCAGGCCCGGGTGATATTTGGCATCAGAGCCTGTGATTTGCAGGCCATAAACTGCCTGGATCAGGCTTTTCTGACCCGGGGCTTTGTCGATGAATACTATAAAGCCCGGCGGGATAATACCACTATCGTGGCCAGCGCCTGCTATAAACCGGGGGCCAATTGCTTCTGCAGCTCCATGGGAGTCGACCCCCTGGAACCGGCTGGAGCCGATGCCATCATCCGCGACACGGGCTCGGAATTCTTTATTTGGGAGGCCAGGACCCCGGCCGGTGAGGAACTGAGCCGGCAACTGGCGGAATATCTGGAGGAAAAGGAGCTTCCTTTACCCCAGAGTCAGGCTTTCGAACGACAAGTAGATATGGAAGGGGTAGCGGAAAAGCTGAGCCAGGTTTTCTCTTCTCCTCTCTGGGAAGAGCTTTCCGATGCTTGCCAGACCTGTGGCATCTGTACCTATCTCTGCCCCAGCTGCTACTGTTTTGATATACAGGTCAAAAACCAGGGCGAGGCGGGTTACCGTTTTCGCTGCTGGGATTCCTGCATGTATGGTGAATATACCATGATGGCCGGTGGTCATAACCCCCGGGCATCGGCTACGGAGAGATTCCGCAACCGCTTTTTGCACAAACTGGAGTTTTTCAACGAGCGCTATGGCATGCCTCTCTGTACCGGCTGCGGGCGTTGTATAATTGCTTGCCCCGCCGGGATTGATATCAGCAAGATTATCACAGCGGCAAAGGAGGCGGACTGGAGTGCATAATTGTAATTGTGAAAACCCTCTGGTTCCCCAAATCGTGGAAATAGTAAAAATAATTGATGAAACCCCGGATGTCAAAACCTTTCATGTCCGCAACGAAAACGGGGTTCCCTTTGATGTAAGGCCCGGGCAACTGGCCATGGTGTCTCTCTTGCCGGTAGGGGAAGGGATGTTCTCGGTCTCCTGGCAGGAGGAAAAAGAGCACCTGCAGTTTGCTATAAGAAGAGTGGGGCTGATGACCGATGAACTGCATAGCGTGGGAGTGGGCCATAAAATAGGCGTCCGCGGTCCCTATGGCAATGGTTTCCCGGTGGAAGCCTGCCAGGGCAAGGATATGCTTTTTATCGCCGGAGGTATTGGCCTGGCACCCTTGCGTTCCTTTATAAAATATTGTTTGAAACACCGCTCCGATTATGGCAAGATTCAGGTTTTATACGGGGCCCGGAGCTATGCCGACCTCTGCTTCAAGGATGAGCTCTTTGACCTGTGGCCCAAAGAAAAGGATACCGAGGTTTTTACCACCCTGGATAGGCCGGAGGAGGGCTGGGATGGCCATGTAGGCTTGATTCCTTCCTACCTGGAAGAGTTGAACCCGGCACCGGAGGGCAAGGTGGCGGTAATCTGCGGTCCCCCGATAATGATAAAGTTTGCCCTCAAGTCCCTGGAGAAGATGGGCTACAATGACGAACAGGTCATAACCACCCTGGAAATGCGCATGAAGTGCGGCATAGGCAAATGCGGGCGCTGCAATATCGGCAGCGAGTATATCTGTCTTGATGGGCCGGTCTTCAACCTGGCGCAGTTAAGAAAACTGCCGCCCGAGTGGTAGAGATGGATGCAATACCGCAAAAAGCCGGGCCGGCGCGTGAGCCGGCCCGGTTTCAAGTTCAGTTGTCAACACCTGCCCTCCGCCAATTTGATGTCACTGCAAAAAGCAATAGCACATTGTTACGGTGTTGACGTTGATATTGGCACAACCACGGTTGTAGCTTCGCTTCATAAACTTGATGATGGCAGCGAACTAGCAGTAGCTTCAGCCCTCAATTAGCAAATCTATCTTTTTATGCTTTTGTGGTTCCAGCGGTTAAGCCGGATACTAAATATTTTTGAATATATATAAAAAATATTACTATAGGTATTATCATAATTACGCAGGCTGCGGTAAGGAGCCCATAATCCGTACGATAATATCCCATCAATGTATAAAGACCAAGCGTTATTGTGCGGTTGCTATTACTGGTAATGATTATGCTGGCAAAGATATATTCACTCCAGCCTAGGATAAACGAAAAAGTACCAACCGCAGCCATGGCGGGAAGGGTCACTGGAATAATCACCTTGCGTAAAGCACTGAAATAACTGCATCCGTCAATGCGGGCAGCATCCAGAATATCAGAAGGAATACTTTCAAAGAATCCCTTCAACATCCAGATTCCAAATGGCAGCGTAAAACACAGATATGACAGAACCACGCCAAATTTATTGTCAATAAGGTTTAGCTTGTATAACATCATGAAAAGAGGAACTATTATCAGTATTCTTGGAAACATATAGGTAAAGAGAATCAACTGTAGGATCTGTTTTTTAGCCGGCACTTTCATCCACACAATAGCTACTGCTGCCAACGATGCCAGCATAATAGTTACGATGGTTGTGAAAAAGGCCACAAATAAGCCATTGAATAGGTAAGTGGGATACTCTCCGGTTGCAAATAAGGCTTTATAATGAACTAATGTCCAATGTTTTGGAATCAATGTAGGCGTTAATGTGATTACCTCACTGGTAGGTTTAAATGAAGTAAAAATACCGACAATAACCGGGAAGAGCAGAACATAGGAAATAGTTGATACTAAGACAAGCATCAGCACATTATTTAATAGCTTGTTTTTTTTGAAAATCATAGAATGTTATCTCCCTATATATATTTTAACCAAGCTGTTTATAATATATGAAAGGTCCTACTTTGGATTCTAGCTGGTTTTTTTGGACCATGATTCTCGATTTACAAAAATAAAATATACTATACTTACGGCAAACAGGATTAAAAACATGATTGTTGCCAGAGCTGAACCATAACCAAACTCGGTAGACTCAAAAGCTTGCATATATGTATAGATGCTTAAGGTTATAGTTGAATTGTCTGGCCCCCCACGAGTCAGTAGAAAAATCGTGTCAAAGGATGAAAACATCCAAATGATTTCAAGTATCCCAAGGATCACGAATGCTGGCTTTAACAGCGGGAGTGTAATTTCTTTAAACACTTGCAGTCTACTGGCGCCGTCAATTTTGGCGGCTTCATAAAGGTTTTTATCTATAGACTGTAACGATGCCAGAAATATAAGCATGGCAAAAGGATACTCTTTCCATACAATAGGTATGATTACACCTAACCAGGCGAGCTTTTCGTCTGCTAGAATATTTACGGCTTGATCCAAGATGTGGTATTTGACCAATATATAATTTATGTAGCCGTAATAGTCGTTATAAATCCATCTGAAGATCAAAACAGATACTACAGAAGGCACAACCCAGGGTATCATTAAAATTCCCCGGAAAAATTTTCGTAAAGGGAATTTCATATTCAGGAGCAATGCCAGAGCAAGGCTCAGAATTAAAATAATTATACTCGAAATAATTGTAATTACTGCCGTATGTTGCAGAGCTAACCAGAACATGTCGTCTTTAAGTATATTAATGTAATTCTCTAAACCAATATATGAATATTTATCATATGATAAAAGCTTGTCAGTTAAGCTTATATCTATACCTCGTAAAATAGGATAGAGTGTTAAGGCAAATATCGCTGCCAGAGCAGGTATGACAAAAATAAGTGAAATTAGCTCTTTTCTTTTCATGTTTGTCCTCTTCTTTATTAAATATCGAGATCCATTAGCCGACTTTAACTGACTAGCTGTTGCCTATGCCGGGCACACTATTAACAAAGGGATAGACTTAAGTCTATCCCTTTGTGGTAAAGGCTAGTGTTTTTTGGCATTCTCTATGGCAGCTACCGCATCTTGGTGGAATTTCTTCAAGGATTCCTCAGCTGTCATTTTGCCTAACATAACATCGACTACCAGCTTGGCATAACGGTTTTCTTCATATAGTATTTCCGTGCCGGGGATATATCCGGATTCGAAATCAAGAGCTACCGCTGTAAAAGACTGATCAGATACTGCTTTGTACCATTCCATCTGCATGAGTTCAGTATCTTTGGCAATAGACAGGAAAGGTGATACATTACCGGAAATTTGGCACCATTCCTTGCTGATTTCAGGTCTGCACATATATTTGATGAACTTTTTGGCCTCTTCAGGATGCTTGGCATTCTTAAATAAAAAGAAACCCCCTGCTCCCGAGAAACTTCCGGAATGACCTGATGGACCATCAGGCATTTTTACGAAACCGATGTTTTGGTAGACATCAGGGAACATTTCAGCCAACAGAGTTCCGTAACCGCCCCACATAATATCCATGGCGATTTTGCCAACGCCCAATGCATTTACATCATCACCGTATTTCCAGTCCTTGGCACTAGGAGGTACTACCTTGTGTACTGTCACCAGGTCGGACATGAATTTCACCGCCGACAAATTCTCAGGGCTGTTGATAACTACATTGCCTTTTTCATCAATAACCTTGCCTCCGGCTGCTTTCATAAATCCCATCATTATCTGGCGGGTAAGGCCGCTGTCGGAAGTGAACATGCCCAAACCATAAACACCATCTTTGGTCAAGGCCTTTGACATACTCACAAGCTCATCCCAATTTTTTGGAGGTTCATTAAATCCGGCAGCCTTTAGAAGGTCTTTTCTGTATGCAAGCACGGGGGAGGCGGCACAGTTAGGCACTGCATACCAAGTATCACCTTGTTTGAATGATCCTGCAATGGGTGTGAATACTGCTTCTCCACCCAGATCTTTTATTACATCATTAATAGGCTGGATTTTTCCATTAACACCATATTGCACGGCTCTGGCGCCATCATTATACCCGATATCAGGTGTGTCACCGGACTCGAAATACTGATTCCATTTGGTATACAGGTTGTTCCAGCTTTCGACGGTCATCTCTATTTTTATGTTTGGGTTTTCTTTTTCAAATGCTGCAATATATTTTTTCCAGAAAGGGTCTTCTAACTTGGAGTCATATCCATAGGGAGGATATGAAAACTTAACCGTTATTACTTCTGTAGCAGCGTCCTTATCTGCAGACGTCCCACAACCTGCAATGATACCCATAAGCAAAGACAAGATTAACATGAGAACAACAATCTTCTTATTACTTTTGCTCAATTTTGAACCTCCTTATCAAATTGAATTTGTAGCTTCAATTAACTCAAAGCCATCCTGACAACGGTGGATTGATAATATAGGATCAGCTTCCCACCCCCAGTAATCGTGATAGACTTTTACAATAATACAGCTATTGCCCCGGGACAACATCAATCAGGTAAATTGAGGGGAAGACTGAGAACAAGCGATATCCAGAATGAATAGATATTTCGCCGGTTTGTCTGCATTCCAAATAACACTAATTCCCGGTATTTATGATTTGTTTGAAAAAATCAACACCTCCATCGCCAACGTATTCAATATCATTGTCCCAGTACAGATGGCTGGAAACCGCAATATGAGGAAAATCAATGAAACAATTGCCGGCTGATGACAGTATTTTCTTGTATAACGGATCCCCGATGATATAGTTATATCGGTGTTTATTGGCTAGCGCAGTCAAATCGTCTTCATCCTCGAGAAATATATCTCCCGCCTCTGTCAGAGCGTCATCCATGCTGAAAAACGAGGCCACGGTTACCTGGTTAATCCCGAAATCCATACCCAAACAGGTACGTATGGAATTGCCCATGACTTGCTCGCCTATTACTAGGGCATTGCGGCTGCTGGCTGGCAGAGATTCTATAGTATATGATCTTTCCATTAAACCGAGCAAGGACCGGACCTCGGCTATGAAACGGAGGGAAGGTGCGTGGCCGATAGGAATACCAGCCAGGAAAGGTATTTTGTACATTTGCTGCATATACCTGGCTGCCATAAGACCTGCATTCGAAACCACGATATTCAAATGAGCTTGGGCGGCTTTTTCTTCAATTTCCTGCAATGTTGTTCCCATGCCCCAGCAAAGAACTTCTTTGCATCCGGCTTCAACCAATTTCTCCACAAGGTTCTGCATATTGCGTTGGTTGCCGATGTCAAGCGGTGTAGCGCCGATGATATTAACAAGTTTGTTAGCAGCACTGCAAACTGGATTGATACAGCGTCTGGCCAATGCCTCAAACGCCATAGCAGCACCTTGGTCGTAATATTTCAATCCGTTGGTATTGAAAGCCAACGCAGGCAGTCCTGTTCTTTTCGAGATAATATCCGCAAGTGCTTGATAATCAGTGCCGATGACCATTGAAGCCGGGCTGCCAAGAATAGCAACAAAACTTCTTCTTAGAATGCGCACTGAATCCTCAATTTTTTTTAGCAATTTCTCATCGTCCCCAATCACTGCCTCGATCTCTCGCAGTGATGCACTTAAAATCGCAGCCGAACTGCCATACCATCGCGGTTCATCATAGTTGGTGACATTAAATGCACAACCGCCGGCATCATATACAACCACTAACCCACCCAATTCGAACAACACTGCGCATACGCCTGAATAGTCCGGGGCAAAAGGAGGCAATATCTTATACAATCCTTTCATCTATCTTCACCTCTATTATGCTAGTTCTCCAAACCGTACATCAGCTTCTTGATATCCTGAGGATTATCAAACGCCTGACATATTAGCTCTAAAAGGGACTCAATCCCTTTATATCCGTAAAGCTGAGTATCCAAGCGTAGTGGTATAGGTTTGGCGTGCGGGAAAAAATACGCTGCATCCATACCTATGGCTATATCGACTTTAAGGTTATTCTGGAGAAAATCAGTCATGGAGGGATGAGCATTGGTGAATACTACGATATCCGGGGCATGAGTCTTGAGCCAATTAATATGTTCCAGATCAATATCCAGAATCCTATTAGCGATAATATAGGGGACTTTAAAGCCATATTCAATTAAAGCCCGTGCCAGTTCATAAGTACTGTCATTCTCAATTATTTCACCAACCACTACCGTAAGAGGGCCCAGGGTAGCGTAATGACGATCAATTACTTGTCTCGCTTTCTCGCTATACCTATCAGTATCCAACTTCATACCCAGAAACTCTTCCAGTTTTTTATAGGTTCTGTTTATCGTTTCAATACTGTAGGCAGCCGGAGCATAACAGAAGGGAATATCCAAACGCTTTTTCATATACTCTGCGGCCATAAGTCCTCGCGGTTTTATAACAATATTATAGGATGAACAACCCATTTGATAGAACTCTTCCAAAGTTGAGCACTCAGCAATGTGCCTGATTTTTTCGATGCCGGCGGCTGACATGATTTTCTTGAACTCGCTGTCTTTATCCAGGGGAGGAAAACTGCCTATTATATTTATGGCATTATCTTTTTTACTTACGCGGGGAATAAAATCATAGATGGCCTGCTGAATGGTGCGTACGGGGGGCTTACTCCCTTCCATAGCTATCGGATCCATATGACACGCTTTTATCGGGATGTTATGTTTTCTTTCCAACTCCTCAGCAATGGCTTCATAATCAGATCCCAAAAGATCATCTATGCACGAAGCGCAGATCATCATGGCTTTAGGTCGGGGATCAACCTCAGCAAGTATATTAGCAGTCGCAGCAAATATTTTATCCAGATGCTGACCGTTGACTATGTCGGATTCACTCATATGCAGAAAGAAGAGTCGGTTTTTGTAGCCTTTTTGGATGCTGGTAATAGCTCCGTGACGCCCACAACCTGCAGGTGATACCAGTAGCATTACGGCTTCTGGCACTATCGATCCTATACGGGGAATACACCATCCCCCCGCACACGGAAAGCAATACTCAAGGCATCCAGAAGGCTTGACTCTTTTCCGATTGTAAAAGTTATCAATGCCAAGCTCGCAAATAGAAACGCAAAATGGCTCGTTATGCATTACTTACCCCCGCATCATTAACAATATTTGCTGCTATCTTCATAATCATTTGCGAGATATCCAGGTTAGGATCTCCCTCCACCACGGTTTTATTCTGCTGCTCGTACAATTGAATATTGCTGTCACGAGGAATATCGCCTATGACTTTCGTTCCTATTTCTCGTGCGAATTCTTGAACGATATGCTCTTCGCCGTCGATATTGCGCCGATTTAGTATTAGACCTCGCAGTCGGGCATATTTACGTTCAGCAAAACTATCAATTGCGTTTTTAATATTATTGGCAGCAAACAGCGACATTTTTTCTCCAGATGTTACAATAATGACCTCATCTGCATATCCATGCCGTATGGGCATGGCGAATCCTCCACACACGACATCACCCAGAACATCATATAAAACAAAATCTGGTTTATAAATCTCATAGGCATTTAGGTCATCCAAAATATTGAAAGTAGTAATAATGCCCCGGCCAGCACAACCAAGTCCGGGAGTAGGGCCGCCGGTCTCTACGCATGCGATGCCGTTAAAGCCCTCAACCACAATAGCCTCCAACGAGGAACATATTCCATTTCGGGCAAGATAATTCATAACTGGGGTTACGGTCAACCCGTGGGTAAGATTGATAGTTGAATCAGCCTTGGGATCACAACCAATCTGCATTACCCTATAACCCAAAAGAGAAATAGATGCCGATAAAGCACTGGCAATAGTCGATTTGCCGATTCCACCCTTCCCGTAAATAGCAATTTTCTTCATGACAGTTCTCCTCTTAGTTGTATAAAAGTATTTTGGTTTTATTAGTTTAATAAAAGTGAATTATTAAAATTAACTGCCGTTATATGATATTTAAGGATAATAATAAAAGGATTGAATAGTATTCTAAAATGAAAAAACTAGAATAATGTTGATAAAATTGTCGAAAACCGTTATTGATGATAGAATAATATAATAAATAAAATATTATGTCAATTATAATAAATTGTTATATATAAACAAGAATCGGCATTGAGCTGGGTTCCCCAAATAATTAATATTTTATTGGAGTGATTTGTCGTGGCGAAGTTGCTTTTGAAAAACATTAATAAAGTATACGAAAACAAAGTGCATGCAGTCAGAGATTTGAACATTGAGATCCATGATAAAGAGTTCCTAGTCCTTGTAGGACCATCAGGATGTGGTAAAACAACGACTTTAAGAATGATCGCCGGATTAGAAGATATCAGTTCGGGAGAGTTGTATATTGGGGATAGGATGGTTAACAATTTGGAGCCGAAAGACCGTGATATTGCAATGGTATTTCAGAATTATGCCCTATATCCGCATATGAATGTATATGAAAACATTTCTTTTGGCTTGAGGATGCGAAAGATACCGAAAAAAGAAGTTCATGAGATGGTTTTAAATATAGCTGGTATATTGGATATAGAGGATTTATTGACCAGGAAACCTGCTCAACTTTCCGGTGGACAGCGGCAGCGGGTTGCCTTGGGGCGTGCCATAATCAGGGAACCCCAGGTTTTCTTGATGGATGAACCACTTTCCAATCTTGATGCCAAGCTTCGGGTGCAGATGCGTTCGGAGATTATTAAGTTACACAATAAAATAAATACAACTTTTATTTATGTCACCCATGACCAGATTGAGGCAATGACCATGGGTTCCAGAATCGCGATCATGAAAGACGGAATCATTCAGCAGATTGATACACCTATAAACATTTATAACAAGCCCGCCAACACTTTTGTAGCCAGTTTTATCGGCTCACCCCAAATGAATCTATTGGATGCTACAGTCGTTGAACAGGATGGAGAGTTAAAATTAGCCTTTGCCGATGCGGTGCGTTGTATAAATGCGAACCAACAACTGGTTCTTAAGAAAAGTAATTATGTCGGCAAGCAGATTGTTTTCGGCATTCGTGTAGAAAATGTCAGTCTTGAAAGGAAAGGCTATATGCTGCCTTTCAGAGGGTCTGTGGAAGTAATCGAAAGGCCTGGATCTGAAACTTATACTTATATTAGTACACAATTGGGTACTATCGTCAGTAAGATGCCAATCGATACAAATATTAAGATTGATGATAATATTATGGTCTATTTTGATGACAATAAAGGATTTATGTTTGATAAAGAGACGAATTGTATAATTCGATAGAAATGTATCCATTTTAGTTTATCGGTTACAACAATCTTTGCCTAAGACGATTAGGCCAGTGGATAATGAGTTTGCCTTCTGGCGGAGTCAAGATTTTGCTGGTTACTTGCAGCTCTGGAAGATGGCAAGGAGATCCCGGAGACCGGCAAAGAAGACGATTACTCAGATTATCTACCCTCTATTCATAAAATAGGAATGGGGGTGGTTTTTATTTTGCCTAAAAGTCCATCCATAATAGAGCCGTTCCTGCGTTATAGTAGAGCGGCTTTTATCATTTTGCGGTGGGTATTTATCAGGCCCTGTCCTAATAAAGCAGCTTCAACAATAAATCTTTTTCAATTTTGCTCAAGCATGAATTACCCTCCAATTTACATTTTTCCAATGACCGTAATATGTTTATGGTCGACTATTGACGCCAATTTTCGTTTAGGCTACAATCAAATTAATTATAACAGGGAATATAATATATAACAAAATATTATTATATATTCATCCATTAAAATTGGGAAGTTCTAAGTACAGAAGGGGGAATTTTGTTTTATGTTAGACGAATTTATGCAAGGATTTGCCAGTGCCAGAGAAGTGAACCTATTGCGTATAAAAGAGGCCAAGGAGAATGGCAGAAAAGTAGTGGGAATTTATTGCACTTATTGCCCCCAGGAACTAATTTTGGCGGCAGGAGCAATTCCAGTAGGGCTTTGCGGGATGAGTGAGAACCCTATAGCTGCTGCGGAGGAAACTTTGCCGCGCAATCTCTGCCCTTTAATAAAATCTTCTTACGGATTTGCGGCCACTGATACCTGCCCATTCTTTCACTTTTCCGATTTAATCGTTGGGGAAACCACCTGTGACGGTAAAAAGAAGATGTTTGAAATTATGCAGGACTTGAAACCGGTGCACGTTATGCAGCTTCCTCATCTTAATAACACTGAGGCATCATTTGAACTGTGGGTGGAAGAAGTACGGTGCTTGAAAAAACGCCTGGAAAAAGAATTGCAGGTTACCATAAGTGACCAGGATATATGGAGGGCCGTAGAAGTTATCAACCAGGAAAAACAGGCAATTAAGGCCATGTTCGATCTGAATCGAGCTGATCCGCCACCTCTAAGCGGGATGGAGATGCTCACTGCTGCCTGGTCCCGCAGCTTCAGTAGCGATAAAGGGGAGCTGATCGACAACCTGAATGGACTGGTCCGGGAGGTTGCCAATCAGACTAATAACCGGCAAGTAAAGGCGCCAAGGGTACTGCTGACCGGCTGCCCGGTGGGTCTGGGTACGGAAAAAGTTATCCGTCTGAGCGAAGAATTGGGAGCCTATATCGTCGCCATGGAAAACTGCTCCGGCTACAAGACCCTGGAACTGCAGACTGCTACTAATGGCGCGGATCCTATTGTGGCTCTGGCAGAAAAATATATGGCTATACCCTGCTCCTGCATGAGCCCCAATCCCTACCGGCTGAAGTTAATAGATAACATGATCGATGATTTCCGGGTGGATGCGGTTATCGACCTGACCTGGCAGGCTTGTCATACCTATAATATTGAAGCTTTTGAAGTAGGCAAACTGGTGAAGTCCAAGGGACTTCCTTATCTGCACCTTGAAAGTGACTACTCCAATTCGGACCTGGAGAGTCTCAAGGTTCGCATAGAAGCAATGCTGGAGATGGTAGAAAAATGATAGTAATAGGTATTGATATAGGTTCGGTGGCTGCTAAAGGTTATATTATCAGCAGTGGCAACCATCACCGAGCTATGATTCCTACCGGATGGAGCCCCCGCGAGGCAGGGCAGGCGATAATCGACCAACTCCTTGAGGCATCGGGATTAGAGCGGAATCAGGTAGAACAGATATATGTCACAGGTTATGGCCGGGTAGCTTTTGAGCATGCGGATAAAACTGTTACGGAGATCAAATGTCATGCCCGGGGGGTCGCTGAACTCTATCCTGAGATCCGCACCATCATCGATATCGGGGGCCAGGACAGCAAGGTGATCAGCACCGGAGAAAAGGGCCAGGTGTTGGATTTTGCCATGAACGATAAATGTGCTGCGGGAACCGGACGCTTCTTACAGGTTATGGCTACTGCCCTGGGGCTGGATGTCAGTGAACTGGGGGATGCTGAGGATCCTGGCCAGATGCAAACGATCAGCAGTATGTGCACGGTATTTGCTGAATCGGAAATAATCGGGTCGCTGGCTCGGGGTAATCCCAAAGGTGGGATTATCGCCGGGCTGCACCAATCGGTAGGAAAAAGAGTAGCGGCTATGGCACGACGTATGGGGATCAGGGAACAGGTAGCTTTCACCGGCGGGGTGGCAATCAACCCGGGAGTCAAGCGTGCGCTGGAGGAAGAGATCGGAACTAGAATTATTGTACCCGAAGCTTGCCAATACACTGGTGCTCTTGGTGCAGCTTTATTGGCATGGGAAACTCTTAGACGGGATTTGTGAAGATTACCATGGCAACCAGGTTGTTTTCGGAAAGCAATATGCGCTATAGAAGAGGAGGAATTGTAAATGGCTGATTACCAGCAAATGTGGGCCAATCTGGGTATGGACCTGGAGAAACATGACGTTCTGTGTGAGGTTTTACCTGAGGCTTTTGGAGGAGTTTACCTCACCCAGCAAGATCGTCCCAAGGGTATGGACTTCTATGATTTCGTGGTATCCGAGATTCACGGGGTCAGGCCGGCAGAGATGCTTCAACATCAAAAAGAGGGCGGGAAGGTGTTCGGAACCTTCTGCGTATATGTCCCGGATGAGGTGGTCTTTGCCGCTGGCGGAATTGCAGCAGGGCTTTGCGGGGGATCACAGTTCTGGGTATCCGGCGGAGAAAAAGTTCTGCCGGCCAACACCTGTCCGCTTATTAAAGCTTCCGTAGGAGCGAGACTGGATAAAACCTGTCCCTTCTTTCTAATTCCCGACATGTATGTGGCTGAGAATACCTGCGATGGCAAGAAGAAAGCCTGGGAGATACTGGCTGGTGAAGTACCTATGCACATCATCGATATCCCGCAGATGAAACGAGAACGGGATGTCGCTGCCTTTGCAGCTGAAATAAGGGATTTCATCGGAGTGGTAGAAAAAGTCACCGGCAAGAAGATTAACGCCGAATCTCTGGGTGAGGCCATTAAACTGATAAACAACAAACGCAGGGCTTTGCAGCGGGTTTACAATGCCCGAAAAGCTTCACCGGTGCCCATCAGCGGTAAAGACGCTCTCCTGGTTACCCAGATCAACTTCTACGATGATCCCGCACGGGCAGCGCAGATGGCCAATAACCTGGCTGACGAACTGGAGCAACGGATTAATAACGGAACCGGTGTTTTTCCGGAAAACGCCCCGCGTATCATGATAAGTGGGACGCCAATGGCCATACCCAATTGGAAGCTGCATCACATTGTAGAGAGTCTTGGGGCAGCAATCGTGGTGGAAGAATCATGTACCGGCACCCGCTATTTCGAAAACCTGGTTGATGAGACAGCAAGCACTTTGGATGAGCAGATTCGGGCACTGGCCGAAAGATATATGAAAACCAACTGTGCTTGTTTCACACCGAATTCCGCCAGGATAGATGATATAATTCGCCTGGCCGATGAATACAAGGTGGATGGCATTATTGATACTAATCTGCAGTTCTGCAATCTTTATTCTACTGAAAGTTATCTGATCAAACAGGTTATGACCGAGCGTAATCTACCCATAATACACATCGAGACGGATTACAGCGAGCAGGATTTTGAACAGCTTCGAACCAGAGTAGAAGCTTTTCTGGAGATGCTGAGGAAGTAGGTTTTTAAGCTGGATAGTGGTAGCTATGATTGGTATGTATTATTCCCCAATCATCATGCGGGGTTGCGTCTTAAGCAAGAACTTGACGGGCAAGACATCAAAGCCAGGATTTCTCCAACCCCGCGAGAGGCCAGTAAGAGCTGCGGTATTTCCTTGATCGTGGATGAAGGCGACCTTCCGTTGATTAAGCAAATCATTGCGGAAAATAATATTGAGATCCTCAAGATCGTCTCTCTAGCCAGGAAGGAGTGGAAATATCGCAGCACTTGAGCATTCAGGCTTATTAATCTCCACGCAGTTCCGTTGGATTTTTTTCTTAACCGGATTGCCGAACAGGCGGGTAAGCAGGGGTAATTGCTCTATTTCACCATCGTTTATGCGCTGCGTTCTTATCCAGGGGTTTTTGCAGCACCATATCAGAAGGAAATTGCCGGAAGCTGAAAAAAGACATCAGAATATTATTGAGATCCAATTTACATTTTTCCAATGACCGTAATATGCTTATGTCGACCATTGACGCAAATTCTCGTTTAAGCTACAATCATATTAATTATGATGGGGAATATAATACATAATAAATTGTTATTATTAAGGGGGTATGAATTTAAGGAAACTAAAATCGACCCTGGCAATTAACAAGGAATAAGGGCGTTTTAATTAGCTGATGATGGTATTTAGTCGATCGTTGTTTGGTTAAAGGTCAGGAAATCAATATTTAACATGGGGAGGAAAGAGAATTGAAAAAAACCATTTCACTGCTGGTAGTTATTTTATTGATGACAACCCTGATGACTGGGTGTACAAAGCAAACAACTACAACTGATAAAGAAGTTAAAGAGGTTGCTGATTACAAAATTGGAGTAGTTACTCCAACATTGTCAACCAGCGAAGACGAGTTTAGAGCTGCCGATCAAATGGCCAAAAAGTACCCTGACATTGTTAAACATATTACTTTGCCGGAAAATTTCTCTACTGAGATTGAGACAGGCTTAAGTCAAATTACCTCTCTGGCGGATGATCCGAAAATGAAAGCTATCATTGTAATATCTGGACAAGCCGGTTTATTGCCAGCTCTGCAAAAGGTGGAAGAAAAAAGACCGGAAATTATCACTATGACTGCTCCTATATGGGATGATCCCGCCTTGATGTCAAAATATGTAGACATTAACCTGGATACGGACTGGGTAAGAAGAGGCATCACTATTGCCCAAAAGGCTCATGAGATAGGTGACAAAACTATGATTCATTATTCATTCCCTACTCATCTGGCCAAGGAAGTAATCTCCCAAAGAAAAGATGCCATGGAGAAGACTTGCAAAGAATTGGGCATGCAGTGGGTTGAAGTTGTTACTCCCGATCCCCAAACCGGCAACGGCACCGGACCGATGCTTCAATTCCTGAGGGAAGATATTCCCCGGCAAATAGCTAAATATGGGCCGGACACCAATATATTTGGCACTAATTGTCCTATGTATGATGTAATAATTGATGAAGCATTTAAACTAAAGTATACGGTAGTTGAGCAATGCTGCCCGACACCCCTGCAGGCCTACCCAACCGTATTGGGCTTGCAGATTTCAGAAGCCGATGCCTGGAATTTTTCCAAAGTCAATAGTATGATCTCGGAAAAAGCTGCTGCGGCCGGAATGACAGGCAGATTAGGCGGATGGCAAGTGCCGGCCACGGTATTCATGCCCCAGTTTGCAGTTGAGCTGGCCAAGAAAGTGATAGAAGATCCCAGCTTTAATTACAAAGATGTCAATAAGCTGAATCAGTTTGCCAAGGAAGTTATGGGCAGTGAAGTCAGCTTCAGCAAGTTCAAAGCTAAAGCCGATAGTCCTGAGCTTGATAATTACTTTGTTATGATTATGAAAACTATACTATACTAACTGCTAATACCATCGTTCAGGCTGTCTTATTATATATAAAGACAGCCTGACTTCTTTTTTATTATAGTAAACTTTTTATTTATTGAAGTATCGGAGTAATCAATGGAAAACATTTTAGAAATAGTCAATCTAAATAAAAGCTATAATGGTATTCCTGCTTTGAGCAATATTAATTTATCCGTAAAAGCCGGGGAAATACACGGTATTGTAGGGGCTAACGGGTCAGGCAAGACTACCTTGATGAATATTTTGTTTGGGAACCCTATTATTCATGAAACCGGCGGATATCAAGGACAAATATTTTTTAAGGGAAATAGAGTAAACTTCAAAAATTGTGCAGAGGCAATTCGCCAGGGGATTGGTATGGTTCACCAGGAATTTGCTTTAATTCCAGATATGACGGTAGGGGAAAATATCAAGCTGGGCCGAGAAAATACACACTCTCTTACTGATCGCTTGTTTGGCAGGAAATATTCTTTTATTGACTGGAAACAAGACTATGAAAATGCCTGGCAGACCTTGAAAAGACTGGGAATAAGTGTAGCTGTAGGTATTAAAATCATGGATCTATCCGTAAACATCAGACAGTTTATTGAGATAGCCCGGGAAATTGATCGTAGCGACTTGAAACTGTTGATATTGGATGAGCCAACTGCGGTTCTTAATAAAAACGATGGTTTAAAGCTGATCGAAATTCTAAAGGATATGTCTAACAGTGAAATCGGAATAATATTCATTTCACACCGATTGGAAGAGGTACAATATGTATGCGATAAAGTAAGTGTTTTACGGGATGGCAAACTGGTTTCCCAGTATGCAAAAGGTAATATCTATGTAAATGATTTAGCCCAGGACATGATCGGACATACGATAAATAAAGCAGCAGCAGAAAAAAGAGAGATTAAAAATAAGCCGCTTATAACATTTAAAGATTTTTCCGTAGAAATGCCGGGCGAAGAAGTAAAAAATCTTAATTTAAGTGTGTATAAAGGTGAAATACTAGGTTTGACCAGCTTGTCAGGACATGGCAAATTGGCCCTGGGTTATGGCATGATGGACATGTATCCTGTAGATGGAGAAGTATATTATGAAAATAAAAAGATAGTGAAGATGAACGCCAGGACAAATATCATCAAAGGCATGTATGTATTGCCGGATGATAGACAAGGATTGGGTATTTTGGCTGATCAATCTTTGGAAAGCAATATAGTCTTTACGGGCAATCAGATCAAAAATATGTTTATCAGGAATTCTGCCTTTAACTTTTTAGGTTTTATTGATCACCACAAAACCAACCTTCATGTTTATAAAATGATGCTGGATCTTGATATAAAATGCACTTCCATTAAACAAAAGGTAAAAGAATTAAGCGGCGGTAACCAGCAAAAAGTCTGTATTGCCAGGGCATTGACGGTAGATCCCAAGCTGTTGTTTGTAGCAGAGCCAACACGAGGCATTGACATCTCGGCCAAGGAAAAAATATTGAATATGTTGATAGAGATCAATCGCACCAGAAATACGACCATAATTATTGCCTCCAGTGAATTAGATGAATTGAAACGGGTATGTGATCGAATTGCGGTCATGGTTGAAGGAAAAATATTTAAAATATTATCCCCTGATTCCCCTGATGTAGATTTTGGATTAGTGTTATCAGGGGAAGAAGAGGTAGACTGTGAAAAATTATAGATTAAAACCGCCCCAGATCATTATTTCTGCTTTTTTAATACTGTTAATTGCTCTTTCGTATATTTTGCATATGGATTTAGTTGTTCTGTTGAACCAATCCATGGTCAAGCTTGTCATGAATGGTGTGCTGGTGCTTTCACTTATACCCATGCTTAATGTGGGAGCCGGGATGAATTTTGGTCTTCCAGTAGGCATTATTGGCGGCCTGGTAGGTATGTGCCTGGCAGTTAATTTTAGAATGACCGGATTTTACGGATTTTTTATGTCGATATTGTTTACTCTGATGATTTGTACACTGCTGGGTTGGATTTACGGCTTGATTTTAAACAGAGTAAAAGGCAGGGAAGAAATAGCAGGTACCTTTATCGGATTCTCTTTTATTCCGCTTATGAACTATTTTTGGACACTGGCCCCCTTCCAAAACCGCGAAATGCTTTATCCCATAGGCGGACAAGGTCTAAGACCAAAAATCAGTCTGGAAAACTATTTTAACCACATTTTAGATAACTTTGGCTTGATAAGCATTGGTAATATTGAAATACCGGTAGGCTTAATCTTCGTTTATGCAATTATTTGTTTGTTTTTGTATTTGTATTTTCGTACTAAAATCGGCCGGGCAACTATTGCTGTGGGCGAAAACGAGGCGTTTGCAAAACTGTCCGGGATAAATATATCCCAAACCCGTCTGATTGCCATTATTATTTCCACAATTATTGCCGGTTTTGGGATTTGTATATATGCTCAAAGCTACGGCTTCATTCAGCTTTATGATGAACCCCTGTCAATGGCTTTCCCTGCTGTTTCCGCTATACTGATAGGCGGCAGCACCGGCAAAAAAACTTTTATATTCGAGGCGATTTTAGGCACATATTTGCTGCAGTCCATGTATTTACTGAGTGTTCCTATTGCCAATGAAATACTGGTGCCGGAGCTGACGGAAATTTTAAGAAGTTTCATTACCTATGGCATCATTCTATATGCACTGCTGGTAAGAGAAAGGCGGGGGATCAACAGTTGAGAATAAAAGAGGAAGCAAGCAGACTGTTAGATAGTGAGTATATGGTCCCGGCAATATTCATAATCCTTTCCTATTTTGCATGGCAATTTTCCGGGCTTACCGGTAGTTTTGTATTTAATCAGGTGGTAACCAGGTTTATCAGAGACGGCATATTGGTATTATCACTTATTATTCCGGTAGTGGCCGGTATGGGCCTTAACTTTGCCATTACTGTTGGCGCCATGGCCATTCAAACAGCATTATTAATAGTAATCGGTTATCAGGTAGAGGGTATAAAAGGGATATTACTGGCAATTATTATCGGAGTATTTTTATCGCTTGTATTGGGATATGTTATAGGTCGTATTTTAAACAGGGTAAAAGGAAAAGAAATGATCACTACGATTATAATAGGGTTTTTGTTTAACAGCATTTATCAATTAATTTTTTTGGTGGGCTTCGGGACAGTTATTCCGGTAGCCAACAAAGAGATAATACTTACGCGGGGAATAGGGGTAAGAAATACAGTTGATTTGGGAATGTATCGCAATACCATTGACAAATTCGGACTGTTTAAAATTGGCGAACTGGAAATACCACTATTCATGATAATTGTAGTGCTTTTGTTCGCTGCAATTATATTTTATATTTTACACACCCGTTTTGGGCAGGAAGTCAAAGCGGTAGGCTCCGATAGGCAAACCAGTGAAATCCTGGGAATTAATACTAATATGATTAGAATAAAAGTAATGATCCTATCAACCATTCTGGCTGCATTCGGGCAACTGGCCTACCTACAGAATATTGGGATGTTTGATGTCTATACCGCACATATGAATGCGGATATTATTTCCTGCGCAGCGCTTCTGGCCGGTGGAGCGAGTATCAAGAAGGCTAAAATCAGACATGCACTAATGGGAATTTTTTTATTTCATACCCTTTTTATTGTTTCGCCCCAGGCAGGACAGAATCTATTTAACAATGCCGCATTGGGCGAATACTTTCGGAGTTTTGTAGCTTATGGAACCATTGCTTTGGCTTTAATCTTAAATATTAAGAATGAAAATAAATTCAGTTAAGCCCATTGACATGATCTTGTCTAATTACCCTTCTGACATTTTCCCTAATGTGCAATTCGAATACTGGAGCAGGTTCTTGATTACCAAAAGAATGGGTATCAGGTAATAGCCATAATAGGAGTTGATGGTAGCCCTTCAGGCGGAGTCGGGCAGACTTGCTCGTCCAAAAGCAGGGAGGAGAATTAGCCAACTGTCAGAATAATGAAGAAATTATAGGGGGCAGTTTGTGTTCCAATATTTCAGTTTGCCTTAATTCATTTCTTGTTTATCTAACCTTTGAATTTAAGACTATTTAACATTCTTAAATATTCAAAATGAGTATAGTAAATATAAATAATAGTTGCATTGAATTTAAAGGAAAGTTATCATATAAATTAAAATAACTTATACTATGCAATATAAAACTTAAAAATTATGATTCGGGAGGTTGTTTTATGAATGCTGTCCCCAAGGATGAAATGACACCGCTCGAAAGAATGGCCGCTTTTGCCGCAGGCAAGCCGTATGACCGGATTCCCTGCAGCAGTTTTAGCGGTGAAACTGCCTGCCATTTTATCGGAACCACGGTATCAGAGTACCGTCATTCCGCTAAATTGATGGCTAGAGTGGAAACGGTTACATATAAGATGTTTGGTCATGACGGTGCCGGAGTCGGCCCAGGATTCCTGGCCCTGGCCGAAGCCATGGGAACCGAACTAAAATATCCGGAAGACAATATACCCTTCGTGGCCAATCCTGTTCTGAAAAACTGGGATGATTTTGATAAGCTGGAACCCGCTGACCCTCATAAGGATGGAAAGTTGCCCATCTATTTAGAAGCCCTGGCCATGATCAAGGATGCTATCGGGGATGAAGTTCCAATAGGTAGTAGTGTCGGGGGACCATTTACCACTGCCGCATTAGTCAGAGGAACCGAGAATTTTCTGAAGGACTTGCGGCGTAATCCGGAGATGGCTCATCGTCTGCTACAACTGGTTACTAATACTACCTTGAATTATATAGATGCAGTAATGGATATGGGCTGTAGCGTAAGTATTGGCGACCCGACCGCATCGGGAAGCCTGCTAAGTGTTAAACAGTTTAGAGAATTCGCCAAACCTTACCTTTCTAAACTGGCAGATCGGGTAATAGAGCGGACCGGCAAAGGCCCAATGCTGCATATTTGTGGTGATTCAACTCCTATTTGGTCGGATATGGCCGATACCGGAGCGCCAACCCTCAGCCTGGACAATGTTATCGATTTGGCTGAAGCCAAAAAGGTGGTGGGGGAACGGGTTTGTATTATGGGCAATGTTAAACCGATTGATACCATTATGAAAGGAAGCCATCAACAGATCGAGGCCGAAGTTAAGGAATGTCTGCGCAAGGCCTATGACAGCCCCAAAGGCTTTATTCTGGCGGTCGGTTGCCAGGTCCCACTGGGAACTACAGCCGATAATTTTATGTGTTTTATGAATGCCGCTCGTAAATATGGGCGATATCCATTAAACCCGGATAATTTTATTTAATTACATATGGAGGTGTAGATATTGGCTGATCAACAAATAATATTGGATCGCCTGGCTGAAGGGGTTAGGGAAATGGACGAAGATTTAACGCTAGAGGCTTCCCATGAAGCATTGGATAATCATGTCGATGCATTGACTGCTATCAATCAGGGGCTGGTTGTGGGAATGAACCAGGCCGGGTCGCTATATGAGCAGGAAGAGTATTTTGTACCGGAATTGCTGTTATGCTCCGATGCCATGTATACGGGTTTGGATATCCTAAGCCCCCATATCCAACGCACCAGCGCGGAAGACAAACACAAGGTGGTTATCGGGGTGGTTGAAGGAGACACCCATGATATAGGGAAGAACCTGGTCAAGCTAATGTTGGAAGTAGCGGATTTTGAGATATACGATTTAGGCCGCGATGTACCCCCGGCGGATTTTATCAGCAAAGTAAAAGAGGTCGGAGCGGATATAGTTTGCCTATCCACTTTGATGTCCACCACCATGGATAGAATGGTTGATGTTATTGAACTACTAAAAAAAGAGGGCTTGCGGGAAAAGGTATTGGTTATGATCGGCGGCGGACCGATTTCGCAAGCCTTTGCAGATCGTATCGGAGCGGATGCCTATTCGGAAAACGCCATCGCCGCAGTTGCCGATGCCAAACGACTAATTGCCCTGAAAAAGGTGGCTGTTTAGATGATTACGCCTCAAGACAGACTAATCAAAGCATTAAATGGACAAGTGATTGATCGATCCCCGTGCATTTGTCCCGGCGGTATGATGAACATGGCAACTACCGAAATAATGCAGAGGGTAGGCAGTCACTGGCCCGAAGCACATAAAAAACCTCAAGACATGGCCAGGCTGGCATTGGGCGTATGTCATTTAACCGGCATGGAAAACCTGGGTGTTCCTTTTTGTATGACTGTAGAAGCCGAGGCGATGGGGGCTAAAGTCAACTTGGGATCACTGGCTAATGAGCCGAGGGTTGCAGAATACCCGCTTATGAAGCTGGAGGATTGGGAAACACTATCCGGTATAAATCCGGGAGAGGGCAGGGCTGGCATAGTCGCCGAAGCAGTCAGCTATCTTACCTCCAGTAAAACCGAACTACCTGTGATAGCTAATTTAACCGGTCCAATAAGCCTTGCAAGCTCGCTCATCGAACCCATGGTCTTTTTCAAGGCGATGGGTAAAAAACCTGAATTGGTACATGAATTTTTATACTTTGTTACTGATAATCTAATCGTTTTTGGCAGGAGTATGCTGCAAGCTGGTGCCCAGATTATCAATATAGCAGACCCCGGCGGAACAGAGGAAATATTAGGACCGCGCCATTTTGCCGAGTTTGCCCTGCCCTATATAAATCGAATTTTAAATGAGCTGCAGGGGGAATATCAGGCCAGTATGGTGCATATCTGCGGTCGTCTACAAAGCATATTTACAGAGATTAACCAGTTAGCAACGAATGCTATTAGCATAGACTCGACTACCAGCATAAGCAAACTCAGAAGCGCTTTGCGGGAGAAAGTAGTTGTAGGCAATATCAGCACTTATTTGCTGCAAAATGCTCAACCCGGCCGGGTTAAGGCGACCGGGTTTAACTGCCTGCGCAAAGGGATTACGATTTTGTCACCCGCTTGCGGTATCAGTCCGGCCACCCCCCTGGCCAATCTTCAGGCTATGGTATCGGCAGTACACGACTTTGATTACCAAAACCGGGAGGTATCAAGCCTTGGGTGAACAGCATGATGGTCTGAGTGGGGTACATGTAGTTTGCAGCAGCAATGGCGAAATACAACTGCTTATGGATCTGTTGGATGATACCGGTATTGAACTGGAAAGCTCGTGCGCGGGTAATGGCACCTGTGGCAAGTGCCGGGTCCTAATTATTAGTGGGGAATGTCTGCCTCCCGGTACTGCGGAAATGGAGTTATTATCACCAAAAGACTTTAAAAGGGGAATTCGCCTTGCCTGTCATTGTCTGGTGCGGGGCGAGGTTGAATTATCGGTGGAAAATGCCGCCCAGGACCTCAGGGTACTAGAAAAAGGAATGCTCACCGACTTTAAGATTGAAGCCGAAATTAGCAAATATCAATTGATCTCAACAGGTAATGAACAGGAATTATCATTGATTGAGCAAATCTTGCAGCAATTGAACATTGAACAATCTGTTCCGGACTCCCTTGATATTCTCCGTTTGATTGCCCAGTTCAAGCCTGATGATACAACCGCAATCGTTGTCGGCAACAAACTTATCGGGTTGGAGCATGGTGATACAACAGCACATTGTTACGGTGTCGCCGTCGATATTGGCACCACCACGGTTGTAGCTTCGCTTCATAAACTTGATGATGGCAGCGAACTAGCAGTAGCTTCAGCCCTCAATCCGCAAACCCAATATGGTTTGGATGTCCTGGGTAGAATTCAGTATGCCGGCAAGGGCTCGAACAATCTTGATAAGCTAAATGGTCTCATTATTAATTGCCTTAACGGACTGATTTCGGAGCTCTGCCGCCGAAGCGGTATAGATTCTCAATATATCTACAAAATCACGGTGGCAGCCAATACGGTAATGCTGCACCTGCTGCTGGGAGTCAGCCCGGTATCAATAGGAAGAGCACCCTATCATCCGGTATTTCGACAGGGACAAGTTCTAGCGGCAGACAACCTTAGCTTAATGGCGTCACCCTTTGCGAGTTTGTATTGCCTGCCGTCAGTTTCCGGATTTGTGGGGGCTGATATTGTCGCCGGAATCATCGCCAGTGATTTGGACGGAGCAGAAGAAATTGTGCTGTTCCTGGATTTGGGCACCAACGGTGAGATTGTCCTCAGCCGGGATGGGAAGCTCATAGCCTGTTCGACTGCGGCCGGGCCAGCACTCGAAGGGATGAATATCGCCTGTGGAATGCGCGCCGCCCGGGGAGCGGTTGAAGAGGTATGGATTGAGGATAAGTCCGTACTATGGCGGACCATCGACAATGCCCCGCCGCTTGGTCTGTGCGGCAGTGGTCTCATAGACCTGGTGGCGGTTATGCTGGAATGTGGTTTGCTCAACTCCAGCGGAAGAATCACTGCCAGGAATAAATTTGCGGGGGTCTATCCGCACAATCCTCTGGCCGGCCAGATAGATGATATAGCCGGAAAAAGAAGATTTTGGCTGATACCGTCTTTAGATAATTGCCCCAACGGGATATTTGTCAGCCAGGCTGACATCAGGCAGGTGCAATTGGCCAAAAGTGCCATAGTCACGGGTATTAAAACCATGATGACCGAGAACGGCCTGGATGAAATTCATGTGAACAAGGTTTACGTTGCAGGGGCTTTTGGCACTTATCTTAAGCCAAGCAGCCTGATTCGCCTGGGATTTTTCCCTGAAAGCTGGCACGACCGCATAACTTTTGTGGGCAACACATCCAAGGCCGGTGCGGTTATGGCACTGCTGTCAAGCAGCACCCGTTGCCGTATGGAGGAAACAGCTCAAAAGGTTAACTACGTAGAACTCGAATCCTGTCCAGGGTTTGAAAAAATGTTTGTGGAGAATATGAGATTTCCGGGGAAAGAATAGATACCTAGAGGAGTTAATTTTATGACCCAGGTACATATCGTTTCAGGTTTTCTCGGAGCGGGAAAGACTACCCTGTTGTTAAAGCTGCTGGCTTTCGTTGAGGGTAATAAGGTTATTATCGAGAACGAATTTGGCGAAGTAGGCATCGACGGAGATGTATTGCAACGCGCAAACTACGATGTGGTAGAAATGGTGCAGGGTTGCATCTGCTGCAGTATGAGAGCCAACTTTGAGGCGATGCTCTTATCCGTGATAGAAGACTACCATCCCGAACATATATTCATAGAGCCTACCGGAATAGGAATGCTCAGTCAGATTACTGCTTTATTTAAACGAAAGGATATTGCAGACAGATGCAGTCTGACTATGCCAATAGTTGTAGTGGACGCGCTTGATTATCTGATGCTGGTGGAGGATTTCGGGCTGTTTTATAAGGACCAGATTGCCCATGCAGGAATTATCGTGTTGAGCAAGATCCAGCTTATGCGGGAAGACAATCTCGACGTTATAATAAAGTCGCTGCGAAGCATTAATCCCCAAGCCGACATTATGGCCAGGGACTGGGAGCAGTTCAGCGAGCTTGATTACTGGGAGTTGACCAATACCGAATTTGATCCCGAAAAAACTATCCGGATTAGGGGCGCAATAGGCGTCTTATCGGGAAACCTGCAAAGCTATAGTCTCACTGCCCCAAGGCGAATTAACCGAGAAAACCTGCAATATATTTTAGATAATCTGCAGAATAAGCAACTAGGAAGGATTGTAAGAGCCAAAGGGTTTGTCGAGGGTGATGACGGCCCCCTGGAATTCAACTATGTCAACGGAAGATATACTATTAATGATAACAGCCTGGGCAACTCAAGCCGGGTATGTATAATCGGCAGCAATCTTAATAGGGATATGCTGTCAGTTATCTGGTCTGGAGATGGGGTGGGGGTTTTATGAGCGTCAGCGGTATTAACTTTGTCTGCGCAGGCCGGGATGAACTGGAAATACCCCGGGAGATTGTAGAGCAGGGAGGATTTCATTTTCCTGATCTTCATAGTGACAGTCAGGAAATGGCGCGGCTGGCTCTGGCTATAAAGCATAATAAGCAAAACAGCATCTGCATGCTGCCGTTTTGCCTGACGGTGGAGGCCGAAGCGCTGGGTGCCCGGGTGAATCTCGGCAATGCAAGCTCAGGCCCCAGAATCAGTTCATATTCATATGAAAGCATTGAGCAGCTTAAAGATCTGAGGATGGTGGATTTTAATTCAGGCAGAATTAAATCAGTGCTTGATGCAGTAGAGACGTTGACCCAAAGCGGGGAAGTGGTGGCTCTTAATGTGAGCGGACCCTTTACTATCATAACTTCTCTTTTCGATCCCATGGTCTTATATAAAGCGGTCAAAAAAAACCGGGAAGGGATAGACGATGTACTAAGGATAATAGAGGGAATTATACTACGTTATATCCTTGAAGCGATTAAAATGGGTGCAAGAATTATATCCTATGCCGATGCGGTCGGTACCGCTGACATGGTTGGGCCCAAGATATACAAAGATATAGCAGGTATTGCCAGCCTGAATTTGTTAAAGCGACTTCAGACAAGTGATGAGCTGGATGGTTGTTTTGTCCATATCTGCGGCAAAACCTCGGTATCTCTGGAAAATCACGGCTTTGCAAGGTCGTATCCGATTGAGGTGAGTTCTAACCAAACCTATGGCCAGGCTATAACAGAATTATTATACAAATCACAAGGCAGCAGATTCATAGGACACAATTGCATGAAGAGAACGGTTAATAAACTAAAGGATAACACAGTTTGGAGGATAGAGTTTTAGTTTTGCAGTTAAAATTACTATAAACAATGAAGCCGGGCCAAAGAATAGTGTTGACCCGGCTTTTCGCATCTATGGAAATTAGAAATCATACCTGTCTACATTTTCTGGAGTAAAGGTCAACAACTCATGGTAATAGAGAATGCCGGGGGCGAACAGTTCCGCTTTCGGGAATCCGGTGATCTCCACCTTGCCAACCTTGTCGAAGGTTTTGCCTTCAATTAGTTGAGTAGCTATAGTTACTCCAAAACCGGCCCATTTGCCAGGGTCCCAGAGGACTGCTTCCTTGGCGGCCCCGCTCTTGAATGCTGGTTTGGCAAGATTAGGGGTCAATCCTCCGACTACATAAACCTGGCCTATCTTGCCATCGTCCTCAATGGCTTTGGCAGCCGAACTGAAGGCTTCGGTAGAAGATGTGGCTATACATTTCAGATTGGGGTATTTGGTTAAAAGATCCTTAGAGATCTGATAGGCTTTCTGGGGATCGGCATCGCATGATTCCACGGCTACCAGTTTAAGTTTAGGATACTTCTCAGCCGCATACTTTTTCATGTTGTCTATGCGCTTGTTCATAAATTCATTGGTCAGAGTAGCCATAACAATTGCATATTCACCTTCGTCCCCAACCGACCTAACCATGCTTTCAATCCACTCGTTGCCCATAACAACAAGATCCATCAGACCTGCATAACAATCACGGCCTTCAGGCTCACAGTCCAGATCCCAGGTCACAACTTTTATGTCGGCTTCACGGGCTTTTTTCAAAGCCGGAATAATTGATTTGGAATCCATGCAGGCCACCACAATGGCTTTAACTTCGCCTTGGGTAACCAGATCGTTGATGATCTGTATTTCGGCTGCTGAATCAGCTTTGGCCGGTCCTTTGTAGACCACTTCATAACCCAGTGCTTGGCCTGCTTGCTTGGCTCCAGCAGCACCAATTTCAAAGTAGGGTACCCCGGTAGCAAATGTGACAAAGGCGATTTTCCCTTTGGTAGCTGGGGCTTTTTCTCCAGTTTCAGCTTTTTTGGCATCTCCCGTTGTTGCTGAATCTTCCTTGCTGCAGCCAAATACTGATAAAGACATAGCCCAAATTAGTAGCACTGCAATAAAAAATCTGCTTTTTTTCATAATCCCCATCCTTTCAATCCTCCGTAATATCTATGTCAAATTGCTCCAGATGCAACTATGGGAAAACAGTAATAGCAGCATGCTTTCCTATAGTTCTGACAGCAATACTTCATACCTGGTTATGCTGCGCACGATAAGCAAGAAAAACGATCAGAATTAATCCGATTACGATTTGCTGAGCATACTGGGAAAAATCCAGCATATTAAAACCGTTGCTGATAATTGCAAAGACTGCCACCCCCAGAATAGCCCCGAATAGATTACCTGAGCCCCCGTTTATGCCTATACCGCCAAAAACTGCTGCCGCAACGCTTTGCAAAATATATGTCTCGCCGAAGTCTGCCCGGCCGGTGGCCAGACGCGAGGTCAGGATAAGAGAGGCTAAAAAAGCCATGGCTGCCGAGTACACATATACCAGCATAATATTGAACCCGCAGTTAATGCCCGCAAAACGCGCTACCTCATAATTACTGCCGATAAGGTATATGCGGCGTCCCCAAGTACTATAGCTAAGAATCAGAAGGGAAAAAGCCGCAACCACTATCAATATTATGGTTTGCACGGGTATAATCCCCAGATAATGCTGGCCGAAAACAGCGAATTCCTGAGTCAGGCCGGAGATGGCCCGCCCCTGGGAAATTACGATCGCAATACCCATATAGACTGAGGATGTGCCGAGGGTTACCAGCATTGAATTTATACGCAAATAGCCGACCAGAATGCCGTTTATTAGGCCGCAAAAAAGCAAAAGTCCAAAAACCAGGGCAATAGTCAGACCCATGTTCATCCCCGAGCTTATAAGGATAGCCAGGCAAACGGAGCTTAACCCGACCATTGCACCGATGGACAGGTCAAAGCCTCCGGATATTATGCAAACGCTCATGCCTAGGGTTAAGAGCGACAATTCCACCATTTGGGCGGAGATCTCCAACATGTTGCCGATTTTAAAGAAGCCCTCGCTGAATGTAGAAAAGATAATGACTAGAACTATAAGTATAAAAAGCAAGGTTATTTCATTATTTTGGTTTTTTGAAACCAATGCTTTCAAATACCCAATCCTCATTTCCTTAAATTCTTTCTTCCCGGTAGGAAAACAAAATAGCCAGAATGATTACCAGACCTGTAACCAGACTCTGCCAGTATATTGGGATATGAGCCAATACCATGGCATTGGCAATAATGCCCAGGAGAATAACCCCCAGGCAAGTCCCCAATATGGAAGCCTTGCCTCCAAAAATACTGGCTCCTCCTATAATGCTTGCTGCGATCAAAGTCAATTCGTATCCCATACCGGCAACGGGCTGGGCACATCCCAAATTGGCTATATAAATAGTGCTGGCAAGACCGGTAAGGGCACCAAAAACCGAAAATATAAAAACATAAACCTTTTTCAGATTGATACCGATTCGTTGTGCAGCGGTTGGATTCCCGCCCACAGCCAAGATATTGCGTCCCAGCACCGTACATTTAAGCAGAATAAAAATGAGCAAAGCAGTGAACAACCATAAATATGTAGATGCATATAACCCAAGATATTTGCTTCTGGCCAGGGTAGTAAGCCATCCTGGCATGCTGGATACCCACGCACCTCCGGTCAGCAGCAGTAGTAAACCCCGCATTATACTCATGTTACCCAGGGTTATAATAATGGCCGGCAACTTAATTTTTGCCACCAGATAGCCGTTAATAAAGCCCAGTACTGCACCTGCCAGCATGCTTACAGCAAAAACCGGGAGCGGTGTTGTTATGCCCGCGATATCGGCATAATTGGCGAAGTTGGCCGCAATTATACCTGTGATAGCAAATACCGCACCCACGGAAATATCTATATTCCCTGTAACCAGTATTAAAGTCATGCCAATTGCCATTATTCCATAGACAGAATTATTTCCCAGTATATTGGACAGGTTTTTTTGCTGCATGAATTCAGGTGCATTATAGGAAATAAATAATCCCAATATTACTATGGTAAAAATCAGATATAAATCACGTTTACTAAATAAATTATTATTTGCAGCCATTGCTTTATCCCATTAGTCCTTTCCTGATAAGTTCTTCCTGGCTTGATTCCTTGCTGCTTGTTTGATCCACTATATTGCCGTTGCGCATTACCAGTATTCTGTCGCAGACTGCCAGGGTTTCAGGCAAGTCAGAAGAGATCAATATAACCCCCACCCCGGATGCTGCCAGTTCTCGCAAAAGCCCGTGAATTTCCGCCTTGGTAGCCACATCAATACCGCTGCTTGGTTCGTCGGCAATCAAGATTTGCGGCCGGGCATTCAACCAGCGGCTGAACAATAACTTCTGTTGGTTACCACCGCTCATTTTATCAGCACTAATATCGGGCAGCCTAGGTTTTATGTTAAGCCTGTCCATATAATACTCGCTAACGGCCATTTCCTTGGGGCGGCTCAGCAGACGGCAGCGGTTTAATATAGACTCAAGCTTCGCGGTAGTAATGTTTCGAGCCATGCTTTGAATTAGAAATATTCCCTGGCCTCTCCGGTCTTCAGGCAGGTAACAAATCCCGCTCTTTATTGCATCAACTGCTGATTTTATGCTGAGTTCTTTCTCCCCCATGAATATGCGGCCTTTATCCGCTTTCTCAAGGCCAAACAAGGTCTGTGCCATTTCGCTTCGTCCTGCCCCTACCAGTCCGGTTATACCCAATATCTCGTTTTCGTACAGGGAGAAGGAAATATTCCTGAACAACGGTTCTTTGGTCAGTCCTCTGACCTCAAGTAGCTTTTTACCGGCTACCCCATCGTTGCGCATGGGCAGAAATCTGATCTCCCGGCCGACCATCATGCTAATCAAGCTCTGTTCGTCAAATTCCCAGGCAGCTTTGCTTGCTATCATCTCACCGTCGCGGAGCACTGATATTCGGTCAGCCACCTCAAACACTTCTTCAAACTTATGGGATATATAGATTAAGGACTTGTTTTCATTTTTTAGAATTTGAATGGCGCTATAGAGAGCCTTGATCTCATTAGCAGAGAGAGAGGACGTAGGTTCATCCATAATTATAACCCGGGCCTCATGAGTCAGAGCACGGGCCAGGGCTACCATTTGACGTTGACCTATGCTGATTTCGCCAAGCGGGACATGGGGATCAATATCTATTGCCCCCAGTTTAATCAAGGCGGACCGAGCGGTTTCAAATACCTGTTTCCATTTTATGAATAAGCCTTTCTGTCCGCCAATACATATATTTTCAGCTACCGAGAGATTGGGGAAAAGGCTAATGTCCTGATATATGACGGAAATGCCCATCTGTACTGATTTTGAAGGGTTCAGATTGATTGCCGGGCAGCCACCGAAGAGAATTTCCGCACCCGGATCGGGTTTTTCAACACCCGCAATAATCTTAATGAGAGTGGACTTGCCCGCACCGTTTTCACCCACCAGGGCATGGACCTCACCAAGTTTCAAATCAAAATTAATATTATTCAAAACCCGATTACCGGAATAGGTTTTATTCAATTGAGCTATTTCCAAAATAAATTCTCTGCTCTCTTGCACTTAATTACTATCCCGTCTTTGATAATATGAATGTGCTATCATTAAAACACTTGCGATTAATCAGCGCTTAGCTCCCGCAATATGTAAATCGAATCCAGGTTGCCGATAATAACGGTTTCCTTGTGTTTCCCTGTCAAACAGATGCATCTTGTAATACACGGCTTGCGTAGAAGTATATCAACTAAAGTACCTTTCGGATAGCGAAGGCGAGCAAGTTACCTGGCCGAAACATTAAGAGAATCCAGCATCGTCAAAAACGCCATACAAAGGAAAGGGCGTTTTTGACGACCAAACTTTCACCGGCTAGACAGTATGTGCTTGGATGGTCTTTCGTAAAGATTAATTAGCACCAATTAGAATGTTTCTTCATGTATCTGGTTTTCAACTACGCAAGTATCTCTAAAAAAGCGCTGATCCGGGTATCTATTTGACCGGTGTCGCCCTGAGAATAATCGGTTTCCAGGCAAAGATAGGGCAGGTGCTTTTGCTCGGTTACGAACTTTTTTATCCGACTCGATTCAATGGCAAAGGTATGGCAGGCCTGAAGGATCACCTCGATCACGCCGTCCACCTGGTAGTTTTCGATCATTTCATCCATTGCCTCGATACGTTGGGGATTTGGACTCATTACCGAACAATTTACTCGCAGGTATTTTTCGGCCAGAGCCAGCAAGGGGTCTTTGTTTTCGTCCACCAGATCCTTTTGTTCCCGCGGCCCCGAGCAGTTTTCAAAGCCCACAATGTTGGCTCCTAGTTCTTCGATCCGGCGGATGATCTTTTCCCGCACACCTCCGGTAGGGCAACCGGTAATCAAGATCCGCGGACGGGAGGGTTTTCCCTTAAAGTTTTTCTCATAATCCTCTAGTAACTCAGCTGTTCGTTTTTCCAATATGGCGATCTTTTCTTCGGTATCAAACAGAAAAGTGTTGTTATCGATCAGGGTGTTGATTTCATATCCGGAAAGAGGGGTGGGCTTTAGACTGCCTATATCATAAAAATCAAGAATGGCCTTCCTTTCCCGATTCTTAAGATGAATGGCCTGGCGCAGATCATCATCGGTGATCTCGACCTGCAATGTCCGGGACAGAACATCTTTTAGCCGCTGCATCTCGCTGTGCCAGGTAGCCAGCGCGGTACCGCTGGTGCGCCCTGGAGGCAGCTGCATAACATGGGTAGGTTTGATTTCATTCATCCATTCAAACATTTTCTTTTTACCATCGCAGGTTGTTTCTCCTACTACCAAATCCGAGAAATAGAAATAGGGGCACGTATCGGAGGCAGCAAAACCATAACTGGATTTTATAAGCGGGCACAGGTTCTTGGGTAGGGTTTTTTCTGCATAGGATATGGGGTCCTCACTGGCTCCACATAAGCCAACGGGAACCGCATCAGCCGCCAGAATTAGCTCAGTGGGAGTATAAGAGCAAAACACTCCTACCACCTTTTTGCCGGATTCCTTTAAACCTTTTAAGCGTATAAAACCTTCTTGGCGGGCTTCAGAATAGCTTTTAAAATTTTCAGGTAGATTTAACATCGTACTGCCTCGCTTTAATGCTTGAATTTATCTGCCGCTATAAGCGCTGCTCCCAACGCGCCGGCATATTTACCCAGATCATGAGTATGAATCTCTCGGCGTAGTTTCTCGCCAAGTTGTTTCCTGAAGTATTGGTTATGACTTAATCCCCCTGTTAAAATACAGATTCCCTTTATATCGTGCCGTTCTACCAGTAGAGCTACCCGGGATACTACAGATTGCACGATACCAGCGGCCAAATCTGTTTTTGGCTGTCCAGCTCCAATATGACTAATGATTTCCGACTCAGCAAAGACCGTACACATGGAACTAATCGGAATAGGCGTACCGCCTTCAGCCAAGCTGAAAAGCTCGTCAATATCAACTGCCAGACGATTGGCCATAATCTCAATAAACTTGCCAGTGCCGGCTGAGCATTTATCATTCATCAAGAAGTTGGAGACCGTCCCATGTTTTATGGTAATAACCTTGGTATCCTGACCTCCCACGTCAATGATTACGCCGTCCTGAGAAAACAAATGGTAGCCACCTTTGCCATGACAGGTGATTTCTGTCAAAACCATATCTGCATATTCAACCGAAATGCGTCCATAACCGGTGGCGATCGTTTTTATATCTGCGGATTCCACATTAAACCCCAAAGATTCCAATTGGCCTTTTATACGTACGGCAGTTTCCTTACTGCTCCAACCGGTAGGCATAACGAAAGAAGCAATTACCTTTTCCCCGTTAAAAACAATTGTTTTAGCGGCGGTTGATCCAATGTCAATGCCAACATAATTCATAAAATACACCATCTCGCCCAATACTTCTTAATTATTATATGGATAATCGGACAATGTGTCAATATTATTAGTTATTTTATATATAATTAAATATTATAAATTAAGAAATAAAATTATGGCAAAAAGTATAAAAAGTGTTGTGGAAGATAAGAACAGGGATCGTTTTTGCCGATTAAATAATCTCAGTCGGAATATTTTAAGAGTTCTTCTCTTGGTGGGGTATAGCGGGGCTTCCCTTAATTCAACGCTAGTGGTTCTCCATGTAAAAAACCAATCAGACAATCTTAGCGTAAGACAATTAGGCATATGGATAATAAGTTTGCCTTCTGACTGAGTCAAGATTTTTTGCATATTTTTAGAAAAACTACTCTAGTAGTATTGACTATTCCATACGACTGCAGTAGTATTGGTGTATCGTAAAAAATACTAAAGCGGTGGGGGGTTTATGTATGGAAATAAAATTGTTCGATTCTGAATTAAGAATTATGGATGTCCTTTGGCGGGAAGGCGATACGACAGCCAAGAAAATTTCCGATATTCTTAACAAACAGGTTGGCTGGAATGTGAATACGACTTACACCCTTATTAAAAGATGTATTGCCAAAGGCGCAATTAAGCGCAGCGAGCCTAATTTTATGTGCCATGCTTTGATCGCCAAGGAGAAGGTACAGGAACAGGAAACGACTGAACTGATCAACAAGGTGTTTGACGGTTCCGCCGACTTGCTTTTTGCATCTCTTCTGAGCAGAAAAAACCTGTCCCCGGAGGAAATAGAGAGGCTGAAGCAGATCGTCAACAATTTGAAGTGAGGTGGCCTGAATGGATATATTTCAGATGAGTTTTTCCGCAGCGTTCCTGATTATTGCAGTGATTATCATCCGCGCGTTGGCCCTTCACCGGCTGCCTAAAAAGACGTTTCTGATCCTATGGGGCGTTGTAATCTGCCGTCTGCTGATTCCATTTTCTATTCCGTCCCGTCTAAGCTTTTACACCGGCATTGACATGCTAAGACGGGCGACTACTGTGGAAACGGCGTATATCCCTGCACCTGCTATTCTAACTGGCACACCCGCTATGCGGTACTGCCCCCAAAAAAACGCACAGGATAAATGAACCCCCTTGTGGCAACAATAACCACGAGGTGGTAATGTGCGAAATATCGATGAACGTGAGAAGGCTTTGAATATGTACTTTCACGAGGGAAAAGGCTATGGCGAAATAGCGCATACACTTGGTATACCTAAAAACACTATAAAATCATGGGCGAGGAGATATAGAATATCCCACGATATACCAAAGCGCTATGATACTCCGCTTGCTAAGGAGCCTGTCAAGAAGGAAAGTCTACATGTCCACAAAATAAAAGATGAAACAAGTCCGGAAGCGCGGATTGCCCGCCTTGAAATGGAGGTGGAACTGCTCAGAAATTTTCTTATACTGACCGAAGAAAGGTGAGAAAACCACAAATATTCTCGGTCATAGAGCGGTTTGCTGGCAAGTATAGCATTAGTGAAATGTGTAAGTTTTACAATGTTTCCCGGCGCGGGTTTTATGATTTCAGGAAACGTCAGCAAGGTGAAAACCCCGACCAAGAACTGATAAATTTAATCAGCGAGTGCCATAAAAAACATAAACGCCGATACGGTTACAGGCGGTTGACCTTATGGCTGAAACAGGAAAAGAACTTGGTTGTCAACAAAAAGAAAGTTTTGCGAATCACAAGCCGGAACAATCTTTTGTCGGCTATTCGCCGCAGGAAAGTTACTAAATTCAAACCAAATGGCAATCTGAAGTATGAAAACGTGCTTAACCGGGAATTTTACAGCGAAATTCCGAATGAGAAATGGGTAACGGATATTTCGTATATTATTATGCCGGACGGAACAGCTTATTTATCAGCAATCCGCGATTTATGCGGCAATTTTATCGTGGCATATAGAACTGCGAAAAAGCAGGATTATTCAATTGTCAAAAACACTATTTCAAATGCCATTCAAGCCGAAAAGCCGCAAAAACCGCCGCTCTTACACAGCGATGGCGGCGGACAATACCGCTCGTTCGACTACCGGGAACAGACAACGGAACACGGCATAACACCGTCGATGTCGAAGCCCTCCACGCCTGGCGATAACGCCTGCGCGGAGAACTTTTTCAGCATTTTCAAGACAGAATGCATTTATCTTGAGAAGCCGAAAACGCTTGATGAAGCCTTAAAATTGACCGATGAATTTGTCCATTATTACAATTATGAGAGGATTCAAGGGAATGGCTTAACACCTTATGAGGAACGGCAAATAGCGTTCGTAAAACAAAAAGCCGATATTTAAGGAATTGGGGGTTGCCGCCCCCAAACCCCCGCGAGTTTATCGCTTTCGTTTTCCAAAGCAGATAAAAACAAAACGGACAGTCATTTGACTATCCGCATCTGCTTAGCAAAACCGGTCGAGCCGCTCGGGTTGCTCTCCAGCGTTGCCCTATCCTGCACGACGGTAAAAGCATTCTTATTCTTAACAGGTTTGTGTTGATCTATACGCCTTGCAGGGTGGGTGTGCATTTTATTTGTGCGGAACTTTGGGGGCAGTACCTGGAAATAGTTGATATGGGGAAACATGCTGCTACTGGTGCTTCAACTATATCCATGTTCATGTCGCCCCTGATCTCAATTTGGATAGCGGGCATTTGTATCTGCACTATATTTTTCTTGCTTAGCTATATCAAATGCCGCCGAGAATTTCAAACTGCCCTGCCGGTGGAGAACGACTTTATAAACCGCTGGCAGCAACGACATTCCTTGCGGCGGACGGTTCAAATCAGGCAAAGTGACAGAATAAAGGCTCCCCTAACTTATGGGGTATGGCATCCGGTGGTTCTTTTACCCAAAGCAATTGATTGGACGGATGAAACGACAATGCAGTATATACTGACCCACGAGTATGTACATATCAGACGTTTTGACGCGCTGGCAAAACTGCTGATTACATCCGCTGTATGCATCCATTGGTTTAATCCCCTGGTGTGGGCAATGTATATGCTGGCAAACCGGGATATCGAACTCACTTGTGACGAGTCCGTGGTGCGGGCGTTTGGGGATACGGCTAAATCAACTTATGCACTGGCGCTTATTGGACTTGAAGAAAAGAAAAGCCGCTTGATCCCGCTGTTTAATAATTTCAGCAAAAATGCCATTGAAGAAAGGATAATTGCGATTATGAAAATCAAAAAGTATTCTTTACCGGTAATCATTGTTGCTGTTTTGCTTATAGCCGGCGTTACTGTCGGGTTTGCATGCTCAAAAGCAACGGTCGGACAAAATTCTTATCTGACAGAAAAATCTGAGGAATTGAACCCGGCATCTCCATCACCGGTGTCTGAAAAAACTCCGGTAAATAATGGCGAAACAATTGCTGAACCTGCTTCAAACAATGATGGCAATAGTTCTTCTTCTGAAATTAGAAAAGTTTATTATTCGGATGGGCAGCATAAAACAGAAATAGATGGTGTGCCGGTCTATCCGGTTCATTGTGTGGTTATCGGAAAATATTATTACAAACGAATTGATCGGGAAACCGGCAAAAATCAAGTGAGTTTCGATGATGGCTCAACCTGGCTGAGCACACGCAATAACCCGGAATCCAAGAAAATTGAAGTTAGCGCCGATGGAGTTACTTGGAAAGACCTTATTGCAACTATACAAGAGCCAAAGTACTCGGAATTTTGCAATCATAAGTATTTTTACATGCGCAGCGATCCTGACACCGGTCAAGAAATGGCCAGTTACGATGACGGAGTTACCTGGCTGTTCTATCACGAGAATGTGATAACTGGCAGGGCAGAAATCAGTAGCGATGGAGTGAAATGGCGGGAGTGGATAAGATAATGGACGATCATTTGAAAAAATTTATTTCAGTTTTTCCGCTATCCGTATCGACATCCAGCTTTAGGTACTAGTTTCGGCCACGTTTGAAATCAGCCTTTAATAGCGACAGGAGGGAGCATCAGGCGAACGCGAAGGGTGAACGCTCTCGCGACCTCCTGTCCTCTCTCGACTGCTCGCCTTCGCCGGGTGTTGCATCCTGATCGCCAGCAGGGGGGTGCCTGCTGGGATAGCTCTAAAGGCCGATCGCATTGTGTGCATCGCCTCTTAATAATGCCGTCGGCAAGAAATAATATTGATATTTTTCCCTTCAATGGAGTATATCAATCTATGCTCATTATTGATTCTTCTGCTCCAGTACCCGGACAATTCATGTCTTAACGCTTCCGGTTTCCCGATACCTGTGTTTCCATTGCGTTCAATGTCTCTAATTAATTCATTAATACGGCTGGTCATTTTGCGATTTTCTTTCTGCCAGTACTGGTATTCTTCCCAGGCTGTATGTGTGAAAACTTTATTCATCGGCAAGCTCTGAGCGAAGCGTTTTTCCTGATTTCAATTCTTCAATCGACTTCAATAGCTTATTATAATATTCCGGGTCGCTCCTGATGTAGAGATTTTCCAGAAGATTATTGTATTCACTTTCAGAGATTAACACTACATTGCCGCCGTTTTTTCTGGTAACAATGATTGGTTCAAGATCTTGATTAGCCGCATCACAGTATTTTTTCAGGTTTTCACGCAGCGTAGAATAGTTTACTGCCATCATAAGCTATCACCTCCGTACAATTTATTGTACAGTCAATCGTGCTCCCGGTCAATCCAATGTATGTTGCTGACTTCCCTTTTGTCAGACTTTTTATAACGAGGTGAAATATGTCCCCCGCTAAGCGGTCGCCTATTTACAAAACAGGCAGTGGGTTCTATTCCCCCGCCTTGTTGCAGCGGTGTGTTGAAACTGCTTCGCAGCTTCTTCTGATGCTTTAAACATAGAATAGCACATTGGGTTTTGGCCAAAGGGCCAAACCCTCCCCCCAAGCATATTCTAGCGTCATAAACCCCAATAGGAGGGTAAGTATTTGGCCGAAATTCCAAACGCTTACCCTCCTGTATTACTATCCGCTATCTGGAAAATCCCCTATTATTGCTGGCTTAAGCTATTTGCAAAAATATTGGCACGGTATTTGCTTATTATACATTATCAAGCTATATAAAAACCGTTTTTCGGCAATCAGCCAATAAAGAATAAAGGAGAGGAGGCGAAGAAAGCTCTAAGAAGCTCAATCGAATGCAATAAAGTAAGGGGGTAAAGTAATGGAAATAAAGAAAATTGGCGTTCTGGGAGCAGGTACCATGGGAGCTGGAATAGCTCAGGTTGCTGCTGAAGCAGGTTTTTCGGTAATCCTGGTGGATATCGAAACCGCGATAATTGAAAAGGCTTTGAAAGGTATCAAGAAGGCCTGGAAAAAGGCCGTGGAAAAAGGCAAATTGGACGAAGGCGAAATGCAAAAAAGAGAGGGAAATCTGGCCACCGGCAGTAGCATGGCTGATTTTAAAGATTGTGACGTGGTAATCGAGGCGATAGTAGAAAAGATCGAGGTTAAGAAGGTGGTGTTCAAAGAACTGGATGGGATTTGTCCGGAACACACTATCCTGGCTTCCAACACCTCGGCTCTTAGTATAACGGAAATAGCTGCAGCTACCGGCAGGCCGGATCGGGTTGTTGGCATGCATTTTTTCAACCCGGTTCCAGTTATGAAACTGGTGGAGGTAATACCTGGAGCTGAGACCAGTGAAGCGGTATCGTCTGCCATAGTGGAGCTATGCAAGAAATTAAAGAAAGAGCCGGTTCTGGCGCGGGAGTTTCCCGGCTTCATAGTCAACCGTATCCTGGTTCCTTATATTACGGAAACCTGTTCCGAGAATCCGGCGCCATAGGCCGTGGTGCATGCGACAAAATAACCGTCCCATGTCAAAGATGTCATCCTTTGTCTTACTCTAATGAAAATAATCCGGAGAAAATCACTCCAATGTATCAGGAGGTGATTAATTATATATGAATTATGTAAATGAATACCGCAAGAAATTAGTATCGGCCGATGAGGCTGTAAAAGTGGTTAATTCCGGAGATTGGATTGATTATGGTTCCATGTGCGGCCAGGTGGTGATGCTGGATGAAGCCCTGGCCAGGAGGAAAGAGGAACTTAAGGATGTAAAGATTTGGACCCTGCTTACTTTAAGGCGTCCCCGGGTAATGGATGTGGATCCGGAAGAAGAGTCGTTTGTCTGGCATTCCTGGCATCTTTCCGCTATGGATCGCAAAATTGCCAGCGAGAGAGCGGTATATTATTCCCCCATAAGGTATTCGGAGCTGCCGCGTTATGTCCGCGAGCACATTGAGCCCCTGGCAGTAGCCATGCTGCAGGTAGCTCCCATGGATAAACATGGATATTTCAATTTTGGACCGCAGAATTCCCACACCAGGGCGGTTTGTGAGCGGGCCAGAATAGTCATCGTGGAGGTAAATAACCAGCTTCCTCGCTGTTTGGGGGGATATGAAGAATCTATTCACATTTCGGAAGTTGATTATATTGTTGAAGGTAATAACCCGCCCCTTCCCCAGTTGCCAGATGCGGCTTCTTCCGAAGTAGATAAAAAAGCCGCGGAGTTAATTATCGAGGAAATGAAAGACGAGTGCTGTGTCCAGTTAGGTATCGGAGGTATGCCCAATGCCGTAGGTAAAATGATTGCGGAGTCCGACCTGAAAGACCTGGGTTGTCACACGGAAATGCTGGTTGATGCTTATGTGCATATGTACGAGGCAGGGCGTTTGACCGGACGGAAGAAAAACATTGATCCGGGGAAAATGGTTTATGACTTTGCCGTGGGCAGCCAGCGGCTTTATGATTTTATTGACAATAATCCTCTTTGTGCCAGCTATCCGGTAAACTATACCAACCGGCCATCGATAGCCGCCTTAAATGACAATCTGATAACCATTAACAACGCTATTGAAGTAGACCTCTATGGGCAGGTTTGTGCTGAATCGGTGGGTACCCGCATTATTAGCGGCACCGGGGGGCAACTGGATTTTGTCCTGGCGGCCTACGAATCCCGGGGTGGCAAATCCTTCGTTTGCCTGCCTTCCTGTAGTGAGCGGGAAGGAAAGCTGAAGTCCAAAATTGTCCCCACCCTTAAGCCGGGAGCTATCGTTACCGATCCTCGTTCAGTAGCCCATTATATTGTTACTGAGTATGGGAAATTTGCCATGAAAGGAATGTCGGTATGGCAAAGGGCGGAAGGTTTAATAAACCTGGCTCATCCCCAGCTCAGGGATGAGTTGATTCAGGCGGCTCAGGCCCAGGGCATTTGGCGCCGCAGCAACAAGATATCATAATGGATTCTGATATGATCCAAATATTCTAATTAAGAGCGGAAAGCATAACAGCATAATTCCAGGCAAGCAGATATTTAAGTAACCCTGAATAGAAATATTGAAATGGCGGAAGCGGGAAGTGTTTTCACTTCCCATTTCTGCTTCCTGCTTTTCTATGTGGCAAAGCAATTACCTATGACGCAATTCTTCGCAGGGCGGCTTCGGAGTAATTCTCAGCATCGACCAAGACTGATATACTGAAATATACAGGAATGGAATAAGAGTTCAATATAATGTTCAGGTTAGGAATAAAGGTAAAACTAGTTGGTGTTTCTGGAGGGAGGAGGATGTAAGGTGAATATAGGCAGTGTTTTAGAGGGCTTGTTCACCCAGAACCAGTTTATGGCCGCCATAATCGTTGATAACAAGGGGATAGTTCTTTCGGTGAGCGAAACCTATTTGCAGGTTTTGAATCTTACCAAGGAAGAAGTAGTAGGAAAGCCCATAAAGGAAGTTACTCCCCATACCCGGGTTTTTACCATTTTAGCGACAGGAAAGGCTATGGTGGGATATAACTGGAAGGTTAACGGTCATAACATGATCGCATCCACCATACCAATTATCAAGGATGGGGAAACCGTTGGGGCCTTTGCCTACAGTGTCTTTCCCGACATATGGGATGCTAAAAATTTGGTGGAGAATCTTCTTTCCGAGTTGAATATGTACCGGGACGAAGTGGATAGTCTTTATACCGCCAAATATACTTTTGATGATATTGTGAGCAAGGATAAGGGCATGGAAATGCTCAAGTCTTTTGCGCGGCAGATTGCCAATCATCCTTTTACAACCGTATTGATTACGGGTGAAAGCGGTACGGGCAAGGATCTTTTTGCCAATGCCATCCATAATGCCAGCCCCCGGTCACGCTTTCCCTTCCTGCGCATCAATTGCGCCGCAATTCCGGAGAATTTGCTGGAAGCTGAGCTTTTTGGCTATGAGGAAGGTGCCTATACCGGAGCCAAAAAGGGAGGCAAACCAGGGAAATTTGAATTGGCCCATGGGGGTACCATCTTTCTTGACGAAATAGGGGAAATGTCGCTTTCCATGCAGAGCAAGCTGCTGATAGTACTGCAGGAACAAGAAATTGAGCGATTGGGAGGCAGCTTCCCCATCAAGATAAAAGTTCGGGTGATTGCTGCTACCAACCGGAGTCTGGAACAGCTGATTCAGGAAAAGAAATTCCGCGAGGATTTGTATTACCGCCTTAATGTAGTAAGGCTGGAAGTGCCCCCTTTACGCCAGCGCAAGCAAGATATTCCTGTTCTAATCCGCCATTTTATCGACAAGTTGAACCCCCGGTTGCGGACCATGATTGCTAATATTTCACCCAAATCATTGAAATTATTGGAGCAATACCACTGGCCCGGGAATGTCCGGGAAATGGAGAACATGTTGGAGAGGGCGATAATTATGGCTGATATGGAAAACGGCCGTTCTCTGGATTGCCGACATTTCAAGTTCCTGCAAAACCGGTGCAGCAGCGAAGCTCCTTTAGAATTACAAAGCTTGAAAGTAGCCAGCCAGAAGTTTGAGGAGGAATTAATAGCCCGGGCCTTGGAAACAAGCAACTTTAACCTGGCCAAAGCGGCCGAGCAACTAGAAATTGACCTTTCTACCCTCTACAAAAAAATAAAAAAATATGGCATCGAAACATGACTCTACTTTATTTTTGCAATAAAACAGGGCAGGATCATGATCCAGCCCTGTTTTAAAGCTATGTTTTCTCCAGCATGCTTTGTTTAGAAAACTGAGCCGCCGAATAGATATCCGAGATAAAATATCCCCACTATGGCAACTATGTGCCAGATCCACCATCCGGTTTTAAGGAATTCGAAACTCCCCAGCTCATATTTTTCCCGGCTTTCCACTTCATTTTCAGCCAACTTTGATCCCCCTTTTCAAGTATTTGGAGTAGCCTGTTAACAACTCAATTTATGGCTTTATTATTTCCCACCAGGCAGAAAAATATGTAATTACGAAAGGGTAAGCTTGGAATCCTTATTCAGTAGAGCTGGCATGAGATGCTTATTAACCCCTCCATGCGCAGAAAACACAAACAGCGATGAAAACGGGGGTATGATACTTTTTCTGCAGTCTCGGACCGTCCCCGTGATATATCAAGGCTGACGGAGATCCGAGGGATAAGAAAACAGAAATACCTCTCCCTTATTTACTTGAACCTGTTTTAAGTGCAGCAGGTGTTCCAGGTGAGCGACGGCCTCTCCGGTAGCAAACCACCTTTGAAACATGGGGAAATCTTCCCAGGATTTATAATCAAGATCCCAGCTCATGAAGCTGGCCACCTGGTAGGCGCTCATAGCTCCTTTCTTAAGTATATCCCTTACCTCCTGAAGCCTTGCTTCATGGTGTTTCCTGAGCTCAGCTATCCTTTGACGGTGATGGTAAATCAGGCTTCTATGGCCGGGGAGAATGAGGGTGATATCCATCTTCTCTACTTTTTCCAGGTTATCCAGGTAACTGCCCAGTGCATCCTCCATCTCCGGCCAGGCAGTAATATTGGGGGAGATGTCCCCCAGGATATGATCACCGGAAATAAAGAATTTATGCTCCGGTTCGTAGAGGCAAACATGGCCGGGGGTGTGGCCGGGAGTCATAATGCAGCGCAAGCGGTAAGGACCTATTTCCAGCAGCTGCCCTTCCCGGACATAAGTAATATCCATCTCGCTGCCGGAGATATATCCTTTTATCCGGCTTCCCTGGTTTTTAGATTTATTTCGAGGAAAACCGTTCATTTCAAATAAAGCATCGATTTCCTGCCAGTACTCCCTGGTGGTAGTTTTTCTCAATATTTCGGCATCGGTTTCACTGGCGTAGACCTTGGAATCTCCAGTAAGTAAGTCACAGACCAGGCCGGAATGATCCCCGTGAACATGGGTGATGAAAAAATCCACCTGGGATATAGTTACCCCCAGGCTATTCAGACCGGTCAGCAAGGCCTTTTTGCACTCCGGCCAGTCAAAGCCGGTATCGATCAGCAGGTGCCGGTCTTGGCCTTTAATCAGATAGGCATTTAAGGCTCGCAGAGGGTTGCGCGGCAGGGGAACTTGCAAACAGAAAATACCAGGAAGCAGCTCTTCTATCATATATTACTCCTCCTCTTTCATTTAAGCCTGTCTTCATCCCGGCACTCAGTTTTGCTGGTAACGGTGAAGCAGGCTTTTTTCTCTACTACTAGCATAAGCTAAATATTGGCAGGGATAAAGGGTAAAATAAATAGAGCGACCCCGCTGCAAAAACCTCTTTTGTTACATAAGGGTTGCATAAATATACAAAGCGAGCGTTGGCGAAGCATGGATGCAACACCCGGCGAAGGCGAGCAGGCGAAAGGGGGCGAGCGACAGGATGTCGCGAGAGCGCTACCTCCCATGGACGGGAGATTAGTGCGGTACCCCTTGAGCCGCGAGACAAGCCGCAGGTGTTGCCCATGCGAAGACTGCAAGCGGTATATTTATACAAGCCAATGAATATTAATAACTTTTTGCAGTGTAATCATAGAGCAGATTTGCTCCGATATCTATCCTGGTCGTATCCTGGCGTAAAAAAACCAGAGTTGGAATTTGACAGGGCCTATTAAATCTATACAATATATGTAATCGTTTATATTGCACAAAAACGTGCACAAGGAGTGAAATGGATGAACCAGCGAAAAGACCTGCTTAATCCTACCCTGTATAAGATTTTTCAGAGCTTTCAACTGGATAAGAACTATCTATCGGGAGAAGGCAGCTATCTGGTAGATGAGAAGGGGATAAGCTACCTGGATTTTATCGCCCAGTTCGGGGCTATACCTTTTGGCTATAATCCGGATTTTATCTGGGATAAGCTCGAGGAAATAAGAAGTAAGGCCCTGCCCAGTCTGGTGCAACCTTCGCTGCCGGGGGAGGCCTTGAAGCTGGCTAACGCTTTGGCTGCTGTATCGCCGGGAAAGCTGGCTTATTGTACTTTTTGCCAGAGTGGAACCGAGGCGGTGGAAGCTGCCATTAAACTGGCCCGCTCTACTACGGGCCGGGAGATAGTACTATCGACATTTAACAGTTTTCACGGAAAGAGCCTGGGCTCGCTGTCGGCTACGGGCAAGGTTTCTTACCAGAGCCCTTTTCGGGCTCCGGCTCCGGGTTTTATATATATCCCCTATGATGATATAGCAGCTTTGCAAGCGGTGCTGGATGAGCAGAGTGACAGGATAGCTGCTTTTATAGTAGAGCCGGTACAGGGAGAAGGAGGGATTATTGTTCCCCGGCCAGGATACCTCAAGGCAGCTGAACAGCTATGCCGGCAGTACGGGGTACTCTTCATTGTTGATGAAATTCAGACTGGATTAGGCCGCAGCGGAGCCTTGTTTGCCTGTGAGCATGAAAAGGTCGAACCGGATATTATGCTGCTGGCTAAAGCTCTGGGCGGAGGGATATTCCCTCTTGGAGTCTGCCTCAGCTCCGAGGGAGTTTGGAATGATGACTTTGGTTTCTTGCACAGTTCTACTTTTGCCAACAATAATGTAAGCTGTGCCGTAGGATTGGCGGTATTAGATAAACTTCTGGAGGATGACCGCCGCATTATCAAAGAAGTGGCCGCCAAGGGGGAATATCTACTGGGAAAGCTCCAGGAATTGGCGGCTAAATACCCCGAGGTAATAAAAGAGGTGAGGGGTAAAGGCTTGATGCTGGCTCTGGAGTTTCAGGACCTGGATGATTGCGGCTCCTATGACATGTCCTTTATGGTCGACCAGGGAGCTTTTACCACTATTTTAGCCGGCTTTTTGCTGAATGTTTTTAAGATTCGCCTGGCTCCCTATTTAAATAATTCCATGACTCTGCGTTTGGAGCCCAGTCTAAATATTGGCCGGGAGGAAATGGATTATGTTCTGGCGGCTCTGGATAAGCTCTGCCAGATATTGAAATACCGTGATTATGCACTGCTCTATGGCTATCTTTTGGGAGACTATTCTCCGCCAGCAAGGATTACGGATTATAGAGCTGTTAGCCGACCGGTAAAGGCTTCTCCTCTAAGTCCGGAGGAAAAGATTAGCCATAAATTTGCCTTTATTATTCACTACCCGGCTCCTGAGGATGTTATTGCCAATAATCCTTCTTTTAATACTTTCGAACGCCCGGATTTGTACCACTTTTTGGAGTGGCAGAGTTCTTTCCGGGAAGCTGGAGTATGTTGCCATATGCCGGCCTTGCGCTCGCATACCGGAGCTGTGGTGGAGGGCTGGTTGATAGGGGTGCCTTTCGGCGCTCGGGAAATGATGAATCTTCCCCGGGAAGAAACACTGGGGGTTATAAAGAAAGCGGTAGAGCTGGGAAGGGAACTGGGAGCAGAAATAGTTGGTCTGGGAGCACTAACTTCCGTGGTAAGCCGCGGGGGAAGAGCGCTAACCGGACAAGGTGTAGCTATCACCAGCGGTAACAGTTTTACCACCCTTATGGCTATGGAGGCTCTTTTGGCTGGTGCCCGTAAAATGCGGATCGACTTTACCATTGCTCGAGGGGCGGTATTGGGAGCAACCGGTTCCATCGGGCGGGCTTGTGCTCTTCTTTTGTCCCAGGATATCACTAATATAGTTTTGTTGGGGAATCCCCGGCATCCGCGCAGCAGCAGAAACCGCCTTAATTCCCTTACCCTTGAAATATTGGTTCTGGCCTACCAGCGGAGATCCCAGGGAATTATTACCGGGCTGAGTGAATGGCTGGATGGGCTTATTAATAGCTATAGAAAGAAAGACGAGCTTAGAAGCCTGGAATTGGAAAAAGCCTTGAGCCAGGCTGATGGCAGCAGCCTGGAATTAATCAAAGGGGTTTGTAGGGAAATGGCGATGGAGTTTCCTTTGGAGATCAGCATGGATCTTGATGCCAGCTTGCCTCAATGCGATATGATAGTAGCAGCCAGCAACTCCCCGGAATTCATTGTATATCCCCGGCACCTGCAACCGGGTGCGGTAGTCTGTGATGTAGCCCGGCCGGCAGATGTAGCCCCGGAAGTTCGGGAGCGGGATGATGTTTTAGTTCTTGAAGGAGGCCTGGTCAGCTACCCAGAGCCGGTAGCCTTTGGCCCCAACCTGGGTTATCGTGATGGGGTTAACCTGGGCTGCTTGTCCGAGACGATACTCCTGGCCCTGGAAGGGGATTGCCGGGATTTTAGCATAGGCAGCCGGCTTTCTCTGGATACTATCGAATACTTGCGCCGTCTGGGAGAAAAGCACGGCTTTACCCTGGCTGGCTTGATGACGGGGAACCGGGAAATCGGTGATAAAGAAATAGAGGAAATATACCGGAAATCATTAAGCTTCAAGCAGGCTAATAATCTTTAAGTGGAGAAAAAGTTGGCCGGAAAAAAAGGAATTTGCCGGGAGCAGAGGAAAACAATATAATTAATTGCAATGAAGGACTTAGCAAAGGAGGAGCAGGGTTGGATCTTAAAGAGATTGTCATACGGAAAAACGGCAAATGGTATTTTGGCCAGGCCGAGATGTTCCGGCGCAATATTTTAAACATACTGGCTGCCCACATCCAGAAGGAAGACGGGGATTATGTTATCAGGCTGGGCAATGATGTTAATCCTATAACGGTAGAAGATTGCCCGTTTCTGGCCATGGGTTATATTGAAGAGGAAGACGGAACCATAAAACTGCGTTTTCACGATTTGCAGGAAATGAAGCTCGATCATGAACTAAAAATTACCTTTAAGGGAGATGTCCCTTATATTGACTTCAAATGGGAGGCCGATACCCGTTTAAGCCGGGGAGTATATTGGAAACTAAGCAACTATTTTGATTTTAGAGGAGACGAAGTCTATATCGTTCCACCGGGAGCAAGACTGGAGCAGTAATGCCGGTAACGGCAGGAAGGAGCGGCGCGGCTGTGGGGATTAAGATCATAACTGATACCTCCTGTGATTTGCCCCAGGAGGTACTCGAACAGTACAATATTGAAATGATACCCTTGAAGGTGACCTTTGCGAATGGAGAGACCTATTTAGATCGATTTGAAATATGTCCCCGGACTTTTGTGGAAAAAATGTCGTCATCCGCTACTTTGCCCAAGACTTCAGCTCCGGATCCGCATACTTTTGTTAAGTATTTTGAACAGGGTATCAGAGAAACGGGAGCGGTTATATTTGTCAGCCTCTCCTCTGGTTTAAGCAGTACCAGCCAGATTGCCCAGATGGCCTGTAATATGATGAACAGCAGCAAGGTCAAGGTATTTGACAGCTTGACGGCTTCACTGGGAACAGGAATTATGGCTATTCGGGCCGCTCAAATGGCGGCTCGGGGGATGTCTCTGGAAGCAGTTCTGGAAAAGCTCGCGGCGATTAGAGCTACCCGGGAGGTTATATTTGTGCTGGATACCCTGGAGAATGTGGTTAAAGGTGGTCGTCTGAGTAAATTTGAGGGTATGGCCGGGACTATTCTCAATATTAAACCTATACTAAGGGGCAACCAGCTGGGGATACCGGAAATAGTAGAAAAGGTACGGGGAAGGAAAAAAGCCATGAAGCGCCTGGTAGCCATGGTGGGTGAATTGGCTGGTGCCTCGCTGCTGCATAGGATAGTGGGAATAAGTCATGTCAACTGTTTAGAAGATGCCGATAAGCTGGCCTGGGAGATTAATTCCCAGTACCAGCAAGAGGCGGTTTTGATTTCAGATATGAGCGCAACCATCGGCACCTATGCTGGAGAGGGTGGCTTAATGATTAACTTCTAAAGCCGGCCTTGCTCCGGGCGCCGGAAACGGGATTCGTCAATGGCCAGGGCGCGGTCTATCTCTGCCAGCATTTTGTCCTTATCCTGCGGGAGTATCCCGTAAACATTCCAATAATTGTTGATGTGGTCACTTAGGAGCTGGCTATTATCGCAGTTCAGGTTTTCAATCAGCAAACGCACCTCACGCAAAGCCTCATGTGGTGATAACAGGGCGAAAACTCCGTTCTGATAATCATCATAAAGGGGGGTGTTCGGCATGGGCACATAGGTTCTTAAGCGAATGAAATCCGGGCTGAAGGCGCTCAAGGTGAGGGCGCTGTTGAGAGCATGTTCCCGGCTTCTTTCCTTTCCGCCTATGCCTACCAGGTAGTACTCGCTTACCGAAATACCCGCTTCTTTCAGCTTTAGACCGGCGCTGATAATCTCTTGAGAATTGGTGCCCTTTTTAATCCTTTCCAGGATAATATCATCTCCACTCTCCATACCGGTATGAATCCGTTTCAAGCCTGCGGCCCGCAACCGCTTTAAATCCTCCAGGCTCTTTTTGTTGACAAAACGGGAGGAACCATAGACGGTTATGCGCTCAAGATAAGGAAAAAGGCTGCGGGTGTATTCGAAAATATCCAGCAGTTGCTCCGTTTTCATTATTATGGTATTACCGTCAGCAAAGAAAACGGATTCAATATATTCACCATAATAATCCCGGGCCATCCGCAGGTCTTCCTTTATTTCTTCCACCGGGCGTATCCTGAACTTCGTATTCTTATACAGAGAGCAGAAGGTACAACGGTTGTGGGGACAACCAATAGTAGCTTGTATAATCAGACTCTGGGCTTCACTGGGGGGCCGGTAAACCATTCCTTCGTAACGCAAAATTATCGACCTCCTCTAAGATTTTACCTGACACTACCAGATTATCAAAAATACCGCTTAATATAAACCCTAAGAAACAAGTTATTCACCCTAAGGCCATGGATTCTAATATGATTATAATGAGGGGGAAGGATTTTATCACCCGCAAGTTAAAAAATTAAAGATTCTTGGCCAGAGACAAACCCATAAAGTTGTCTAAAAACTAAAAAACCTATATTATTTAATATAGACTCCACGGCAAAAACCCCTTTTGTTGCAGAAGGGTTGCATAAATATACAAAGCGAGCGTTGGAGCTGAGCGGTATATTTATACAAGCCACTTCTTTATAATAGCTGAAGGATTGATGCTGGTGCCTTTAAGAGTTTTGATTGTAGATGACGATGAGCGGGAAAGAATAGTGCTTCGTTATTTGCTGGAACAAATTAACGAATTGGAAATAGTAGGAGAAGCACTTCATGGTCTTGAGGCTCTTATGATCTGCCAGGAAAAAAAGGTGGATTTAGTATTTCTGGATATTACTATGCCCGAAATGGGTGGTTTGGAGACAGCAGAAAAATTACGAGAATTAAAATCTCCCCCCCTTTTCGCTTTTGTTACTGTTAAAAAAGATATGGCGGTAAAAGCATTTGAGATGGGGGCTTTAGATTATATTGTTAAACCAATAGAGCAGAAGCGAATTGACAAGACCATTCAAAGGGCGCGCTTTCAAATAGCTCATTGGACCGCCATTGAAGATATGGTAAGAAATAGAGTTAAAGATCGCATCGATTTTATTCTAGAAACCTGCAAAGATATGGAGAGTTATTCCAACAGGCTGATTGTTCGCGAGAAAGGAAAAATCAGTCTCGTTAACCAGCCTGATATTATTTATTGTGAAAGCCAGGGCAAAAAAGTGCAGATCTGTACTTGCCGGCAAAATTTTATGAGCAACTATACCCTTAATGCATTAGAGAATATTCTGGATGAGAGATACTTTTTTCGAGCTCACCAGGCTTTTATTGTGAATGTTAACTATATTAGGGAAGTCATAAATCTGGGAGAAGGTTCCTATATTTTGCACCTGGCTAATTGTGATAAAGATATCATCCTGAGTAGAGCCAAGGCAAGATTACTAAGGAACAAGATGGGAATAACTTAGGGCTAAATATACTTAAAATAGGGCACATTAACCTTAAAAAGGGATAGTGCATACAGAATCTGCCTTGAGATGAGCTTGGAAAGGCTATTGAAAACAAGTTCCAAAAATCACAGGAGGAAAGCCCTAAGGGATAGGTCTTTTTCCTGTTTTTTTCTGGTTTTTTAAATATGCCTTAAAATAGTCACTGCAGCAAGGTGCTAGTGCAAAGTATGCGATTTATTTGACCAAGTGCAGAAAACATAGAGAAAAAAATCACAAAATAGCTTATACTAAGGATAGTTAAAAAGAACGTTTTGAATTGAGTTTAAAGGAGGGAGAATTTTAGAAAGCATTACCAGCTTTGTTTCGGCTTACCCACTAGAATTTTTTACATGTAATTGTTAGAGAGGAGAGTAGTTTAGAACTATGAAGGTTCGGCTGAAAAGATTGGAGTGAGGCCCATGATACCATTTTATAAGCTTGAAAGATACGAGGGTAATGCACCCTTGTTTGACCTGACAATGATGTCCATAGTTTCAACTTATGTTGGTGAACCCTTGCATGTTCATGCAGAAGGAGTCAGAGGTACGGGGAAGACTACTATAGCAAGAGCAGCGCGAGGAATCCTTCCCAAGATTAAACGCATTAAAGATTGTATATATAACTGTGACCCGGATAACCCCCATTGCCCGCAACACCGTGATTTAACTGCGGCGGAGATTGAAGCTCTGGGTGTAGAAGAAATTACTATGCCCTTTTTGGAAATATCGCAATCAGCTAAAGTCGGGACGGTAGCTGGAAGTATTGATTTAGCCAGGTTGACTGACCCGCTTCACCCGGAAGCACGTTTACTTCCCGGACTAATCCCCCAGGCTCACCGGGGAATCATATTCATTGATGAAATAAACCGCCTGGCGGATACTTCACCGGAGATTACTGATATCTTACTTGATGTTATGGGTAATAAACCCGGTCATATTCAAATTGAGGAAGCTGGTTTACCTGTGGTGGAAATCCCGGTAAGTGTTTCGGTTTGGGCAGCTTCCAACCCTGATGAGGAACCGGGACCGTTGGAAGAAATAAGGCGGCAATTATCAGACCGCTTTGACATGGTCTATTATATGGGCCGACCAGATTCAGTGGAGGCTATAGCCCGGATACTAAAAGAGAATTCTTATGCTTTTAAGGTCAGTCAGGCCAAAAAGAAATACTCAACCGCAGAAGATGAGGCCCAGAATGATGTTTATCGTCAAAAAATCCTCAAATGGGCTGAAAACTACCGGAATGCAGACCTGCCAGATTATCTTCGCAATTATATTTCACGCTTGTATATAAAACATAATCTTGAAAGTATCAGAGCAACCGAGGCCATGCAACAGGGAGCCCTTTTGCACAGTATCATCAAAGGCCATGACAAAGTTCTAATTAGTGATGTTACGGACATGATACCCCTGGTCCTGAAACATCGTGTTAATGGTGATGTTTTAGTGCGGATGCTCAACGATGTTGATATGAAAGGTGCCAAGGAAGGAATACTCAGCTTCAAGAGCAAGAAGAACAAGAAGGACGAGGAAACTTCCCCCGATTATTTCCAGCAGGTGGCGCGTCCTCTGAAGGATATGAGCCGGGGAGAGCTGGTTAATACCGAAAAAACTTTAACTCCCACCTGATGCGAAAGGGGTGAGGTCTTATGCTCGGTGAAAACACCAATGTTGACAAGTCGGCATCGGTAGGGAACTATTTGAACCTTTATTTCGGGCAAAACCAGGGCGTAAGGCTGGGGGAGAGTAGCGTAGTTAGTCTCCGGGGGCACGCCCGGATGCCGGAAAAAAGAGTAAAAGGCCAGGTCAAAATCCTGCTTAATCGTGATGCGGGAAAGATGTACCTGGATTTCGTAGAAGCTAATCAGGTGGTGCATATTGATGTCTTCCACCAGCCGGGTGAAATAGACCCGCGTGATGTGGCGAGGGCGATATTCTGGGCTTTGGATGAGCATTTTTTGGAGAAAGACCCCCAGTTGCAGTTTGCTGAAGATGAACGTGTAAAAATGGTAACCGAATATGCCAAAAAGATATTCATTACCACAAGCCTGGGTAAGGGTGTTATCTATGAATTGTACCAGGACCAGGTTAAGCCTTTCATCGAAGGAGAGGAAGGTTTTGATCATGTTCATGTTCTTGCCCGTTTGGATCGTGAAGAGTATTACCTGGTATATGTAATAGCAGAAGCAGTTGAAGAAGTAATTATAAGCTCTGGTATAAAGCCGGTAAAAGTTCGTAATATAATTCATGGCAACCAGAAGCAGGCGGAAGATAGCTTTGCTGGATATATTAAATTGCCCTGGAAGAACTTCAAAGGACAAAATGCCTACAAGCTGCCAGACAAAGAAAATGTGAACCAGTTGATATTAAAACTGGCCGAGAAATTTGGTGGAGTTGATGAGATTGAGGAATTCATGGAAAACTATTCCACCAACATTTTCAAACGTAAAGGGGTTGACCAGCAGAAGAAGAAGTGGGGCGATGTAGAACATTATGTTGAACAACTGGAAGAATTGGGGTTGATTAAAGATACCATCCTGGGTAAAGTGATGACCAGGAAAGGCCTGCAGCTTAAAGATTTTGTAATAAACCATAAGTGCGAGCTGGAAACTGAAATTCGTCGCAATATGCGTAAAATGCCCTCAGGAGGGAACAGTCGCTTCCGTAAACTGGGGCAGGTTGATCAGAAGCAAACCCAAGTAGAATTTACCAACCGTAATAAAACGGTCAATAACCCGGATAAGAATTGGTCCGGAGATTTGGCAGTACCAGAGACCATTGTGCAGGCGATGAAGAACAGTTTTTTAAGAAACGATCCTCACTTCACCATTAAAAAGGAAGACCTGCATTATTATGACAAGAAGAGTTATGTACCGATTGATGTGTGTCTTTTAATCGATGCCAGTGGGAGTATGGCCGGAGACAAGCGACAGGCTGCTTGCTTCCTGGCTCAGAATCTTCTTCTTAGCGGAAAAGAAAAAGTGGCAGTGGTTACCTTCCAAGAACGGAGCAGTGAGGTGGTTGTACCTTTTACCCGTAACCAGAACATTCTTAACAAGGGGCTGTCTACCATAAGCCCGGCAGGTCTTACGCCCATGGCCGATGGTATTATGACTGCGGTTAACTTGATTAAGAACAACCGGGTGAGAAATCCTTTGCTGGTTCTGATATCAGATGGTATTCCCAATATCCCTCTCTGGACTTTGGATGCCCAGGCAGATGCTCTGGAAGCTGCTACTCATATTCGGGAAAACAAGATTCATTTTATATGTATCGGACTAGAGTCAAATCGTTTTTACCTGGAAAAATTATCAGCCAATGCTGGGGGTGCCCTTTATCTGGTTGACGATTTGAACAAAGATAATCTCATTAATATAGTCCGCCATGAAAAGAAAAACATGTTGGAAAGTGGAAAGAAAATGGCTTAAGGATCTTTAAAAATTAATATATTATCTAAATTATTCGTAATAAGTTGACATCTTTCCTATATTTCTGCTAGAATTCTTTTTGGAGAGAAAGCAAAATCAAGGACGGACAAATCCTTGATTTGTTATAATAACTCCTCCTTCATAAGAGAACACCATATGTGTTCTCTTTTTTTTTATGGGTCATAATTTTCTTCTCATTTTCGTATTCTATTAAAGGAATAAAGAGGGGAGGAAGGTAATTATGACCAGCAAAGTAGTCAGTATTTTGGCCGTGATACTTCTGGTGCTTTGTCTTTTAAGTGGCGGCTGTTCTTCAGTAGCTCCCGAGCAAAACCTGAAAGCATGGAAAGATCTTATAAAGCTGGCACCGGAAGATAAAAGCAAGACGGAAGTGAAGAAGAATCCGGAAGAACTTATCCCAACTCGGGAAAAAGGTGAGAGCATTAATATAAAATTGTACTTTGCTCAAGCTGATAAAGAGGAGTTGGTAATGGAAAGGAGAGAAATAACCAGGACAGAGGGTATCGCTCGCAGCACTTTGCAAGAACTTCTAAAGGGTCCAGATAATCCGGCTTATCGTAACGTATTTCCGGAAGGAACCAGGCTTTTGGACATAAATCTAAAACCGGATGGGACTTGCATATTGGATTTTAGTTCTGAGCTTCGCCGCCTGGAGAATGAGGTCGAGGAAAAACAGATGCTTGATGCAGTTTGCCAAACTCTGGCCCAATTCCCGGCGGTAAAACAGCTGGTTTTCATGATAGATGGTCGAGAAATAGATATAATAAAGGGGGAAGTGGATTTTACTTCTCCTATCAAAGTGAGTTAGTAGAGTATTTTTAAGCGATGATTTACTTGATATGCTCGGGGATTTGTGGGAGACTCTTATATTGTGGAGTCTCCCGCTTATGTTTGCATAGCAATATATCTGATAATATAGAATAGAATATAGGCGGCGAAAGTGATAAATTATTTATGAAATCATTGTTGCTTGGCTCCACTGCAAAAACCCCTTTGTTGCATAAGGTTTGCATAAATATACAAAGCGAGCGTTGGCGAAGCATGGATGCAGCACCCTGCGGGTACTCCTGATGTTCCATCCTTCGGATGTCACTATTAAGGTTGACGACCATGGATGAGAGGTTAGCGCGGTACCCCTTGAGCCGCGAGACAAGCCGCAGGTGTTGCCCATGCGAAGCACCCTGTCGGGCACAACTGATGCTCCCTTCGGTCGCTATTAAGGACGCTGGAGCGGTATATTTATACAAGCCAATGAATATTAATAACTTTTTGCAGTAGAATCTTACTTGATTTAGACAAAAAGAGGTGTAGATTTTGGGGAAAAACGAGCCCATAGGCATTTTTGACTCAGGGGTAGGGGGATTGACGGTAGTAAAATCCTTGATGGAAAAAATGCCTGATGAAAGCTTTATCTATTTTGGAGATACAGCTCATGTACCCTATGGAAACAAATCGGAACAACAGCTGTTTAATTACGCCCATAAGATTATTTCCTTTCTCATAAGTAAGCAAGTAAAAGCGATTATTGTAGCCTGTGGTACCCATTCCTCGGTTACCCTTCCCTCGGTTTTGCAGGAGTATAGCTTGCCTATGCTGGGGGTGGTTAAAGCCGGTGCCCGGTCAGCAGCAAGGCTCAGCCGCAATGGAAAAATAGGAGTGGCAGCTACGCAAGCCACCGTAAACAAGAAAGCTTATACCCGGGAGATTCAGGAACTGGAACCAGATTTTCAGGTTTACGAAACGGCTTGTCCTCGCTTTGTTCCCCTGGTGGAGGCCGGGAAGTTGAACAACAGCGAAAGCCGGGAAGCGGTAGCAGAATACCTGGGGCCTTTACTGGCCCAGGGTATTGATACCCTGGTTCTGGGTTGTACCCATTATCCTTTCCTGGCAACTGCCATCAGTGAATTTGCGGGCGAAAAGCTCGAGCTGGTAGATACTTCTTGTGAGACTATTGACGAATTACAGGAAATATTCGGGGCCCAGGATCTTTTTAACAACAGTGGCAAAAAGCCGCGGCATGAATTCTATGTCAGTGGGCATGATGATTCCTTCTTTAATGTGGGGAGACTTTTGATGGGTGATATAATAAAGGAAATTCACAAGCTGGATTGGGATTGAGGTGCCAAAAATGAGCAGGGTAGGCTTTACCACCAGCATTCCGGTAGAGGTTATATTAGCGGCAGGGAAGACTCCAGTGGACCTGAATAATGTTTTCATTAATTCTCTAAGTCCCCAATCCATGGTTGACCTGGCGGAAGAAGAAGGCTATCCCCGCAACTGCTGTGGCTGGATAAAAGGACTCTATGCCACCAGCCTGAATTATGATATGGAAGCGTTAATTGCTGTTATGCATGGAGATTGCAGCAATACCCAGGCGCTTATGGAAACCTTACAATTAAGGAATAAGAAGATTATTCCCTTTGCCTTTCCGTTCGACCGGGAGCGGTCGCAACTGGAAGCCCAGGTGGACAAGTTGATGCAGTTCTTTGAGGTAGATATGGAAGAGGTTTTAAAGGCCCGGGCCCGGCTGGAGAAAATCCGCTCATTGTGCCGGGAGCTAGACCGGATGACTTGGCGGGATAACCTGGTTACCGGGCAGGAGAATCACTATTATTTACTTTGCTCCAGTGATTTTAACGGTAATCCGGCTGAGTTTGAAGCTGAATTGCATAGTTTTGTTGAAGAAGCGGGAAAACGAAGACCTATTCAGGAAGAAGTTCGCTTGGCTTATATAGGAGTCCCCCCTATTTTCACGGACTTGCACCAGCTATTGGAGCTTATGGGGGCCAGGGTGGTGTTCAATGAAGTCCAGAGACAGTTTTCCATGCCGGTAGAAAGCAGCGATATTATTGAACAGTATTTGCACTATACTTATCCCTATGGGGCCTTTGCCCGCCTGGAGGATATTGAAGAACAACTGGCTGTAAGAGATGTACAGGGCGTAATTCACTATACCCAGACTTTTTGCTTTCGCCAGATAGAAGATCTTATTTTCCGGGAAAGGCTTAAAATACCATTCTTAACCCTGGAAGGGGATCGCCCAGGAAAAGTTGATGCTCGAAGCAGGATGCGCCTGGAGTCCTTTGTAAGTATGCTGAAGAAATAAAGGCTACTCCACTGCGAACCCCCCTTTTTGTTGCATAAGGGTTGCATAAATATACAAAGCGAGCGTTGGCGAAGCATGGATGCAACACCCCTTGAGCCGCGAGACAAGCCACAGGTATTGCCCATGCGAAGCGCCCTGTCGGGCACAACTGATGCTCCCTTCGGTCGCTATTAAGGACGCTGGAGCGGTATATTTATACAAGCCAATGAATATTTATAACTTTTTGCAGTAGAATCAATCATCGATTTAGGAGAAGGAAATGTCAGTTACAGGAATAGATTTGGGTTCCAGAACGGTAAAAATAATTGAAATGGATGGTCAAGAGATTATTAATCATAGCCTTTATGATACAGTATTCTTTTACCGGAATTGCGGGAGAATAGCAGACGGAGAAATGAGGGTTGATTTAGCCGGACTGGGCTTTAGCCAGGAGCGAATAATCGCTACCGGTTATGGTAAGATCAGTGTAAAAATAGCGGGAGCGGAACAAATTCCTGAGATTCAGGCCCATGTTTATGGGGCCCTGTGGCAGAGCGGCCTCCAGGATTTTACCCTCCTGGATATCGGAGGACAGGATACCAAGGTAGTACAAGTGAGGCAAGGGCAGATGCTTGACTTTTTAACCAATGACCGCTGTGCTGCCAGCTCGGGGCGCTATCTGGAGAATATGGCTGCGGTGCTGGGTATGAGCCTGGAAGAATTGTCTTCTTTTAGTGAGGAAGCGGTAGAATTGAATGCTACCTGTGCAATCTTTGGAGAAACCGAGTTAATAGCTCGGATTGTCGAAGGACACCCCGTCTCCCATCTGGCTGCCGGTGTAAACTACAGCCTTTATCGCCGGGTTTCCGCCATGCTCAATCGCCTGCGCAGCAAGAACATAATTCTGGCCGGCGGCGGAGCCTTGAATTCTGCCCTGGCCAAAATAATAGTCCGAGAGACCGGGTCTGAAGTCTACCAACTGCCCCAGCCTCAGTACAATGGAGCTATTGGTTGTTGTGCCTGGGCCTGGAGGTAGATATTGATGCTTATGGGGAAGATATCAACAAGAGTAATTCCTGCTCTTAAAATCAAAATTTTAATAAGTGGAGGTTAACTAATGGAAAGACCCCAAAACAGAGGCAATGACCAAATGCGTACAGTAAGAATTATTCCTGGTTTTCAAAAATACCCGGACGGTTCAGTACTTATTGAAGCTGGTGATACCCGGGTAATGTGCTCGGCCATGATGGAGGAAAAGGTCCCTCCCTTTCTTCGCGGCAAAGGTAGTGGCTGGGTTACGGCCGAGTATTCCTTGTTGCCCTCTTCAACCGAAACCCGGACGCAACGAGAGGCCAGTAAAGGGAAGATTAGCGGGCGGACTTCGGAAATCCAGAGGTTGATCGGTAGGTCGCTACGGGCAGTAGTGGATATGCCGGCTATGGGTGAACGCACCCTGTGGATAGATTGTGATGTCTTGCAGGCAGATGGGGGAACTAGAACTGCAGCCATTACCGGAAGCTTTGTAGCTCTTTACCTGGCTTTTAAGAAGTTCAAGGAACAGGGGATTATTGAGACTATTCCGGTAAAAGATTTTGTAGCGGCTATAAGTGTTGGTATTATCGATGGTACGCCGATTCTGGACCTGGAGTATATTGAAGACTCCCAGGCCGATGTTGATATGAATGTAGTAATGACCGGGAACGGCGATTTTATAGAAATTCAGGGAACGGCTGAAGGAACCGTTTTCAGCCGGGCAGAACTGGACCAACTGCTGGAACTGGCGGGAAAAGGCATTCAGGAACTCATTGCTTTACAAAAGACTATATTGGGAGTTTAGAGAAATGCCAAGAGAATTGTTGCTGGCTACCAGAAATCGCAAGAAGAAACTGGAACTACAGGAGATTCTTCGTGAGCTAAATCTGAATATTCTTACCCTGGAGGAACTACCCTACCTGGCCGAGGTAGAGGAAGACGGTAATTCTTTTGCGGAAAATGCCATAAAAAAAGCGGTACTTACAGCCAAGGCCAGCGGGAAAATATGTTTGGCGGATGATTCGGGACTGGTAGTTGATGCCCTGGGGGGACAGCCGGGGATATATTCGGCGCGCTTTGCCGGTGAATTGGCCAGTGATGAAGAGAACAACCAGAAGTTGCTTAAGCTGATGGAAATGATAGAGGAAGACAAGAGGACGGCGAGATTCGTTTGCGTTATTGCCCTGAGTGATGCTCAGGGAAATGTGGAAACGGTGGAAGGAATATGTGAAGGGAGAATAGCTCTGGCGACAGCAGGAAAAGGAGGATTTGGCTATGATCCTCTTTTTATACCCCAGGGTTATACCCAGAGCTTTGCTGAGCTGCCATCAGCGACTAAGAACCTTATAAGTCACCGGGGGAAGGCTTTAGAGCAAGCCCGCCCGCTGATAGAAAGATTATTTTTGGGTAGTACTTGAAAAACCTTGCAGGGATTTATAGCCCGTCCCGTTACTACAATTATAGCTTCAAACGCGGAAATGACTCCTGTTTAAAGCAGCAGGCCTTATCTGTATTAATCCATCCTTTCCGTAATATTTTCCACCAGACCTTTTGAATAAGTCTTGATAATTTGAATTAACTACCTGGCAGCTAAGGGGGAATTCTTTTGAAAATCGCTGTTATAGGTGATACCCACGGCAGGATTGAAAAAATCTGCCGGGAATTAAAACTGGTAAAAGCGGATCAAATCTTCTTTACCGGGGATTTCTTAAGCGATGCTAAAAGAATAGCTCATCATCTGGGGGGAGTTATGCTGCATGCTGTAGCTGGCAATTGTGATTTCTATGAATCCGGCCCGGCCGAGCGCATATTGGATTTAGAGGGAAAGCGCTTTTATATGGTTCATGGGCATCAATACGGGGTAAAAATCAGCGTAAATTCTCTTTATTACAGGGGTTTGGAGCTGGGTGCCGATGTGGTTTTATTTGGCCATACCCATATTCCTTTCTGTAAGCAAATCGAAGGTATCTGGTTGATTAACCCAGGAAGCCCTTCCCGCCCCCGCCTAGATAAAAAAGGTAGTTATGTTTTGCTTTACCTGGAAAAAGGGAAAATCGAGGTTGCTATTGAATACATTTAATAGACCGGGAGTATGCAACAGGATTTTTAGTTGCTTTCGAAGCACTTGTCATTAGAACCCTGGTAAGTCATACAGGCTACATGTTTATGTAGCAAGTGGTAAAAGGGGTGAATGGCTGTGTCAGATCTAACAGTTAATGAGATTACCAGTATACTTGAGGGTTTGATTGAAAATCCCTATATGTTCTATGTGATTGTTGACAGTGATGGAATAATTAGCTCCATTAACCAAACCTACCTGGATATTCTGGAGATGAAGAAAGAAGATGTCGTAGGAAGGAATATTCTGGATATAACCCCTAGTTCAGGGTTACCTGAGGTTTTGCGAACCGGTCGTATGGACAAGGCGGACATTTGGACAGTAAAGGGAAGGGATACCATAGTAACCAGGGTGCCGATTATTAAGAACGGGAAAATAATCGGGGCTATTGCCAGTAGCCTTTTTTTGGACATGTCCGGGGCCAAGATTCTTATGAAAAAACTGCAGGAAACGGAGAAGGAATTCACCGCTATTCTGGAGGGTTTGATAGAAAGTCCTCATATGGCCTATGTAATTGTTGATAAAGAAGGTTATATTACGGTAATGAACCAGACCTTTTTGGATATTTTGGAGATGAAAAAAGAGGAGGTAATAGGCAAATATGTACTGGAAATCCTGCCTCATTCCAAGATGATAGAAATACTGAAAACCGGCAGGGTGGATAAAGCAGATATATGGCCTATCCGAGGCCAGGATACCATAGTTACCCGTACCCCCATCATAAAGCATGGCAAGATAATAGGAGCTATCGGACACAGCCTGTTCCTGGATATGTCCGGGGCTAAAATCCTGGCCAAGAAACTGCAGGAAACGGAGAAGGAATTAAGCCTTTACCGGGATGAGGTAAGTCAGATATATAGTGCCAGGTGGATCTTTGACGATTTGGTTGGTTGCAGTCAGGAGTTCCTGGCGGTAAAGTCCATGGCCCGGCAACTTTCTTACAGCATATCTACGATTCTCATTACCGGAGAAAGCGGTACCGGCAAGGAACTCTTTGCCCAGGCCATTCATAATGGCAGTGAAAGGAAAAATTGGCCTTTTGTAAGAATAAATTGTGCCGCCTTGCCCGAAAATTTGCTGGAGTCAGAGCTTTTTGGCTATGAAGAAGGAGCCTTTACCGGGGCTAGAAAGGGTGGGAAACCGGGAAAATTTGAACTGGCCAAGGGGGGGACTATTTTCCTCGATGAAATCGGCGATATGCCCTTGACCATGCAGACCAAGCTCTTAACAGTTTTACAGGAAAAAGTGGTGGAAAGGGTGGGAGGAACCACCCCAATAGCTATTAATGTCCGCGTAATCGCCGCCACCAACCGCGACCTGGAAAAAATGGTGGAAAATCAGGAGTTTCGTGAGGATCTATATTATCGCCTCAATGTTGTAGGATTGAATATACCCCCTTTGAGAAGGCGAATGGATGATATTCCCCTTTTGGTTAATGATTTGATTCATAGAATAAACCAGTGTTTGAAAACCGATATTTCCGGGATTGAGCCAGAAGCGATAGATTTACTGCAGGAATATTCCTGGCCCGGCAATGTACGGGAACTGGAGAACCTGCTGGAAAGGGCCATAAATTTGGCACTAATGCACGGCGAGCAGTTAATCCGGATGGAGCATTTTCCTTCTCTGAATCAGAAAAACAAGGATAAGAAATTTGCTAAAATCGAGATACTGGATGACGGGCAGAGCAGTCTTCCCCAGCTTATCGAGAAGATAGAAAAACAGATGATAATCCAGTATTTGCAGGAAAGTGGGGGAAACAAACAGCAAACCGCCAAGATGCTGGGCATTCACAGTTCCGCTTTGTACCGTAAATTGAGTAAATACGGCCTGGAATAGCTCCGGCTACTCTTCTTCCCTGACCTCTATAGCCCTCACTCGCTACTTTTCTAATTATTCCCCCATGGAGCGAAGACTCAATAGCGACCTGCAAGGGTGAAGCGACCGACGACCAATAATCCATTCCTCCTCACTTTTCTCACTAACCCCCCATGAGCGCAGCCTTTAATAGTTGCACCCGAAGGGTCAACATCCTTCAGAATCAAAACCCTATTTACTTGTTACCTCTCACTCCTCATATCAGTTTATCTTTCCGTTACTCTCCTATTTTAGGAAAGGGCTGATAAGATACGGGTAGTATGTACTTTTTTGCACATGGCCTGCAACGGCTTTCCTATTATCGAAAAATATAAACGATACATTGGTCTTGTGAATAAAAGGGCTGCCATCTGAACTAAAGGATTGGCGGCTTTTCTCTTACCCAGGGAGAGCAGCGCTTTTTTGGCATACTTCTTGCTTATTTGTATAGTAGAGCGCCACCTGTTGGGAAGCAGAGCGGATTGTTGGTAAAGAGTAAAAAAAGAGAGAAGAGAGAAGAGAGAAGAGAGAAAAAAGGATATTGGGGGAAAAAAGTAAAGGGGGGAATTGCACATGATAGACAAAAAAGCTTTTGCAGGTACAAATCTTATAGTAGATGATAGCTATCTTCAAGAACTGGAAAAGATGAACTTTCCCGTAGTGAAAAGCCAGTTGCTTTCAATGGAGGATTTCAATGAGGAGATACGCCAGGGCCTCATAGCTTCTGAAGACAAGAAAGATTTAGCAGCAATCTACCTTGAAGAGCTGGAGCTTATGGAATTTCCGGTAATCAAAACCCAGCGCTTGAGCCTGGAGGAATTCAACGAAGAGCTTAGAAAAGGAATAGTAGAAGATAGTAGCGCTGTAGAGGCGGATTTTGTAGCCAAGGGAATTAAGGTAAAAAATCTGGCCCTGGTCAGCTAAATTACCATCATGTTTAATGCTTCCCCAGCAGGTTTGTTGACAGATTATACTTAATGAGGAAGTGTAGTTTGAGAAAAAGAAGGAGGCCCGCAATGCGGGCCTCCTTCTTTTTAATACTTGGAAAATTTGTTTGGATAGAAATTGCTTTTATTCTTATAGCATGATTATTAGAATAAGGTTTTGCTCACTGCAATCAAGGAGGAAATTATAAATAAATGTCAAAGATATTAATAAGCACTTTTTTACTCATTTTCTAGCAGTATTTCAGCTTTTTTAATATCTTTTAAAGGAAATAACTTATCCTTGTCGAAGCTATTTTAGGATACTTAGGATACTTTGGATTAAGGGGTAATGTATGCGGGAATATATAATCTATGTATTATTGATATTTTTACCAATAGGATCAATAATGGCTTATTTTTTAAGAAGAGAAGGATTGGGAAAAAGAAACATGGCTATTATTCTCACTCTTTCTTTGCTTATTATAATTACCTTTCCCATTACGGTAGTGCGATTGGGTATATTAAGTTCTTTTCTAAGTTATATTTTGCTTATTGTAGTTATTACTCGTTATTTGTTAGCTAACGAAGGAGAATTTGCTCCCCAGTCGAAAGGCAGGTTGGTTACCGGTCCTGAACTGGAAAAGCTTATGGAGACTATTGAGACCAGGTTGGATAGCGATTTATCAGGTCTACGAGTGGAAGCCTTTGAAAATCTGGAAGGGGATTCAGTACCTACCGGCTTGATTGAAGGAGTACCGGAAGCTGCGCTAGTCTTGGAATCAACTGTGACGACAGAAGAAATGAGAGAGGAAGAGTTTGCTGCGGCAGAGCTGCTTGAAGAAGATAGTGGGGAACTTGCAGTCAAGCCAGTAGTTACTGAGGAAGAGAGCGAAGCAGAAACTTTGCACTTCGCAATTGATGAATCAAGATCGCTGGATGCAGAAATCGAGGTAGAGACTACTGCTCTTGAAGAAAAAGCCATAGATGGTGTGGGCTCTATAGAAGAAGAGGTAATATTGGAAGAAATAGACATAATGGCAGAACTTGAGCTGGCGGATACGGGCGGAAAAGGAATAGATTTGCTGGTGGAAGAGCTCGAAGAAGAAGGTGAAGAGGTCGAAGAAAGCTTAGAGGCGGAAGAAGGGGCAGAAGAAGAAAAAGAAGAAATAGTAGAAGAGATAGAAGAAGTGGTAGAAGAAAGAGAAGAAACAGCAGAAGGGACAGAAACGGAAGATAGGATAGAAGCAAAGATAGAACCTGCAGAGTACGATAATGACTTGCCTGATGATGGGGCAGAGAAGATAATAGAGAAACTGGACGAGGATATAAGCATAGAGTCTGTAGAAAATCTGGCCGAGAAGACCATAGAAGAGTTGGCTGATGAAGGAGAATCTATCCTCGATGAGGAAGCTGCAAACGAGGAAGTTGTGGGAGTCCTTGAAGCAGCGGCGGTAGCAGAGCCGGTGGAAGAGGCAGCCTGGATGGAAGAACAGGATTTACCGGTAGCCGTCCACGATGAAGAGCCAATGAAAATTGAACAAGCGGATACTTTTAAGGAAGAAGATACTCTTATTATGAACAATGCTAATGCCAGAATACTTGAATTGATTGAACAGGGATTCTTACATAAAGAAGCGGCGAATTTACCGGAAGCTGCGGCTTGCTTCGAGGAAGCATGGGATATTACTATGGATGACGAATTGAAGAGGAATTTGAGTATAGAGTTGCTAAATATTTATCAGTTTATTGACGAAAACCAACTATAACGAGGTGTAATATTTCCCCCGCTATGCGGCCGGGTTTCTATTAACAAAACAGGCGGCGAGTTCTAATCCCTTGCACTCATTGCAGCGGTGTGTTGAAACTGCTCCGCAGTTTCTTACGATGCTTAAATCCCTTGCTTTGGATACAACCTGGTGAAGGCGAGTAAGCGTATATTGTAAATAAGTGTTTCTGGGCCGTTTTTATTTAAAAATACAAAATTCGAGGGTAGACTGATATAATAAGATGCAACAATAATAGGCAGGGGAATAGTAAAAATATTGAATCGGAGCGGAATACAGCAAGTTTTCCCGGGTAATGCGGGTATTGATGCAGGCTTAACCGGGAATGGAACTCGGGATATTACATGAAGGGAGCAGGAACTATGAAGAAGACCCAGGAGATTATTGGTTTGCCTGTTTTTGCGATACTAGACGGCAAAAAGATTGGGCAGGTTAAGGATCTGGTCATTAACCCCGAAGAGGGAAAAGTGGATTTTATTTTAGTTAGCAATCGAAACTGGTATGATGGTGCCCGTGTTCTGGGCTACAAGTCGGTAATGGGTATTGGTGAACACGCAGTTACAACGGAGAGTGAAAACCTGCTAACTACAATTAATGAAACAGCCAATGCCAATAAGCTTCTGGAGCGCCATATTGAGCTAAAGGGAAACCGGGTATTAACTAACAAGGGTAACTTAATTGGCGTAATAAGTGAGTATATAGTGGATGAAGATACCGGAGCCATTGCCTGCTTGGAATTTAGGACCGCGGAAGACGAGTCCAAGATTGAGATTATTGATGCTAAGCAAGTAATGACATATGGGGTTGATGTTATTGTTATAAAACATGAAGAGAGCACTGAAGTCTCATTGCAGCAAAAAGCAGTTGAAGCTGAAAAGCTGGTTTCTCCTGTCGCCGTTACTGCAGTGACCTCCTCCGAACCAACTCCGCTGGCTACTCCTACCGCTTCTCCTTCAGCAGGAAGCAGTGATGGAGCAGCTTTTTTTAAGCAGAAGCAGCGGCAGTTTTTACTAGGGAAAAAGCTTATCCAGGACATAAAAGACGCTATTGGCAATGTTCTGATTGCTCAGGAGACAGTGATTACTGAAGAAATTTTGGATTTGGCAGAAAGAAATAACAGGTTTATTGAGCTTACACAATGTGCGAGGTAGATTGAATATTGGGGAGAATAGCTATGACGGATGCTGGCAAACTTTGGCTTAAGGTCATTTCAATGGCAGTGATAGCAATAAGTGCATCACTGCTTATTGTTTCCTTTGCCCTCGCCGCACGGGACCAAGACTATTATCCATCAAATCTCTGGCTGGGGGGGATATCCCTGGCGGATATGAGTAAAGAGGAAGCTTATGCTCTGCTACAATCAGAATTGGCGTCCAACCTGGGTGATAAACTAAGCTTGGTAGTAGGGAAGCAGGAAATCTCCCTGCCTATGGAAGAAATAGGAATTAGCTATGATGTTGCCGCCAGCTTGGATAAAATAGAAGAGGAACTCTTCCCAGGCCAGGGGGTGGCAACCCTGGTCAAGCACAGTGTAGCAAGAGGACAGAGGCAGGAGATTAAACCGGCATTATCCTGGAGTAAAAAAGCCATATTAGAAAAAATATTGCAGATAAAACGAGATTATGACCAACCGGCGATTGATGCCAGGATTGTCTATAACCACGACTTTCTTGAGTACCGGGCCCATCAGAATGGCTATTCGATTAATGTGAATGCAAGTATGAATCATATATCAGATGCACTGGGAAAAGGAATACTGGGGCCTATCGAAATTATTGCAACTGAGGTACATCCGCGCGTAAAGATTGAAGACATTGAAACCGTCAAAGATGTCATTGCTGTAAGTGCCAGGAGAATTGACCATGTGAGCCAGGAAACATCTGCTTTGCTGGAGAAGCTAAACGGTCTAATAATAATGCATGGCGAAAAATTGGATTTACCGACTATTATGGACTCTGGGCGCGAAGCAGCAATGGATGTTGGCAGTGAAACCAAAGCCCAGATTAAGGGGGCTATCGTTCAGGCTTGCCTACAGGCCGGTATGCAGGAGAAAGATAAGCAATCAGTAATGGAGAATAAGCTGCAGTATCCGTTGCTTTTGACTACCAGTATGAGTGAACATACTCTTCTGGTAAAGATATATGGATGCCAGACAGAACTCGGCAAGGAGATTACGCTGCTAAGCGAACGGGAAGATGTATACCCAGAAGTACAGATTAAGCTTAATCATCGTCTTTCACCACAGCAAAGAATAATTCAGCAGGAAGGGAAAAAAGGATTCATTCTGCGGAATTACCGGGTAGTTACCAGCGGAGGAAAAGTGGTGGAAAAAAGTCTTCTATCCGAGGAGCTTACTCCAGCTTCTGATACCATAATAGTAGTAGGCCCTGGAAACACAAGAAAATAGAATTAAGTAGTATGTATAATTACTAATAAGGGCATCAATAGTAAAAGGAGGGGAAATGAATGGAAGAACTGGGCCAGCAGGTTAAAATGGAGCTTTTGCGTACCCTTCTCTGGGTCTTGTTGTCTTTGGCTGTGGGTATGTCTATATTCTATTTTGTATTATAGGAAAGAGTAAAGAAATTTGGTAGGATAGCTTCATACTTATGGCTATCCTTTTTTTTAGAGGGCAGAGTCTGTAGGGAAAATTTTACTTGACAGAAAACAAAAAGCTGTTTATCATACGATTAGATACCCATGGGGGGGTATAAAGAATGGACAAGAATAAAGAAAAAACCCGCAAAAACATCCTGGTTCGCTTAAGGCGCATCGAAGGGCAGGTGCGGGGAATACAACGCATGATGGAAGAAGAAGCGGATTGTATGGATATTCTCACCCAGATTTCCGCGGTTAAATCGGCCATCAATCAAGTTGGTATTATTGTTTTCGAAAAACACGCTCAGGAATGCATTGTTAAAGCCATGGACGAAGAAAGACAGGAAGAAAACCTGAAAGAGATTGTTAATATGATGGGAAGACTTATTAAGTAAGATAATGCTAGGAGGGATAATATGGCAGATATCAAGATATTCAACCAGGATAATTGGGAGAAAGAAGTAATGCAGTCTGATTTGCCGGTTCTGGTTGACTTTTGGGCTCCCTGGTGCGGGCCCTGCAAGATGGTGGGACCGGTGGTAGAAAGCCTGGCCGCCGAGAATGCAGGCAAGATTAATATTGGCAAAGTTAATGTTGACGAGAATCAGGACCTGGCAGCTCGTTTCGGTATCAGGGGTATACCCACCCTGGCCTTTTTCCAGGGCGGCTCAGAAGTAAAAAGAATTGTTGGCGCTCAGAATAAAGCACAATTACAAAAAGCCATTGATGAAGTAAGCGGAAGCTAAAGGCAAAAAGGCCACCTCTACTTATGGGGGTGGCTGTTTTTTTATTTTCTGCAGGAAATCCCGAATATTCTGCTCATAGCCGTTTTTTCCCGGTTCGTACAGGGTAATCCCCTCAATCTCCTGGGGGAGATATTCCTGTTTTACATAACCTCCATAATCATGAGGGTACTTATAGCCTTTACCTTTACCCAATGATGCCGACTGTGAATGAGAGCTATCGGCGATATGGGGTGGAACAATAATCCGGGGAGTGTTTTGCACTGTGTTAATTGCCTTATCAATAGCCATTTTGCTGCTGTTGCTTTTGGGGGCGGTAGCCAGGTATATGGTAGCCTCGGCCAGGGGAATACGGGCTTCGGGCATCCCTACGAACTCCAGGGCCCTGGCGGTAGAAGCAGCTAGAGTAAGGGCATAGGGGTCGGCCAGTCCGATATCTTCTGCGGCATGGACGATAAGCCGGCGCGCAATAAACTTGGGATCTTCCCCTCCTTCCAGCATTACAGCCAGCCAGAATAGTGCGGCATCCGGGTCGGAGCCCCGTATGCTTTTAATAAAGGCGGAAATAGTATCATAATGGTAATCTCCGCTACGGTCATACTTGAGGATTAGGCGCCCGGTGACTTTCTCCAGCAGTTCAGGGGTAATCCTTAGACTACCGTCTTTACTGCTATAGGAATTATGCAGAGTATCCAGGATATTAAGGGCGGTACGGGCATCCCCTTGCGCTGCTTGCACAATCATGACCATACTCTGCTCATCAATACTTATATTATGCTTTCCCAGGCCTCGTTCCGGGTCAGCCAGGGCCTGTTCGACAATACGGCGGAGACTGTTGGCGTTTAGAGCTTCCATAATATAAAGCTTCATGCGGGACAATAGCGCATTGTTTATTTCATAGAGGGGGTTTTCCGTTGTAGCCCCGATTAAAATCAGGGTGCCGTCTTCAACATAAGGCAGTAGTACATCCTGCTGGGACTTGTTAAAACGGTGAATCTCATCAACAAAGATGATGCTCGATTGTTGATAATATTTAAGGTGATCGGCGGCATCGGCAGCAATTTTGCGTATTTCGCCAACACCAGAACTTACGGCTTTAATGGCGGCATAATGAGAGGAGGTAGTTCTGGCAATGATATGAGCAATGGTGGTTTTGCCGCTGCCGGGAGGACCATAGAGAACAAAAGACTGCAGGCGGTCATTTTCTATAGCCTGGTGCAAGGGAGAATCCGGCCCGATAATATGCTCTTGACCTACAACTTCATCAAGGCTGCGAGGGCGCATACGCCAGGCCAAAGGGGCATGGGCATCAAATTTTTTCTCATCGGCGAGCGAAAATAAATCCATACTTTTCTCCTCATATTCTCAATAGTTTCAGGTAAACTTAAGCCCATTATAGAATAAATGTTCTGCCCTGCCAAGATAGCAGATCATTTATAACGAGGTGAAATATGTCCCCCGCTTCTTTAAGCGGCTGGGTTCCTATTAAGAAAACAGGCGGGGGTCCTAATCCCTCCCATCTTGTTGTAGCGGTGTGTTGAAACTCCGCAGTTTATTCCGATACTTAAATGTTAAAGGGACTGAAGACGACTGAAAAGGGTATAATAGTAGAAATTACTTAGGGAGACGGTAGAGTGAAGGTTGCAGTATTGATGAGCGGAGGTATAGATAGTACAGTTTCTGCTTTGCTATTGCGGGAGCAGGGATATGAAGTCACCGGATTAACCATGGTTCACCTGGAGCGGGAAGCCGGGGAAAAAGCCGCCCGGATTGCTAATGAACTGCAAATAGAGCATAAGGTGGTGGATCTGCGGGAGCCTTTTCAGTCAGCCGTGGTGGATTATTTTTGTAGGGAATATGAACAGGGCCATACCCCCAATCCATGTGTAAAATGCAACGAAGAGATTAAGTTTGGCTTGCTGTTAAAGGCCGCGCTGGATTTGGGAGCCGATAAAGTGGCCAGCGGTCATTATGCTCGCATCGATTATGATGACAAGAGTCAATGTTACCGCCTTATGAAAGGCGTAGATCCTCGTAAAGACCAGAGCTACTTTCTTTATCGCTTAAAGCAGCAGCAGTTATCCAGGCTCATCTTTCCCCTGGGTGGATATAGGAAAGAAGAAGTGCGAGAGATGGCCCGCCGCTATCATCTACAGCTGGCAGAGGAAAAAGAAAGCCAGGAAGTATGCTTTATACCTGGGGATTACCGGGAATTCATCCGCCCGCATGTAAGCTATAAAGAAGGTAGTTTCCTGGACCGGACGGGAAAGATACTGGGAAGGCACCGCGGCATTCCCTTTTACACCATTGGCCAGCGCCGGGGATTGGCGGTAAGTGCCGGGCGTCCGCTTTATGTGCTCAAAATTGATCCTGAAAAAAACCAGATTCTGCTGGGGGAGAATGAAGTACTATTCAGCAAGTTGCTTCGCTTTAAACAGAATCATTTTATCTGCTCCCAAGATTTTGAGCTACTCATCAAGGTTAAGGCCAAAATTCGTTATGCGGCCAGGGAGTCAGAAGCTATCTTGCACTGTATCGAGGATGATATCTGGGAACTGGTTTTTGATGAGGCCCAGCGGGCCGCAACACCTGGACAAAGTGTAGTCTATTACCAGGGAGATTATGTTTTAGGCGGGGGGACAATTTATTAAGTTCTTCAGGCCAAAGGGGGCAAATGATTGAAAACGCGCAACATTCAGCACTTACCTGTTTTTTTAGCCTCCCGGGCAGAAGTGGTTGCGGTGGTGCAAAAGGCGGTTATTGGGGATGATTTTGGACTTCTGTATCTGGTGGTCAAAGGGGAAGATGGTAAAGCCGGGCTTATCTTTCGCGATGATTTTGACTTAACTCTGGATGCAGTAAAGATCTGGGATTTGCACTGTATTAAATCCTATGCCTATGGGGAAGAATTATCAGTATACGAAAAAAAGCTGGGAGATACCGTATTTGACCGGCAGGGCAAAGAACTAGGGATAGTCTCCGATTTTATTCTCTCCCCGACAGAAAAACAGGTTCAGGGCCTGGAGATTTCCTCTGGGACCATTAACGATATTTTAAAGGGAAGAAGAGAATTGTCCCTGCAGGAGGTTTCCTGGAAGAGTGTCAAGAGCGGAGTTCTGGCTGGTGAAGGGAGCCAAGAGGAATGATTATCAAGTGTCCGGTCTGCGGTGGTTTGCAGGTTGGCCGGGTAGGTAGTGATCAATATTATTGCTGGAATTGCTTTCTGGAATTTAATTTCCGCAAAGGTATGCTCAACCTTTATGAAGTGGCTGAAGATGGGACCCTGGTAGCTATGGAAAGCTCTTCCCAGCTTATCTAGCAATTTAAAGGGAGGCCAAAAAATGCTGCCCGCCAGTAGTAAGATATATCGATATTTCTTCTTTATTGTGGTGGTCCTGGCCACCATTTATTTTTTATTCCTGGTCAGAGAAGTCTTACTCACCTTTTTTTTGGGGGCCGTTCTGGCTTATTTACTCTTTCGCCCCATATCCTTTTTGGAAAGAAAGGGGTTAAAAAGGGTTTGGGCGATTTTGCTCCTCTACCTGCTGCTGTTGACGGTCTTTTCTCTATTCTTTTCCCTGGCTGTACCGGCCATGGTTGTGGAATTAAACCAGATGGCAGGGATACTGCCCGATTATGCGGATCAGGCGCGGAATATGGCCAAAAGCATAGACGGGATGGAATTAGGCAAGCTGACGCCTGTATTAAAAGAAAACCTTAACCAGATAGAAAATAAGCTCTTTGAGGGCCTGAAGAATTTTTTGGGCGGTTTTTATAGTTTTTTGGGAAAATTTCTGGCCCTGGCTTTTTCCCCAATTCTGGCCTTTTATATAATTAATGACTGGGAAAAAATACGCGATTCTTTCTTAGGCCTTTTCTCCCCTTCCTTCCGCCGGGAGATTAAAGCCGTTCTGGATAAGATAGATGAAGCTTTGATTGAATTTCTTAAAGGGCACCTGATAATTGCCACTTTTGTAGGTATCTTTACCGGAACTGCCGCCGCTTTACTGGGGGTTAAATTCCCCCTCTTGATTGGCTTGGTAGCCGGTGTAGCTGATTTAGTTCCCTATTTTGGCGCTTTTTTGGGCGGCTTTTTTGCGATACTTATCGCCCTTTCCGAATCTTTACAACTCTCACTATACATGGGACTGGCGGTTGTTATTATCCAACAAGTAGAGAGTAATATTATAACTCCCCGGATCATGGGAGGTAAGTTAGGTATGCATCCTCTTCTTATTGTCTTTGCTCTGCTGGCCGGAGGTAAGCTGATGGGCATATGGGGTATGCTCCTGGCCGTGCCCCTGGCTGCTGCTCTGAAGGTTGTCATCCAGTGGGCTTTCTTAAAGATGGTAGAAAGCTAGTAGGAGTGGATAATCATTTTTCGCTGTGTTCTCTGGGCATGAAAGCTTTTAGCGGGAATAATTCTTTGGCCGGCAGCCCCAGCAAGTTGACAAAGGAGATTTTCTACAAGAAAATAGATTAACAATCTTTATTTGTTGAAAAGAGGAGGAAATACTGTGTGGAGCAGTGCAGAAATCCGGAAAACCTTTCTGGAATATTTTGAAGAAAGAGGGCATAGCGTGGTGGAAAGCTCCTCGCTAGTGCCGGTCAATGACCCCACTCTCTTGTTTACCAATGCCGGCATGAATCAGTTCAAGGATGTTTTCCTGGGACTGGATAAACGCAAATATGTTCGGGCTACCAGCTCCCAGAAGTGCGTTCGGGCAGGAGGGAAACATAATGATCTGGATACCGTAGGGCGAACCCCGCGGCATCACACCTTTTTTGAAATGCTGGGTAACTTTTCTTTCGGTGATTACTTTAAACGCGAGGCTATTGGCTATGCCTGGGAATTCCTTACCGAGGTGGTCGGACTTCCTGAGGAAAAACTCTGGGTAACTATATACCAGGATGATGATGAGGCGGCTGATTTATGGCCGGAAATAAGCGGGATTGACCCCGGGCGAATTGTCAGGTTGGGGGAAAAGGATAATTTTTGGAGCATGGGGGATACCGGTCCCTGTGGTCCCTGCAGCGAAATACTCTATGACCGGGGAATTGAGTATTCCTGCGGAGCTCCCGACTGTGGCATCGGGGTTTGCGATTGTGACCGCTGGCTGGAAATCTGGAACCTGGTCTTTATGCAGTTTAACCGGGATGAAAGCGGCGAGATGACTCCGCTGCCCCGCCCCAGTATTGATACCGGCATGGGCTTGGAAAGATTGAGTTCAATTTTACAGGGAGTGGACAGCAATTTTGATACGGATTTATTTATCCCCATTATTAAAAGGATTGAAGAACTGACCGGAAAAGCCTATGAGCAGGGGGAAAGAGGTTTTCCCTTCCGCGTAATTGCTGACCACAGCCGGGCCTGCAGTTTTTTGATTGCCGATGGTGTGCTTCCCAGTAATGATGGACGGGGTTATGTTCTGCGCCGAATATTGCGCCGTGCCTTGCGTTTTGGACGATTCCTGGGCATTGAGGGCTCTTTCCTCTATAAAAATGTGGATGTGGTCTGTGACATAATGCAAGAAGCTTATCCCGAGTTGCTGGAAAAACAGGATTTTATCAAAGAAGTAATTCGTTTGGAAGAAGAACGATTTCTGCTTACCTTGAATGATGGTTTGAAAAAAGCGGAAGAAATAATGGAGCGGGCGCGGCAGCGGGGTGATAATGTAATTCCGGGAGAAGAAGCGTTTATGCTTTATGATACATATGGCTTTCCTTTGGATTTAACTGAAGATATGGCGGAAGAAAACCAATTCACGCTGGACAAAGCGGGTTTTGACCGGAGTATGGAAGAGCAGCGTCAACGGGCGCGGCAGGCCAACAAAGGGGAAGATTTACTAGGACAGGAGCGCCTGTTGTCGGAAAAACTTGCGGGCATCGCCCCCAGCAGCTTTACCGGTTACGAAAATAGCAGGGATGAGTCCGTGCTCCTGGCCATTATTAAAGGCAGCGAACTGATGGATAAAGCGCTTAATGGCGAAGAAGTGATTTTAATTACGGCCCGAACTCCTTTTTATGCGGAGAGCGGGGGACAGGTAGCGGACTGTGGTATTATAAAGGGACAGGAAGGATTACTACGGGTGCAGGATGTCAAGAAGCTCAGTGCCTGGATTCTCCATTATGGAATAGTGGAGGGGGTCCTAACAACTGGTGAAGGGGTTAGTTTGCAGCTGGATGACCCGGCCCGGATGGATACGGCCAGAAACCATACTGCCACTCATCTTTTGCACCGGGCCCTGCGTGAAGTGCTGGGGGAACACGCCCAGCAGAAAGGTTCGCTGGTTGAACCCGCCCGCCTGCGCTTTGATTTTTCTCACCTCAAGGCTCTAAGTAGTGAAGAACTTTCCCGGATTGAGCAGATGGTAAATGAGGCCATATGGAAGCTTTATCCCGTGACCACCACGGTAACCGCTCTGGGCCAGGCCCGGGAAATGGGGGCTATGGCCCTTTTCGGAGAAAAATATGGGGAAGAAGTAAGAGTGGTTCAGGTTGATACATACAGCAGCGAACTCTGCGGTGGTACTCATGTACAAAACACTGGCCAAATTGGTTTGTTTAAAATTACCGGAGAAGGAAGCATTGGCTCAGGACTGAGAAGAATTGAAGCCATAACCGGTAGCTATGCCCTGGAATATATCAAACAGCTGGAAGACGAGTTAAAAAAGGCGGCTTCCGCTTTGCGCAGCTCACCGCTGGAGCTGGCAAAAAGGATTGAAAATTTGAATAACTCACTGAAGGAAAAAGATAAAGAGATTGAAAACCTGCTGCAGCGTTTATCGCGTTCTTCCAGTGATGAACTGGTGAACAAGGCCTTCCAGTTAAATGATGCCTGGATCTTGATTGAAGAGGTGGATATTGAAGACCCGGGCAGCCTGCGCCAAAACGCCGAGATGCTGAAGGATAAGTTGGGCCGGGCTATAGTTATGTTGGCTTCAATAAAAGGGGAAAAAGTATCTTTTGTTTGTTTTGTGAGCAAAGATTTGCTGGAGCAGGGACTCCATGCCGGCAAGATAGTTGCTGCCGCCGCTCAAGTAGCTGGAGGCGGAGGTGGAGGGCGTCCAGATATGGCCCAGGCTGGAGGCAGGGACAAGAGCAAAATTTCTGAGGCTTTGGCCGAAGCCAGAAAAATGGTGAAAAAAACCTTATCCTAAAGCGCAGGAATTTGAGGGAGTAGTGGAGAAATTCTGGTTGAGGGAGGTGTTGACTATGCCTCAATTACCAGGTGAAACGGTTAGTTTCAAACTGGAAAGGGACGATGAGAATAAAGTTCGTGCCATATTGCATACGGTATACCAGGCTTTACAGGAGAAGGGATATAATCCGATCAATCAACTGGTGGGATATATGATTTCAGGGGAACCAGCATACATAACCAGTCATAGTGAGGCACGCAACTTGATATGCAAAGTAGATCGGGATGAAATAATGGAGGTTTTATTAAAAAGCTACCTGCAAAATAGCATGGGAAAAGGCGAGTAACCCATACGGGTATTGCCTGGCGCTATTTAGTTTGGTTTATCTATGGAAAAGAATGGCCCCGTGACTATGGAAACAGGAGGAATAAAAGGACTCTATGCGTATAATGGGGTTGGACCTTGGTGAAAAAAGAATCGGCATTGCCTTCAGTGATCCTATGGGATGGACGGCTCAAGGGCATTCGATTTTGCAGCGAAAAGGGCTGAAGAAAGATTTAAGCTATTTGCAAGAGCTGTGTCAGGAATTTCAGGTTGAGAAGATAGTATTGGGTCTTCCCCTCAACATGAATGGGACTATGGGGCCTAAAGCTCTGGAAACCCAGGAATTTGCCCGGGCCTTGCAGGAGGCATTAAAGATTCCGGTTGATTTCTGGGATGAACGCTTGAGCAGCAAGAGTGCGGAAAGAGTTCTTTTGGAAGCTGATCTTTCGCGCAAAAGGAGAAAAGAACTGATAGATAAAATAGCGGCAGTTCACATACTGCAGGCTTACCTGGACGGGGGTTCTTTGGGGAAGGATTATTAAAATTAATCTTTGCTGAGGAAGGATTTGACAACAGCCCCGGAAAACAATAGAATTACACTTATCTAATGAAAGAGGTGACTTTATGACCGAAGAATTTTTGGAGGAAGACTTTCCAATTTTGGTACTGGTTGATGAGGATGGAATAGAGCACCTGTTTGAGCTGCTGGCTGAATTGGAAATCGAGAATGATAAGTACCGGGTTCTTGTTCCTCTGGATGAAGAAGATGAGGAATATGATGAAGAAGACGGAGAAGTGGTTATTCTGAAAGTAATTATCGATGAGGAAGGCAATGAACTGTTGAGTGATATCGATGATGAAACAGAATGGGAAATGGTAGTTGAAGCCTGGCAGGAACTCGTGGATAGTGAAGAGCTTTAGTTTCGAAAAAAAAGGAGCCGCGAGGCTTCCTTTTTTTCTTTTGGGGATATAGTGGGGGGAAGGATTTTGGCCAGTGAGAGAGTAAAAACAAGCATATTCTTTAGCTTGATATTGTTGCTGGGAATAGCTTCAGCGGGAGCGATGTATTTTTTTCAGGTTTTTTATAAATCACCCTACTTTATGCCGGGGGTCAAGATTGCTTCTACAACGGTAGGGGGATACACTAATAAACAGGCTGCATCAAGACTGGAGCGGGATTTGGAGGACTGCAAAAAAACCCCTGTAATCTTTTATTACCAGGGATATAGTTTTGCCAGTAAACTGGAGGAATTAAGCTATCCTATAAACTATGAGGAAGCAGTTAATAAGGTCTGGCAACAGGAGCAGGAAAGAGATTGGCCCTCCAAGCTTACTAATCTGGATGGTTCCCGGGAAATTTTCTATCCGCTGAAACTGGAATACAAACCGGAGATTAAAGCCCAGATGATTGATGAGTGGAATAAGGTTCTGGGAGTGGCAGCGGAAGATGCCCGCCTGGAGATAGATAAGCAAAAGGGATTGGTATTAATTCCCGCCAGAAAAGGTCTGAAGGTAGATCCTGAGCAGACTTTTGCTAATCTTCCTCAAGAGTGGGGAGCAATGAAAGAAATAAAAATCCCTATCACCATGCAAGAGGAATGGCCGCAGGTGAAGGATGAGGATTTAAGCAATATGGGGGAACTATCCTCATTTTCCACCTGGTTTAATGTTAATGAAATAAACCGTTCCCATAATCTCTACCTGGCATCCTCGGCTATTAACACCTCTATGCTACCACCCGGCGAGATTTTCTCCTTTAACCGTCGGGTGGGGGAGAGAGTTATAGAGACTGGCTATCGTGATGCTATGGTGATTGTCAATGGAAAATTTGAGCCCGGTCTGGGAGGGGGCGTATGTCAGGTTTCATCGACCCTTTATAATACTGTTTTGCTGGCTGGATTGGAGATAGTGGAGAGGCACAATCATGCCCTGGCAGTGGCCTATGTTCCGGTGGGGCGGGATGCCACCGTAGTCTACGGATTGCAGGATTTTCGTTTTAAGAACAACAGCCCCTATCCGCTTTATATTAGGGCCTGGGCTCAGGCGGGCAAACTTACCATGACTATATATGGCAACCTGACGGAAAAAAGGAATATCAATTTATCTACTATTGTAGACCGGGTCATTCCGTTCAAAGAGATACGGGAAAACGACCCCAGCCTTAATCCAGGCCAGGAAAAGATTGACCATGCCGGTATTCAGGGCTATGTAGTCAGATCATTTCGCAATTATATGGATGATGAGGGCCGCTTGCTTAAAAGTGAGCAACTGGCATCAGATTATTACAAGCCCCTGGATAAGCTGATCTATGTAGGGCCAGGTATTAAGGTGGAATCACCGCCGGAGAATGTTGATAATCCTGAGAATCCCCCGAATGAAGTTGAGCCTGACCCGCTTGGCGACAGTACCGGCGAGGCAGCGCCACTGGTGGAACCCGGGCCCCCGGAAACTCCGAGCCCGCAGCCGGAGAATGGGGATGAGGGTACACCGCCCATCACAATATAGGAAATCGGAAGACAGAAGGCGGAAATCGGAGGACGGAAGACAGTATGACACGGGGACGGGGTTGTTGACACGAAAGCATTCTGTTTATCAATGAATCCACTGCAAAAACTTCTTTTGATGCAGAAGGGTTGTGCAAATATACAAAGCGAGCGTTGTCGAAGCATGGATGCAGCACCCTGCGGGTACTCCTGATGTTCCCTGCGGTCGCTATTAAGGACGCTGAGCGGAAGATTTATACAAGCCAATGAATTTTAATGACTTTTTGCGGTATAATCACTCATTATAATTGATGGGTGAAGGGCACGGGGTATAGATTAAAATTGCTGAAGAAAGTGGAGAGAAATGAGTGAAATAAAGTTGAGATTGGAGAAACCTAAAGTTGTAGCAATAATACTGGCGGTTCTATTTATAATATTGGCCGGAGTTTTCTTTACCGGACAAATGATTGCCCGCCAGTACCAACCGGTGGATCCTTCTGATAAAACTATGGTGGACATTGTAATTCCGGAAAAAACCGGTGCCAGGCAGGTGGCAGACTTGCTTTATTATGAGCGGTTGATACATAAGCAAAGTGTTTTTCTGGCCTACTGTCAGAAGAATGGTTATGATAGCAGCCTGAAGGCAGGTCACTATCGTTTTAGCCGCAGCCAGTCGCTGAAAGAGATTGTTGATGATCTTGTTCAGGGCCGGATAGTCAATATTTCTTTTACCATTCCCGAAGGTTATACCCTGGAACAAATTGGGCGACTGCTTATTAAGAAACAGCTTTGCAGTCAGGAAGAATGGAATATGAGTATAAGACAGGATTATGATTTTGCTTTTTTAAAAGCTCTTCCTTTAGAAAACGAGAACCGGCTGGAGGGTTTTTTATATCCGGAGACTTATTTTGTTCCCGAAGATTATAATTGCCAGCAGGTAATTGTGCTTATGCTAAACAATTTTGAGCAGGTATGGCAAAAGAAGTTTGCCGAGCAGGCCCAGGCTAAAAATTGGAGTGTTTACCATACCATCACTCTGGCCTCCCTAATAGAAAAAGAAGCTCAGGTGCCGGAAGAAAGAGCGATGATTGCGGGAGTGATACTAAATCGCTTGAATGCCGGTATGCTGTTGCAGATTGACGCCAGTGTACTCTATGCCCTGCAGAGGCATAAGGAGCTGGTCACCTACGCCGATTTGGAAGTAAACTCCCCGTATAATACCTACAAGTATGCCGGTTTGCCTCCGGGTCCAATTGCTTGCCCGGGCGAGGCTTCAATAAATGCCGCTCTTAATCCTAAGGAGCATTCTTATTATTATTATGTTGCCAAAGGAGACGGGAGTCATTTCTTTTCCCGGACTTATAGGGAACATCTGCAGGCGCAGGAAAAATATGGACAATAAGTAGTTGCAGTTATGCCGGGCTGGTAAGAAAAGTGAGGAGTGAGGGGTAAGTGGTGAGGGGTTTAAATTATTTCCTGCCCCCTCTTACTGTTCAAGAGCCTGCTCCTTCACGTTTCATCGGTGGTTGTGGCTCTGCACCCTGCACCCTGCACCCTGCACCCTTCGGGTACTCCTGATGTTCCATCCTTTGGATGTCACTATTAAGGTTGCGGGTACTCCTGGTGTTCCATCCTTTGGATGTCATTATTAAGGTTGCACCCTTCGGGTACTCCTGGTGTTCCACCCTGCCGGGTGTCACTAATAAGGTTGCGGCCGTGAGGGGCTGTTTAGGAGGTTGTTTTATGCAAGGGCCGGAACTGGTCCTCCCCGCTGGAACCCTGGAAAAACTTAAAACGGCAGTATTATTTGGCGCGGATGCCGTTTATTTTGCCGGCAAGGAATTTGGCCTGAGGGCTTATGCCGGAAACCTCAGCCGGGCTGAGATAGCGGAAGGCCTTGCCTTTGCCCACAGTAGAAAGAAGAAGGCCTACCTGGCCGTAAATATACTGGCCCATAACCAGGATATGCATAAATTACCGGCTTACCTGGAAGAAATGGCCAGTTTGCAACCAGATGGCTTCATAATATCAGATCTGGGAGTATTACGCTTGGCGCAAAAATATGCTCCCTCAATTCCGCTAACCATAAGCACCCAGGCCAATATCAGCAACTATGAAGCGGCTTGCTTTTTTCAGGATCTGGGAGCTCGGCGGATTGTCCTGGCGCGGGAATTGAAACTTGGTGAAATCGAAGAAATCAAAAAGAAAAGCAGCGTAGAGATAGAAATATTTATTCACGGTGCCATGTGCGTATCTTATTCGGGACGCTGTTTACTCTCCTACTACATGACTGGTCGTAGCGCCAACCAGGGAGCCTGTGCCCACCCCTGCCGCTACCGTTACGCCCTGGTTGAGGAAAAAAGACCCGGGGAGTATTTTGGTATAGAGGAAGATGAAAGAGGCAGTTATATATTGAATTCCCGCGACCTTTGCCTGTTGGAATATATCCCCCGCCTGTTGGAAGCGGGAGTGGATGCCTTAAAGGTGGAAGGGCGCATGAAAAGCCCGCTTTATCTTGCCAGTGTGGCCAGTGTTTACCGCCAGGCCATAGACCGGTATAGAGAAAGAACGACCCCTTTTACAGCTGAGGAATTGTCGGTCTGGATGGCAGAGCTGCACAAGACCGCTACCCGGCCCTTTACCAGCGCTTTCATCGGCGAAGAAGAAGACCGGGCCCAGGATATCGACAAGGAAGAAATATCGTTGCGGGCGCAATTTTGCGCTATTGTTACCGGTTATCGCGAGCAGGAAGGCCTGATTGAAGTCGAACAAAGGGCTAATTTCGGCTGTGGCGATTATCTGGAATTTCTATTGCCCGGGGGAGAACTTCTGGGGTTTGTGTTGGAAAAACTATATGATGAAGATTTAGCAGTCCTGGATCGGGCCCGCCATCCCCAACAAAAGGTCTTGATTCCCTTTGACCATGCTCTGCCCGAATTTTCCATATTAAGAAAAGGGGGGACGGTAAATCAAGGATAAGATTTTTCTACGCTTAATCCCCCAGCGAATTGACCTGCTTACCAAGATTATTGAGGCCTATGATCACCTGGGAGTCGTTTCGACTATTGACTCCGGCTCAGGCCTGGTAATAATAAGAGGAAGCGAAGACACTATCCCCGAAATAAAAGAAATATTGAATAACCTGCCTTTCCCCGTTGAAGTTTTGAATTTGGACGAAACAATACTTCCTGCTCCAGTGAAGGCCAGGGAGTAAGGTTAAATTCTTATATAAACTTGATGTCAATGCAAAAAGTTATAAATATGCATTAGCTTGCATAAATATACCGCTCAGCACCCATAACAACGATCGTAGGGTATGTAGGGAACGACCCCCGTGTCGTTCCGAATCAGGCGCAACAACCTTAATAGCGACCGCAAGGCATTGTAGGGGCGGTTTTCGATCGTCAGCTTTCACCTTCGCCAACGCTCGCTTTGTATATTTATGCAACCTTATGCAACAAAAGGGTTTTTTGCAATAGAGTCAAACTTATATATTATAAATGAACTCTTTATGGATTAAATTTTTACCAAACATCTCAATTTCTTCCCCTGCATTTTCACAACAAATACCATGTATTTACTGCTACCCTACAATCCATCTCCAATATTTAGTGCAGATTATATCTTCAATTCTTAGGGATACAAAACTCCTACTTTTGGCATATAAGAACTTTATAAGTATGGGGATTTATTAAGCATACATTCAAGTTATTCAAAAAAACGGGCTTTTTAATAATCCTTTAATTGTGGGAGGCTTTAAAATGATAAAATATTATGCTCATTCTACTGAAGGAGAGGAAGAAAACTGGCAGTTGCTAAAAAAGCATTTGGAAAATGTATCACATCGGGCAGGGATCTATGCGTCTTGTTTCGGAGCGGAAGAATGGGGGGAACTGGCGGGGTTATTACATGATGGAGGAAAATACTCCGATGACTTCCAGGATAAGCTTAAAGGCATGAACTTAAATGTGGACCATTCTACGGCCGGAGCCCAAATAGCATCTGAGCTTTACGGAAATAGGGGATGTTTATTGGCTTATGTTAGTGCCGGACATCACGGTGGTCTACCTAATGGGGGAAGCGATGCAGATGAGGCTTCCCTTATGGGAAGACTGGCAAGAAATCTTCCAAACTATGATGCCTTTTATAAAGAGATTCTCCTACAGCCCCAATTGCCCAGGCTAAATTTGGGCAGGTCTGATAAGCCGGGATTTTCATTGTCCTTTTTTGTACGAATGCTTTTTTCCTGCCTGGTCGATGCGGATTTTCTTGATACAGAAAAGTTCTATACAAAAGAAAAAAACGAAATAAGAAAAAAATTCCCTGATATCAAAACTCTGAATTATAAACTAGAACAATATATTTATAAGATAAGCAAAAAGGCCAAAAGTCCAATTATTAAACGAGAACGGGCACACGTAAGGGCTTGCTGTCGGCAAGCGGCAAAAAAAGAAAAGGGCTTATTTAGTCTTAGTGTTCCTACCGGTGGCGGGAAAACGCTTTCTTCCCTGGAATTTGCTCTTCGCCATGCCTGTAAACATGGAATGGAGCGAGTAATATATGCAGTACCTTTTACCAGCATTATTGAACAGAATGCTGCTGTTTTTAGAGAAGCTCTGGGAGATGATGCTGTATTAGAACATCATAGAAATTATGATTTTGAGGAAGATGAAAACAATCCCAATTACAAACATCGATTAGCAGCAGAAAATTGGGATGCGCCTGTGATAGTTACCACTAATGTTCAATTCTTCGAATCTCTTCTGGCTTATAAACCCTCCCGTTGCCGAAAACTCCATAACATTGCTAACAGTATAGTGATATTGGATGAAGCCCAGACCCTACCGGACAGGCTTTTGCTGCCTTGCCTGGCTATTTTAGAAGAACTGCTGCTGCGTTATGGTGCCACTATAGTATTATGCACCGCAACCCAGCCGCACCTGGAAAAACTGTGGAGCAAAGAGCTGCAAGCAACAGAAATAATCCCTGATAGTGAACGACTTTACGAAGTTCTAAGTAAGAGGGTGACGGTCAGAACGGCAGGAATTTTAAAAGATGAAGAACTAGCTAAGAAACTGGCCGCGCAAAAGCAAGTACTATGCATAGTAAATACCCGCAAACACGCCAGAACGCTGTATAAACTTTTGCCTGAAGCCGAAGGTAATTATCACTTGAGTGCTTATATGTATCCGAAACACCGGAGTGACAAAATTGCGGAAATACGGCAGCGTCTGGCAGAAGGAAGGACCTGCCGGGTGATTTCTACCCAATTAATCGAAGCTGGGGTAGATGTGGATTTTCCGGTAGTTTACAGGGCAATTGCTGGAATTGACGCCATTGCCCAGGCAGCTGGTCGTTGTAATCGCGAAGGGATAGGTGGTCAAGGGGAGGTTTGGGTCTTTATTCCAGAGCAGGGGGTACCGGAAGGCTGGTTTCAACGTATGGCAGCATTGGGAGAAAAAGTATTGCATAAATATGATGACCCCTTATCCCCACAGGCCATTAAGAGTTTTTTTGAATTGCGTTTTGACCTGGCCGGAGAGCAATTAGATGAGTTGGGAATACTAAAGGACTTTGAAGAATGTGCTAGTAAGCTATTGTTCCCGTTTCGGGATGTAGCTGAGAAATTCAGGTTCATTGACGATATTTCAGTACCGATAGTAATTGCTATAGATAATGAATGTAAAGATATCATCAAAAAAGCAGCTTATAGCGATAACCCGGGAGGACTTGCCCGGAGCTTGCAAAGATATACAGTAGGAATCACCCCATGGGAAGCTATTGCCTACGAAAAGGCAGGTGGTATTCGTAAAGTGGCAGGTTTATTCAATGTTATGGAGGAGGTGAATAATTACGATGATAACATGGGATTATTGCCATTGAGTAATGTTGAAACAGATATCTATGTTGTGTAATTGGGGATAAAGTGAGGTGAAGAAATGGGCTATGGAGTAAAACTAAAGGTATGGGGTGACTTTGCCTGTTTTACCCGACCGGAAATGAAAGTGGAGCGGGTAAGCTATGATGTCATTACTCCCTCAGCAGCACGGGGCATATTAGAAGCAATCCACTGGAAACCAGCCATAAGATGGGTAATTGAACGCATTACAATACTGAATGAGATTAAATTTGATAGTTTTCGCCGCAATGAGCTAAGTGGACGCATATCAGCAGTTACGATGAAAAGTGCCATGAATGGCAGGGAAGTCTTATTGCGCCAAACTATTGAAGATAACCGTCAGCAGAGAGCTACTTTATTATTGCGTAATGTTGCCTATATCATTGAAGCCCACTTCGAGATGACGGAAAAAGCTGAAGCGGATGACAGCGAAGAAAAACATTACAATATGTTCCTGCGCCGTGCTAGACAAGGGCAGTGCTTTCACCGACCCTATTTCGGCTGTCGCGAGTTTCCTGTGGAATTTGCACTATTGGAAGAGGAAGTGCCCCCTTCTCATTACCGGGATTTAGAGGAAAAGGATTTAGGATGGATATTATTAGATATTGATTTCAAAAATGATATGACCCCCCTGTTCTTTCGAGCTATTATGCGCCATGGAGTGATAGAAGTACCACCCCTATATGAGGAGGTAAACGCATGATTATTCAGTCTTTGCAAGAGTATTACGAGCGTTTAGATAAAGACCCACTATCAGGAATTGCTCCTATGGGCTATAGCAAAGCTAAGGTTGCTTTTGCCTTCAATTTATCTGAGAACGGAGAACTATTAGATATTTTTCCTTTGTATGAAGTGAAGGGGAACAAGAAGATTTCTAGAGAGATGCTAGTACCTGAGCAGGTCAAACGATCTTCGGGAGTGAACGCAAATTGTCTTTGTGATAACAGCAGCTATGTGCTGGGAATTGACAACAAAGGCAAGGAACAAAGAAGCAGGGATTGCTTTATGGCTTTTAAAGAGTTACACAATGAGATACTGACCGGGGTGGTGGATGAGGGGGCAAAGGCAGTCTTGGTTTTCCTGAATTCCCGTGAAGCCGGCCAGTTTTCGGAAAAAACGCTTCAGGATAATATGGAGCAATTACTTGAAGGCGGCAATATCGTATTCAGGTTAGACGGAGCAGATGGCTATATTCATGAGCGAGCACCTATAAAAAAAGCCTGGGAAAAATACCAGGAAACCGATAAAACTGATGCATATATAGCTCAATGCCTGGTATCGGGAGAAAAAGGCCCGGTTGCCCTGCTGCATCCATCTATCAAAGGTGTAAGAGGAGCACAATCATCAGGTGCATCGATTGTATCGTTTAATGATGATGCCTATGTTTCGTATGGCAAGAAACAAAGCTACAATGCACCCGTATCGGTAAATACTACTTTTGCTTATACCACAGCTTTAAACTATTTGCTTTCTAATCCGAAAAACAGAATAAAGATAGGAGATACTACTGTTGTATTCTGGGCGGAGCGGGAACCGGAAGAAAACCTGATTGCAGCATTTTTTGATCCTCCAGAGGAACCCAAAGAGCAGGAAATGGCGCAAATCGACCATGCATCAATACAAAAAATCCGGGATATACTGATGCAATTGCGGGATGGGAAAAAACCGCCTAATGTTGACATTGATGAAAGAACCCGTTTTTATATATTGGGTTTAGCGCCTAATGCTGCCCGGATATCAATCCGCTATTATTACCAGGGGGAATTCGGAACCTTGATGAAAAATGTTGGCCTTCATTATGCGGATATGCTGGTTGTTTTGCCTAAAGATTACCGGCCCGTATTTCCTCCGGTCTGGCGAATTTTAATGGAAACCGCTACTGGAGGAAATACAGAAAACATCCCGCCCATACTTGGAGGAGCGCTTATGCGAACAATTTTAAGTGGCGGAGCCTATCCCCAGAGCCTGTATTCAGTTATTCTAAGCCGAATTCGGGCCGATAGCATTGTGAACCCCATCCGTACAGGGATAATAAAAGCCTGTTTGCTCCGCCAATTCAGAATAAACGGACAAAAAGAAAAGGAGGATGTGATTAAAATGAGTCTTAACCCAGAGAATACAGCTCCTGGTTACTTGTTAGGGAGGCTTTTTGCTCTCCTGGAAATAGCCCAGCAAGATTCAGCAGACACTAAACTCAATGCAACTATAGTTGACCGTTGTTATGGAACGGCATCTACAACCCCTGCAGCAATTTTCCCCATGCTTGTAAAACTCTCAAAACACCACCTAAAAAAGATAAAATCAACGAAACCCGGTCTTGGATATGCACTTGATAATAAAATGCAAGAAGTAGTCAATGTACTGGATGACACCAAAGGATTGCCCAGGTATCTAAACCTTGATGAGCAAGGATTATTTGTACTGGGGTACTACCAGCAAAAACAAGACTGGTATACCAGCAAGGAAAAACAAGGAGGAATTATTGATGGCGACAACAATTAAAAACAGGTATGAGTTTGTACTTTTCTTTGATGTGGAGAATGGGAACCCAAATGGAGATCCAGATGCCGATAATATGCCTCGTATCGATCCGGAAACTAGTTTTGGCTTAGTCAGTGATGTTTGTATTAAACGCAAAATAAGAAATTATGTAGCACTGCTTAAGGAGAACGAGGATGATTACCAGATATATGTCCAGGAAAAAGCTGTGTTAAATAATCAACATAAAAAAGCATATGAGCATTTCAAAATAAAACCCGAATCCAAAAAGCTTCCTAAAGATACAGCTCAAGCGGAAGCAATTACCCAGTTTATGTGTAAAAACTTTTATGACATACGAACTTTCGGAGCTGTTATGACCACGGAGGTAAATTGCGGACAAGTACGAGGACCAGTACAACTTGGTTTTTCCCGTAGTCTAGATCCCATAGTACCCCAGGAAATAACTATAACCCGTATGGCTGTTACCAATGAAAGAGATTTAGAAAAAGAGAGAACTATGGGTCGCAAACACATTGTTAATTACGCTCTTTATCGTGCCGAAGGCTTTATCTCTGCTCCTTTGGCAGATAAAACTGGTTTCTCGGAAGAGGATCTTGAACTGCTTTGGGATGCATTAATTAATATGTTTGATCACGACCGCTCGGCTGCAAGGGGTAAGATGTCCAGTCGCAAATTATATGTATTTAAACACGACAGCAAATTGGGTAATGCGCCGGCAAGTATTCTTTTTGATGCTATAACTGTAAAGAAAATAAACGGCAACAAGCCGGTTCGAAATTTCAGCGATTACGAGATTTCAGTAACCGGGAATGAGATTCCCCAAGGAGTTGAAGTCCTTGAGTTACTCTAAAAAGTATCGGGAGGACGAGCTTTTAGCCATTTCCGGCCTGCAACACATTGCCTTTTGCGAAAGACAGTGGGCTTTGATTCATATTGAGCAGCAATGGGATGAAAATCTCAGAACAGCAGAAGGACGGATACTTCATGAAAGGGTACATGACCAGGAATATAAAACTTATAAGCCAGGTGCAATAATCGTGAGGGGGATGCCCTTGCAATCCTTTGGTTTAGGATTATATGGAGTGGCTGATCTGGTAGAGTTCGTAGAACAACAGGGCGGAGCAGGAATTTCACTCCCTGACCGAGCTGGATTATATCTGCCCCGTCCGGTTGAATACAAAAGAGGCAAATCCAAAAAAGGCGATTATGACCGTATCCAATTATGTGCGCAGGCCATGTGCCTGGAAGAGATGCTGCACTGTGACATTGAAGAAGGGGACTTGTATTATGGAGAAACCCGCAGACGGGAAAAGGTTAAGCTTGATAGCGAATTGAAGGAGGAAGTCATAAGATTATCACAACATATGCATAGACTCTATAGTGAGGAGGTAACTCCAAAACCCGACATGAGGCTCAGTGTTTGCAAAAGCTGCTCCGTGATGAATGTATGTATGCCAAGAATAAGATTAAAAAGTAGTGTAAGAAGCTATTGGAATAAAGCTTTGGAGGAATTATCACCAGTAGAAAACGAGGTGAGGTGATTGCGGCGCTTATTAAATACTCTATATGTAACGACACCTGATTCGTATCTGGCTCGTGAAGGGGAAAATATTCTTATCCGCCTGGAGGAAAAAATTGTTTTCCGTATACCATCACATAACATTGAAGCGATTGTTTATTTTGGTTATCCGGGAGCAAGTCCATCTTTATTGGGTCTCTGTGCCGAAAAAGGAATAACGGTAAGCTTTTTCAGTCCAAATGGCAGGTTTTTAGCTCGGGTTGAGGGACCGCAAACCGGCAATGTTTTGTTACGACGCAAACAATATCGTATGGCTGATGAGGAAAACCAGGTTCCCGTATTAGCGAAGTACTTTATTGCGGCAAAAATATTGAATAGTAGAGCCGTCCTTCAGAGAGGACGCAGAGATCATCCAGATAAAGTTGGGGATAGTATTGAGCGAAGCATTGCCTTACTTGCTGGTTCAGTTAAAAAGGTATTTGATAGTGAAAACCTTAATGATATACGCGGATTAGAAGGTGATGCGGCACAGAGGTATTTTTCAGAAGTGGACAATCTAATTCTTGAACAGAAACAGGATTTTTTTATGGCTGCCAGGAGTAGACGGCCGCCTTTAGACAATGTAAATGCATTATTATCTTTTTTCTATACACTATTGGTTCATGAATGTAGAGCTGCTTTAGAAAGTGTAGGGCTTGATCCGGCTGTAGGATTCTTACATAGAGATAGACCTGGTCGGCCTAGTTTAGCATTGGATTTAATGGAAGAACTTCGTCCATATTTGGGGGACAGGATGGTTCTTTCACTAATTAATCGCAAGCAGATTAATAAGGACGATTTTATAACAAAAGAGAATGGAGCCGTGTATGTTCTACCTGATACCAGGAAGATGCTCCTGACGGTCTGGCAAAAGCGTAAACAAGAAGAAATTATCCATCCATATTTGGAAGAAAAGATTCCGATAGGATTGTTACCATATACGCAGGCTCTATTGCTTGCTAGGTTTTTACGGGGTGATTTGGATGCTTATCCGGCATTCATTTGGAAATAGGGGTGAATAATCATGATGGTGTTGATTACTTATGATGTTAATACTACTGACAAAGATGGGCAGAAACGTTTGAGAAAAGTGGCTAAAAAGTGCGTTGACTACGGTCAACGGGTTCAAAATTCAGTTTTTGAATGTTTATTGGAACCAGCACAGTTTGTCATGTTAAAGAATGAATTAGAGGCAATAATAGATGCAAATAAAGATAGTTTAAGATATTATATGCTTGGGTCTAACTGGAAAAGAAGAGTTGAACATGTGGGAGCAAAAGAAACCTATGATCCAGAAGGTGTCATGGTACTTTAGCGCGAACCTGAAGTAGTTGGACAAACTGTGGGCGGTTCGCGATAGCTAGTTATAGGGTATTAGGATGGTTTTCTATTCTATTAATGGAGCCAATTTTATAAACCCCTTTGTTTTCGCGGATACAATGCTTGGGAATCCCAATGTATAGCAATTAGTAAAGTAACAGTCGCACCCCATGCGGGTGCGTGGATTGAAACGTGCCTAGTAGGTGAAGTGGTGTTTGTTATGGTGCGTCGCACCCCATGCGGGTGCGTGGATTGAAACATCATAATAAGAAGCTTCATGGTCGTGACAATTGCAGTCGCACCCCATGCGGGTGCGTGGATTGAAACTATTAAAGCGACCGGAAATTTGTAAACCGGGGGTGGTCGCACCCCATGCGGGTGCGTGGATTGAAACTATTAAAGCGACCGGAAATTTGTAAACCGGGGGTGGTGTCGCACCCCATGCGGGTGCGTGGATTGAAACTATTAAAGCGACCGGAAATTTGTAAACCGGGGGTGGGTCGCACCCCATGCGGGTGCGTGGATTGAAACCGGCAAAAAAATTGCATGGTACTACCATGCAGGGCAGTCGCACCCCATGCGGGTGCGTGGATTGAAACGATATATTGATGGTAAAATTTGTAAACTATGCCCCGTCGTCGCACCCCATGCGGGTGCGTGGATTGAAACCACCCAGACCATGGTGGAACCAATGAACAAATGACCATGTCGCACCCCATGCGGGTGCGTGGATTGAAACTATAATAATAGTAATATAAAAATATTAAGGAGTTGAGTCGCACCCCATGCGGGTGCGTGGATTGAAACCAGCATAAAGGGAATATTTTTTGTTATTATACTTGTCGCACCCCATGCGGGTGCGTGGATTGAAACGGAAATCATAACAGGCTGGCAGTTGGTGAAGACATTTGTCGCACCCCATGCGGGTGCGTGGATTGAAACATATCTTTCAATTTATCACTACTATACTTGTGCCGGGTCGCACCCCATGCGGGTGCGTGGATTGAAACTATCAGATAATAGCCTAACAGATGCCCAAAAAATTGTCGCACCCCATGCGGGTGCGTGGATTGAAACTAAGCTTATAGCATCTTGATTTGCTATTTTTTTAAGTCGCACCCCATGCGGGTGCGTGGATTGAAACCTACTCAAACGAACTTGAAAAAAGCATTGAAGCAGTCGCACCCCATGCGGGTGCGTGGATTGAAACTCAGCATGATATACTTAACTCAAGAGATAAGGAAGTCGCACCCCATGCGGGTGCGTGGATTGAAACCTGGTTTTCGTTTTGTAGTTGGTGGATGTAATTCATTGTCGCACCCCATGCGGGTGCGTGGATTGAAACTAAACCTGTTACCCGGATCACTTAAATCAAACAGGACTGTCGCACCCCATGCGGGTGCGTGGATTGAAACTTTGTCATAATCATCCATCAGGTGATACAATGCCGTCGCACCCCATGCGGGTGCGTGGATTGAAACAAGCTATCCCAACATTAAAAGAAAAAACTAACAAAGTCGCACCCCATGCGGGTGCGTGGATTGAAACACAATTGCCGATAAAACCTATTCAATCCGCTTAAGTCGCACCCCATGCGGGTGCGTGGATTGAAACTTAGAGTGCTAACTAAAAACCTAAAATAAATATAAGTCGCACCCCATGCGGGTGCGTGGATTGAAACTTCATAAATCTTTAAAAAATTTTTTAAAATCTAAGTCGCACCCCATGCGGGTGCGTGGATTGAAACCTTCAAACATTGTTATACCTCCTTGTTAATATCCGTCGCACCCCATGCGGGTGCGTGGATTGAAACTGCGAGAAATGAAAAAATATTGCATTAAATTACCTGTCGCACCCCATGCGGGTGCGTGGATTGAAACAATCGAACAAATTAAAACCCGCTACCGGGAACTAGCGTCGCACCCCATGCGGGTGCGTGGATTGAAACTTTAATACCCTCTATAAGATATATAAGCAACTGTTAGTCGCACCCCATGCGGGTGCGTGGATTGAAACTCTAAGGTCTGTTATGGGTATTTGTTGTAATTGTCGTCGCACCCCATGCGGGTGCGTGGATTGAAACTTTGAAAAATACATAGCATCCAACCTAGTAGGCGGTCGCACCCCATGCGGGTGCGTGGATTGAAACGATAAAAGCGACCGGAAATTTGTAAACCGGGGGCGGTCGCACCCCATGCGGGTGCGTGGATTGAAACAAAAAATGGTAGACCTAACAGCCAGCAAATTCTCAGTCGCACCCCATGCGGGTGCGTGGATTGAAACAATGGTGCGGAAAAGTTTTTGTAGACCGGATAAGTGTCGCACCCCATGCGGGTGCGTGGATTGAAACCGGTCAACATAAAGCAATGTGGTATTTTTTCGGTTAGTCGCACCCCATGCGGGTGCGTGGATTGAAACCTTTTGCCAATTCAATTTTAAGCTGGCCGGACATAGTCGCACCCCATGCGGGTGCGTGGATTGAAACATGTTCTACTCTATATTTTTCAGCTTCTTCCTTTGTGGTCGCACCCCATGCGGGTGCGTGGATTGAAACAAGGAGGTAAATAAATAAATGATAAATAACAGTAGTCGCACCCCATGCGGGTGCGTGGATTGAAACAATGGTGCGGAAAAGTTTTTGTAGACCGGATAAGGTCGCACCCCATGCGGGTGCGTGGATTGAAACTAGTAGTGTTGAGTGCTATAAGGTAAAAGGATTAATTGTCGCACCCCATGCGGGTGCGTGGATTGAAACCATAATAGCTCATAAACAAGCAAAGCATGGCCTATCGTCGCACCCCATGCGGGTGCGTGGATTGAAACGTATTACCTCCCCATTAATTATATTATCATTGTAGTCGCACCCCATGCGGGTGCGTGGATTGAAACTTAACATAATATCACCTGCATATTTACCGATAATTTCGTCGCACCCCATGCGGGTGCGTGGATTGAAACATCATGGACAAGGAGCATAATTTTAGCATTGTTTGGTCGCACCCCATGCGGGTGCGTGGATTGAAACGCCAACCTGACAACCTTTGATGTATTCCATTAATTGTCGCACCCCATGCGGGTGCGTGGATTGAAACAGATATATATTGTAAAAATATTTTATATTGCTCGTCGCACCCCATGCGGGTGCGTGGATTGAAACTTAGGCAATTACAAGTAAAATATAAATATTTAGCTGTCGCACCCCATGCGGGTGCGTGGATTGAAACACCGCAACAAACCATGAAACCCATAAACAATACGGTCGCACCCCATGCGGGTGCGTGGATTGAAACAGTGGTCAGATATGTAAATACAATTGGAATAAGGGTCGCACCCCATGCGGGTGCGTGGATTGAAACAGTGGTCAGATATGTAAATACAATTGGAATAAGGGATGTCGCACCCCATGCGGGTGCGTGGATTGAAACATGTCGTTTTTAGTGCTTACAAATCCCTATTTCTAGTCGCACCCCATGCGGGTGCGTGGATTGAAACAATTGGAATAAGGGATTGCACATAGTTGAATTTATGTCGCACCCCATGCGGGTGCGTGGATTGAAACGGGAAGTCATTTTACTTTAGTGTACTATTACACTAGTCGCACCCCATGCGGGTGCGTGGATTGAAACGGGTAAATTAGTAAGAAAATAATTGCCATTTATGGTCGCACCCCATGCGGGTGCGTGGATTGAAACATAGAACAATTTGAGTATATCACAGCTAAAAAATTAGTCGCACCCCATGCGGGTGCGTGGATTGAAACAGAATTGCAATTGTAAAGCCGATCATAAAATAACGTCGCACCCCATGCGGGTGCGTGGATTGAAACAGCTATTCAAATGACCTTGAACTATCCATAGAAGCGGTCGCACCCCATGCGGGTGCGTGGATTGAAACATATATAAGAGTTTATCGTGGTTTTGATTATGGAGTCGCACCCCATGCGGGTGCGTGGATTGAAACAAAGCATCATATCTCTATCGCTTGTCTCCCCGGTCTTAAGTCGCACCCCATGCGGGTGCGTGGATTGAAACAAAGAGGCGAGAATCCTTGTGATGGGTGCAATATGGTCGCACCCCATGCGGGTGCGTGGATTGAAACTGCTGTATTGCCAGAAGATGTTAGCCAAAATGAAGTCGCACCCCATACGGGTGCGTGGATTGAAACTTGGGTGGGGAAATTCTGACTGTTTACCAGGCTATGTCGCACCCCATGCGGGTGCGTGGATTGAAACTCACAAGTGAGCCGGGTCTTGTCGCCCCGGGTCTCGGTCGCACCCCATGAGGGTGCGTGGATTGAAACCGTCAGTGATAGTACCTCTCAAAATATCCCTAAACAGTTGCGGTGGAGCAACTTGCAGCTCTGTTTATGATGATCGTGGGCTCCTCGTTTTATAAAATTTACCTCCAGGGTTAATTTGATTCTTGACTCTGTCATTTGTCCATGCTATAGTAAATTTACCTCAAAGGTAAATTACAAAACGAGGTGATGGGTTGCAGATAGAGTATAAGAGCCGTGGAATCGAAAAGGTGTGTACAAACGCTCACGAGGCTGAAAAGAAACACGGAAAAAATATGGCGGCGAAGATACACCAGCGAATAGATGAAATAACTGCTGCGGATTCTGTCGAAATGCTGATTCAATATAAAATCGGCGGCTGCCACATACTCAAGGGAGATAGAAAGAAACAATATGCCATGGTTTTAATTCAGCCCTACCGCCTTGTATTCGAGATGAAAGGTTCTGAGATTCAAATTGTCCGTGTCATAGAAATCATTGACTATCATTAAATCTGTTGCATAAGAAGGAGGTAGCACAGATGGTGAGAAGCCGTACAATAATTGCATCACCGCCAGGCGCGACCATAAAGGAGCAGCTTGTTGATAGAGGAATGAGCCAGAAAGAGTTTGCTCGGAGAATGGATATGTCTGAAAAGCATATCAGTAGACTTATCAATGGTGAAGTCCAGTTGACCCCTGACATGGCCATGCGTCTTGAGATGGTGCTTGGGGCTCCTGCACAGTTTTGGAGCAGGCTAGAGTCCGTCTACCGTGAGAAGCTGGCAAAGGCCAACGCTGAGAACGAAATGGATGCAGATATAGAAATAGCAAAAAAGTTCCCTTACAAAGAGATGTCAAAAAACGGATGGGTTCCTGAAACAAGCAAAGCTAAAGAAAAGGTGGTCCATCTCCGTAAACACTTTGAAGTAGTTCAGCTTGGTTTGCTTCAGGGCACTTTAATTCCTGGCATAGCCTGCAGACGCTTAGCTGACCATAAAAAAGCCGACTACGCTTTGTATGCATGGGCACAGAAAGCTAAACTTGAGGCAAGACACATCGATACGAAACCCATCAATATAAACAAGCTCTCGAATATAATACCGCATATTAGGAAGATGACGCGGGAGAATCCCGGGATATTTTGTGGCGAGTTAGTCAGTATGCTTGCCGACTGCGGTATAGCGATTGTTTTTCTTCCTCATATTGGGGGATCATTTTTGCACGGCGCTACATTCTATGACGGAGGTAAAATCGTCATGGGACTGACTGTGCGAGGCAAAGATGCAGATCGCTTTTGGTTTAGCCTTTTTCATGAATTTGCCCACATTATTTATGGGCACATTGGTCAACCGAATGGCACTTCAGATGCGGATGAGTCTGCCGCGGATGAATTCGCTAAGGAGACTCTAATCCCAAGCAAGGAATTTAATTCGTTTATTGCAAAGAAAGATTTCTCTAAATCATCACTTGTTCAATTTGCTAATGTGGTTGGAATTGATGCTGGAATCGTGGTCGGGAGGCTGCAAAAAGAAGGTTATATCGAATATAGTTGGTACAATGACTTGAAAACCAAATATAAGATTACTGCATAGCATAAAGCTAAGCGAATAGAAAAGCATCTGTTTTCAATGGGCAGGTGTTTTTTTATATCCATTTAGGGGGGGAGATAGATGAAAATACCAATTTTGTTTGGTTTGTTAAAACCCCGAGCCAGTCCTAAAAATAGTCTGTATGGAGGCACATACAGCTTTTTATTCGGCGGATGTGTTTGGCAAGTATAAAATACATCAAACGGCAAAAAATAAATCCAGCACCCCAGTTTCCACTATTTCCTTATCGTGGAATGTGTAAGTCTGTAGCTTTGTCCACCAAAAACCAGTAGATGACTATGGTGGATTAAGCGGTCAATAATCGCACTGGTTAACTTCTCATCGTAGAATATGCCATTCCATTTACTAAACTCTAAGTTGGTAGTGATAATAATACTGCGTTTTTCATAGCAATCAGCTACTACCTGAAAGAGTAGCTGCGCACCCTGGCGATCCAGGGGAATATAACCCCATTCATCGCAAATTAGTAAATCCAGCTTCGCCAGTTGCTTTAGCATTTTGCCCAGATTACCAGCATTTTGAGCATCATTTAACTCGTTGACCAGGGTTGATGTTCTATAAAATCCCACCTTCTTTCCTTGATTACAGGCTTCTACACCGATGGCGGTAGCCATATGGGTTTTGCCCGTTCCCACCGGGCCATATAGAATCAGGTTTTCCCTGTTTTTTAGGAGGGCTGCAGTTTTCAAATCATCTAATGGTATTGATGCCGGTATCTCAATATGATCAAAACTGTAGCCATTAAAGGTTTTTATTACATCAAAACCGGCTTGTCTTAAACAGCGGTTTTTACGGTTTAATTCCCGTCCCTTAACCTCTATTTCTAAAAGTTTAGCCAGAAACTCTTCGTGGGTATCAGCCTTAATATCTGCATAGTTCTGTACTATGCTGTTCCCCCAGCGTAATTGCTTGCAATAGTCTTTAATCAATTCTTTCATCTGCACTCACCTGCTTTCAGGAAAGTATCATAGCAGGTCAGATCAGGAGTATATATTGCCGGTGAATTTATGCCGGCAGATAATAACGGCAAAAAATCATTAAAGGTTGGTTCGGTTAATCGGCGGTAGCTTAACAGGATACTGTCAGCATCTGCTTTGCCGGAATCTAATGTCTCCAGCAAGCATATGGTTGCTGTATCCATATCTGTTTCGGTTATCATACGTACTAAAAGATTTAGGCTCTTCTTTTTTTCCGCGTAATCCAGATTATTAAAATAGTCCTGCCAGGGGTCAGGTAGTTCGCGATAAAATCCAGTATATTTCAAAGCATTAGGGCGTTTGGCCAGTGTAGTTAGGTAAGGCAGCCAATCCATTAGTTCCTGATTCTGGCCATATAATCGTTTATGTTTTACGATAGGCTGGTATTGTTCGTTTAATAGTTCCACCTGATGGGCACCTAGCCTCATATATAGTTCTTTATTTGCCACCTGGGGTGATGCGGAATATACGTTTGTATCAACACAGACTTTGCCGTATTTGTTGGCCGATAATTTCTGCATACGGCCGATCGTAAATGGTTTGGCCGGCAGGGGTAGCATGGCTGTAAGGTCATCTTGGAGAAGCTCATTTATTACCCGGCCTTTACGGTAATGTTTCCGACAGTGGTCTTTTTCAGCCACGGCAAAAAGTCCCTGGTTAAATTCTTCAATATCACTAAAACTGGGTTCGGGTACAAAGTAGTTCCTGCGGCTGTAACCCACCTTGTTTTCAACATGGCCTTTTTCGTGCCCTTTACCGGGGTTGCAAAATTGGGGCTTAAAGCCGTAGTGGAGGGCGAAGCGGTAAAATTGGTCTACTAGTTTCCGCTCTCCTTTTTCCCCAATACCAGCAACTGCCGCTGACATATTATCAAACCAGATTATCCGGGGAACATGCTCTAAATATTCAAATATGTCTTTTAGTCCGGTTAACAGGCATTCCTGGTTCTGACCCCGAAATATCTGGGGATACCCAGCATTACTATACGGCAGCGAAAGAATTAATTCATATCCTTTGACTTTCTGGCCTTGCTCAATCATGACGATTTCGCCGAAGTCTACCTGCGCTTCTCCTGCTGGGTGTTCCAGGGGAAGGTAGCCTTCTTCTTCACCGTATAGTTCTTTTTTTCTGGCAGATACATAAGTGCGAACAGTTCTTTCACAAGCATTAAATATATCCTGATGTTCATCACACAGCCGGTCGTAGATGCGCCGAGCAGTGTGCCGTTGTTTAACTGGCCGGTTCAGGTCTTCTTTAAGCCAGGCGTCAATTATCGGTTTTACCGGGTCAAGCTTCGAAGGTCGTCCTCTTTTAGGTTTTCGGATTTCATTGAAATCGGTTTGCTCTGCATATTTTTTTACAGTCCTGAAATCATGTCCGGTCTCTTCGGCAATACTCCTAAGGGATTTGCCTTTATGAAAGTTTAAGTGTTTGATATGATATTGTTGTATCATCGTTAGCATCCTTTCTTATCTACCTCCTTTTGTCTCTTCAACAAAAAGGGTAGTATATTTTGGGGGTGCTGGCGATGATTTTTTTTCCAATTTACTGCTGTATTTTTAACTTGCCATTCGCTGTATTTTTATTGTGCCATAAACAGGCGGAACCGCCAGCGGTAAAACCGTCAATGAAAGAACGGCCATGCAAACCACCGCCGTGTACGCCTGTGAGGCCTATGATCATCTGGGAGTCGTTTCGACTATTGAATCCGGCTCAGGTCTGGTAATAATAAGAGGAACTGAAGATACTATCCCCGAAATAAGAGAAATACTGGACAATCTCCCTTTCCCGGTTGAAGTTTTGGATTTCAACGAAACAGAATTTCCTGCTCTAGTAAAGGCCAGGGAGTAGTCGCACCCCAATGATATTTTTAGGGCAGATAAGCAAAACAGCTAGTCTGCCCATTAGTATTACATTATACGCAGGCTGACATAACAAAGAAATTGCATGCTTGTCGACCTCACCTTAGCAACATGCGGTGGGCGTAGTTTTGAAAACCGTCATTATTCTATTTTCTGAGCCAACATAGTGGTCTGGTACTCAATTACTTGCTCACCACGCTGATTATAGGTCTTATTTTTGTATATAAACAAGTTCATCCGGGGATTTTTAGTCGGGCGGAAATCAACTACCTCAGCATCGGCTGTCAGGGTATCACCAAAGAGCACCGGCGAGGTGATTTTTACATTATCTACACCAATATAAGCATAGATTTCATACCCGTCTTTCGCCAAAAGTTCAGCGATATTGTCGGCATTATGAACCAGTCCGTCAGCTACCGTAAAAATAATCGGCCCGGCCAGCGAACGCTCTTTGAACCAGGTTCCTTTGGCATATTCCGAATTGCTGTGAACCGCCATGTTAAACCAGGTGAGTTGATGTAAGATTGAAAAGTCCCCCACATCAAGTGTCCGGCTAACCCGGCAAGGAATTTTGGTACCCGCTGCTACACTGCTCATTAACTGATTCCTCCTTTTAATGTAAGGGGACACACCCCTTAATTGCTTCATTTTACTCTCTTCGTTTTACCCTTAACTAACTTAATGAAAATACTTGTCAGCTTATTAATCCCAGGCTTGCCCACGGGGAATGTCCCATTTATATATCCTCCCCCCACAGGGGGAAAGGGCTGCATGGAGCAGTTTACTATGATCAGCAGATCTTCCATGGGAAGAACCTGCCGGTAAAATTAACGAAGAACCGAGCCTGCAATAATCATGCGTTGAGCTTCGGACGTACCTTCGCCAATCTCGGTTAACTTGACATCGCGATAAAAGCGTTCAACCTTCGCTCCCTTCATGAAGCCATATCCGCCCTGAATTTGCACTGCTTTAGTGGTATGCCGGGCCGCACATTCGGAACAGAACAACTTGGCTTTGGAGGCAGCTACGCTAAATGGTTTGCCCTGGTCTTTTATAAAGGCGGCGTTCATATACAGGAAACGGGCAGCATCTATATCGGTGGCCATGTTGGCGATAAACCATTGAATAGCTTGTTGACTGGCAATGGGTTTCTTAAACTGAACCCGCTCCTTCGAATACTTGATTGATTCATCCAGGCAGCCCTGGGTGATGCCGGTGGACATGGCAGCAATACCTATACGACCAACATCAAGCGCACTCATGGCGATCTTAAAACCATCTCCCTCCTTGCCCAGCATGCAATCAGCCGCTACCACACAGTCTTTGAAAACGACTTCAGAGGTCTGGGAGCCGCGAACCCCCATCTTATCAAAATGTTGGCCTACATTAAGTCCCGAGCTTCCCTGGGGAACTAGGAAGCAGCTCATTCCTTTGGCACCGGCCGAGCGGTCGGTATAGGCGAAAACCACGAAAACGTCAGCAAGAATTGCGTTGGTGATGAAAGTTTTGGTCCCGTTCAAAATATATTTATCACCTTTTTTTACCGCTGTAGTGGTGGCCGAGCTGACATCCGTTCCCGCTCCGGGTTCAGTCAATGCAAAGGAACCTACAAGCTTTCCGGCGGCCAGGCCGGGCATCCATTTTTGCTTCTGTTCTTCATTGCCAAAAGTAAGTATGGGGTGTCCGATCAGGCCGTAGCTGTATCCATGAAGAAAACCGGTAGTAGCGCAGGAGCGGGCCAATTCTTCGGTAACGATCATGGTAGTAAGGAATTCCGCTCCGCCGCCCCCATATTCACTTGGGTAGGAAATGCCCATCATGTCAAGTTCCGCCAGTTTATCAAATACTTCGACCGGATGGCGACTTTCTTGATCGATTTTTGTGGCCACGGGTTCGATATACTTCAAAGCGAACTCGCGGGCATTTGACCTGATTAGCTCCTGTTCTTCCGAAAGCATAAAATTCATAAATACACCTCTTTCATCTTAAATTCACGTCAATGTTTGCCACGACAAAACAGCTGGTAGGTTGCGGTAATAAAAATAATATCTACCAATTTAAGTTTACCATGTACTCTTGGCCCAAATCTACATTCAAATTTGTCATCCATCTCCCATCATAATTAACACCTGAAAGATAAACTCAGGCGGGTGCGTGGATTGAAACATGGAAGCTAATAATAAGGAAAAGGCTAATACCCATCACACCCCACGTGGGTAAGGATGGAAACGATGTAAAAGATGGCAACCCCAATGGAAATCCCGAGTCGCACCCCATGCGGGGTAGATAATATATCGCCAAAACCGTCCTCGTGATATACAGGAATAGAATCCCTCTTCTATGGTCAAAGCTATGGCTAAAGGCTTAAAGGGGGTTTTTATTTTGTCGCTCCGGCGTCTCTATTTATTGATGAGCTTTTTTTTGCTGCTTTATATGATCCTGGTCCTGAGGATTGCCTATTTTCAAGTAATAAAAGGCCAGGACCTGGCAGCTCAGGCGACAGCCATGCGCAGTCAGGGCATAAGACTAAGTGAATATTCCCGGGGAGAAATACTGGATAGGAATTACCAGCCTTTAACGGGGAGTTACACATCAACTGCGCTTTATGGGCTGCCTGCCGGAATGAGAAGTAACCGATCTGTCAGTGATAAGGTATACGGAAGGGATACCCTGCAGGTGACGGGCGAGATTCTGGGCCAGATTCTGGATAAGCAGGATAGTAAGGCGATTCAAGAACAGTTGCGGCTGGCTGCTAAAAATGGCACTACTTTTGTTCGTATAGCTTCTGACCTGAGTGAAGCAGAAGTCCAGCGAGTCATTTCCCATAATCTGCCCGGAATTACGGTGGCCCCTTTGATTAAAAGATATCGCCAGGACGGATTTTGCTGTCATGTCCTGGGTTATGTCGGGGGATACCAGAATAACGAAGGGCAGGCGGGAATAGAAAAACGCTATAATGCTTTACTGCAAAAAGGCAGCTCTCCCCAGGAGTTGCTTTCCGTTTATGATGCGCGGGGGGCGCTTATTAAAGGCTTGAATTTCAAATTCTATGAGGAAGAGGATAGGGCCAGGGGCAGTGTGGTTTTGACTATAGATAAAAGAATTCAGGAAATAGTGGAGGAGGAAATATCCGCCCAAGTAAAATCAGGTGCAGTAGTAGTAATGGATGTTGACAGCAGGGAAGTATTGGCAATGGCCAGTCGGCCGTCATTCAATCCTTATCATATCGAATACCTGTTAAAACATGACCAGAACAGCAGCCTGATTAACCGGGCCTTGAGCCGCTATCATCCCGGTTCGCTTTTCAAAATATTGGTGACAACGGCTGCTCTGGAGGAAAACCTGGTATCTGAGCGGGATAAGTTCCATTGTTCCGGAAAATATGTTTTCAATGAGACCCAGTCCACTTCTTGTTGGAAGGAGGAAGGGCACGGAGAGCTGAGTTTTGCCCAGGCATTTGCCTGCTCTTGCAATCCGTCATTTATCGAAGTGGGTCAAAGACTGGGAAGAGAAAAGCTCTTGACCTATGTGGATAAATTGCATTTATGTGATGAAACCCTGCTGGGCTATGCATACCATCCCGGTTCCTATGTCAGGATCAACCCGGGGAAGATAGCTCTCAGCAATGCCTGCCTGGGACAGGAAGGAGTAATGCTAAGCCCGTTGCAGATAAGCTCCCTGCTGGCTACCGTAGCTGATGACGGACTCTGGCAAGCCCCATCATTGCTGCGCTATACCATAAACAGCAAAGGGGAGCGCAGCAGGATAGCATCAAGCCGCAAGGAAAGGGTAATCAGCCCGGAAACAGCGGGCAAGGTCCAAGAGCTTATGGAATTGGTGGTTAGTGAGGGAACAGGAAAAAATGCGGCTTTGGCCGAGATTAAGGTAGCAGGAAAAACAGCTAGCAGCGAAACGGGAAACTGGAAAGAAGACGGAGAGCAATCCCTGGATACCTGGTTTGGCGGTTATTTTCCGGCGGATAACCCCCGCTGGGTCGTGCTGGTTCTAGTGCAGGAAGGGGAATCGGGAGCAGTAGATGCGGCTCCGGTTTTCAAGAATATTGCCCGTGAGATGCTGAAAATACTTTAAAAGAAGGGGCCGTTCTTTTTGTTTTGCATAACAGAAAGAGAGTCTCTTTTTTTGTAGCAAATTTATCTTTGACCTTTATTGACTATTAACCATAAGGCCGTTATAATAATCTTAGAGACTATTGGAAATAACAGAAAAAAGAAGCTAAAGCTCAGTTAATGAAGGAGGGAGATAAGATGGCTAAAGCAGTGGGTATAGACCTGGGGACCACCAATTCAGTGGTAGCCATTATAGAAGCCGGGGACCCGGTAGTAATAGTGAATGCTGAAGGCAACCGCACCACCCCTTCGGTGGTCGCATTTAAGGACAACAATGAAAGACTGGTGGGGCAGATTGCCCGGCGCCAGGGAGCTTTAAATCCAGAAAACACTTTTTATTCGGTCAAGAGGTTTATGGGCCGGCGTTATTCCGAGGTGGAAAGCGAGCGCAAGCTGCTTCCCTATACGGTAGTATCCGGACCCAATGATGCTGTTCGCTTCAAAAGCCGGGACAAGCTGCTGGCTCCGGAAGAAATCTCCGCCATGGTTTTAAAGAAGTTGGTGGAGGACGCTTCCCAATACCTGGGAGAGAAGGTCAAGGATGCGGTAATTACTGTTCCTGCCTACTTTAATGACGCCCAGCGGCAGGCTACCAAGGATGCCGGCCGTATTGCCGGGCTTAATGTTTTGCGGATAATAAACGAACCGACCGCAGCCGCCCTGGCTTATGGTCTGGATAAAAAGGCCAACCAGACTATTCTGGTATTTGACCTGGGAGGAGGAACTTTTGATGTCTCTATCCTGGAGGTGGGTGACGGCGTGTTTGAGGTTAAGTCCACCAACGGTGATACCCACCTGGGCGGGGACAATTTTGACAAGGCTATTGTGGATTGGCTGGCCGAAGAATTCAAGAAAGATTATGGCATAGATTTGCGGAAAGACAAACAGGCTTTGCAAAGGCTGGTAGAAACAGCGGAAAAGGCTAAAATAGAGCTTTCCAGCGTGCTGGAGACCAGCATCAGCTTGCCTTTTATCACGGCTGATGCCTCTGGAGCCAAACACCTGGACATGAAGCTGTCCCGGGCCAAATTTGAGGATTTAATCCATAAAGATTTGGAACGACTGCGGGGACCGGTGAAAGCGGCTTTAGACGATGCAAGACTTTCGGCTCGTGATATCGATGAAGTAATACTGGTAGGGGGTTCCACCCGCGTACCGGCGGTGCAAAAGCTGGTGCGGGAATTAAACGGAAAAGAACCCAACCTGGGGGTCAACCCGGATGAAGTTGTAGCCGTTGGAGCAGCTATTCAGGCCGGAGTTCTCGCTGGAGAAGTCAGAGATGTACTGCTCTTGGATGTAACGCCCCTTTCCCTGGGGGTGGAAACCATGGGAGGAATAATGACCCGTATAATTGAACGCAATACCACTATTCCGGCCCGCCGTAGCGAAATCTTCAGTACGGCCGAGGATAAGCAGCCGGCGGTTGATATTCATGTACTGCAGGGAGAACGGGAAATGGCCCGGGACAACCGTTCTCTGGGTCAGTTCAAGCTGGAGGGTATTACCCCGGCACCCCGGGGTGTTCCGCAGATCGAGGTCAGTTTTGACATTGATGCCAATGGCATATTGACTGTGAGCGCCCGCGATCAGGCTACGGGGAAAGAACAAAGTGTAACTATCAGCGGTTCTTCTAATTTAGATAAGGCTGAGGTTGACCGTATGGTTAAAGATGCCCAGACCTATAGCGAGGAGGATAAGAAACGGCGTCAGGAAGTGGAGGTAATGAACCAGGGTGACAGCCTCTGCTATACGGTGGAGCGCAAGTTGAAAGCGGTGGGCGAGCAGCTCCCGCTGCATGAAAAAGCTCGTATAGAGGAACTTTTACAGGAGCTCAAAAAAGTCCTGGAGGAGAAGGCAGGTTTGGATAAGCTGAAAGAGCTGATTGATGAATTGGGGCAGGCGGCCTATAGCTTGGATAATATAGAGCCCGCAGCTGCGGGGCCGGATAGAAGCGGCCCGGCTGCAGAGGGGAATGCTGAGGTAGTGGATGCCGAGTTTGAAGAGAACTAAAATGGAGGGGCCCAAATGGCAGTTAAGTACCTTGATTATTACAAAATCCTGGGTGTGGAGCGCGATGCCGACGCCAAAAAGATAAAGGCGGCCTACCGCAAGCTGGCCCGCAAGTGGCATCCGGATTTGCATTCCGGCAAAAAGCGGGAGGAAGCCGAAGAAAAAATCAAAGAAATTAATGAGGCCTATGAAGTACTCAGTGACCCGGAAAAAAAGGCTCTCTATGACCGCCTGGGCCCCAACTGGAAAAACGGCGAGCGGGTGGATTCCTCCGGTTTTGGGGATGGGGTTTTCTATCGCAGCAGTAATATAGACCCGGAGGACTTGCAGGGTTTCAGCGAGTTCTTTTCCAGCCTTTTTGGCGCAGAGCCGGGCCGCCAAAGCCGGAGAGCCTCTTACCGCAGTGCTCCGGTCAGGGGGCAGGACATAGAGAGTACTATTGAGTTGAGCCTGGAGGAAGCCTACCACGGGCTTAGCAAGTCCATAACCCTGTCCACGGCCGCCGCCTGCCCGGAATGCCAGGGCAGCGGCTTTGTGGGCCGGGGATTTTGCCGGCGCTGCGGCGGTACCGGTAGTATTTCCGAGGCCAGGACCCTGCAGGTAAGGATACCTCCCGGTGTCCACGAGGGCAGTAGCATCCGCCTCAAAGGCCAGGGAGGAGAGGGGCTGGGCGGAGCCGAACGGGGTGACCTCTATCTCCAGGTTCATATCCTCCCCCATCCTGTTTTTACGCTGCGGGGCCGGGATTTGGAAACGGAAATCACTTTGCGGCCGGAGCAGGCCGTTCTGGGAGACCGGGTTACTGTGGCCACTCTGGATCGCCAGCTGACGCTTAAAGTCCCGCCGGGAAGCCGCAGCGGGCAGAAACTACGGCTAAAAGGCAAGGGCATGCCCGCCCGCCAGGGGGAAAACGGAGATCTCTATGCCCGGATTAAGATTGACCTCCCCCGCGACCTGTCGGAAGAGGAAAAGGAACTCTATCGTCAACTGGCAGAGCTGCGTGCTCCCCGTCAGGCGGAGAGGGGGGTAGCCGAATGAGACTGGTAAAGATTTATTACCATAGTAAGGAAGAAGAAATTCCACTCAGCTGGCTCAACCTGCACCCGGATTTATTAAAGATTATGGAAGAAATGGGGATAATAGAGCTGGCCGGTGATAGCATTAAAGCTGATGGCCTGCAAAAGATTTATAAGATGATGCGCCTGAAAAACCTTCTGGGGGTTAACTTTAATGGCGCAGCTATTATTGTAGATTTACTGGAGCGTATCGAAGAACTGGAAGATGAAATCGAAGAACTGAAGAGAAAGAGGTGATATGAGTGAATATGGAGCGTTTGACCCAGAAATCAAGGCAGGCTTTGCTGGCGGCTCAGAACCTGGCTTTGGAGAAACGGCAGCAGGAGGTACAGGGAAAGCATTTAATGATGGCCCTGTTGGAGCAGGAGAGTGGCTTAGTACCCCGCCTGCTGCAGCAGGCCGGTATCAGCATACCCGCCTTTACCCAGCAACTGGGGCAGCGTTTGGATAAAATCCCCTCGGTATATGGCTATGAAGGAAGTGTCTACTTAAGTGGCAGCCTGGGGCGGGTATTGAACCGGGCGGAAAAAGAAGCCCAGGAATTGAAAGACGACTATATTAGTGTGGAGCACCTTCTGCTGGCCCTGTTGGAGGAAGGGGAACCGGACTTGAAGGATCTGCTGCAGAAGGCGGGATTAACCCGGGAAGGGATCTTCCAGGTTTTGCACGGCATCCGCGGTTCCCAGCGCGTCAGCAGCGATAATCCCGAGGACAGTTATGAGGCCCTGGAGCGCTATAGCCGGGATTTGACCCGCCTGGCCCGCGAGGGCAAGCTGGACCCGGTAATTGGGCGGGATGAGGAGATAAGAAGGACTATCGAGATATTATCCCGGCGTACCAAGAATAATCCGGTTTTAATCGGTGAGCCCGGGGTAGGCAAAACCGCCATAGCGGAAGGGCTGGCCCGCAGGATTGTGGCCCGGGATGTACCGGAAGGCCTGAAAGATAAAAGACTGCTGGCGCTGGATATGGGTTCCCTGGTGGCCGGGGCCAAGTACCGGGGTGAATTTGAAGAAAGGCTGAAAGCGGTGTTGAAGGAAGTAGAAGACTCCGCCGGGCAGGTTATACTCTTTATCGATGAACTGCATACAGTGGTGGGAGCCGGGGCCGCAGAAGGGGCCATGGATGCCAGCAACCTCTTGAAACCCATGCTGGCCCGGGGCGAGCTGCGGGCCATAGGAGCCACCACCATCAGCGAGTACCGTAAACATATAGAAAAAGACGCCGCCTTGGAAAGGCGTTTCCAGCCCATTATGGTGAATCCCCCTTCGGTGGAAGATACTATTTCCATATTAAGGGGTCTAAAGGAGCGCTATGAGGTGCACCACGGGGTGCGTATACAGGATTCCGCCCTGGTGGCAGCCGCCGTATTGTCCGACCGCTATATTTCCGACCGCTTCCTGCCGGACAAGGCCATAGACCTTATGGATGAAGCCGCCGCCCGCCTGCGCACGGAGATAGACAGCATGCCAGCGGAACTGGATGAAATCACCCGGCGCATTATGCAGCTGGAAATTGAAGCCGCGGCCCTGGGCAAGGAGAAGGACGAGGCCTCCCGGGAACGGCTGGAGGACCTCTTAAAAGAGCTGCAGGATTTGAAGAGCGAAGCGGAAGTGATGCAGGCCCAGTGGCAAGCGGAAAAGGAAGCCATTTCGCGGGTAGGCCAGTTGAAACGCGACATCGAGGATTGCCGCTACGAAATGGAAAAAGCGGAAAGGGAATACGACCTCAATCGTATTGCCGAATTAAAATACGGCCGCTTAAACGAGCTGGAAAGGAAGCTCAAGGCGGAAGAGGAATTGCTGGCGGGAAAAGAGAAACACAGCGCGCTCATTAAAGAAGAAGTGGATGAAGAAGATATTGCCCGGGTAGTAAGCCGCTGGACCGGGATTCAGGTCAGCCGCCTTATGGAGGGGGAAAAAGAGAAGCTTATGAACCTGGAGGAAATACTGCATCAGCGGGTGGTGGGACAGGAAGAAGCGGTAAATGCCGTGGCTGATGCCGTCATCAGGTCCCGCAGCGGTCTGAAAGACCCCAACCGTCCTGCTGGCAGCTTTATATTCATGGGTCCCACCGGGGTAGGCAAAACCGAGTTGAGCAAAGCCCTGGCCGAAGCCCTGTTTGATGATGAAAAAAACATCATCCGCCTGGATATGTCGGAATACATGGAAAAGCACAGCGTAGCGCGCTTGATTGGCGCCCCTCCGGGTTATGTAGGTTATGAAGAAGGAGGACAATTGACTGAAGCCATAAGGCGCAAGCCCTATTCGGTCATATTGTTTGACGAAATCGAAAAAGCCCATAGCGATGTATTTAACATCCTCTTGCAGATTTTGGATGACGGTCGATTAACCGATGGCAAAGGCCGGGTGGTGGATTTTCGCAACAGCATTGTCATAATGACCTCCAACATCGGCAGCCAGGAAATACTTAACTTCCAGCAGGCCGGCGGGGACTATGAAGACATGAAAAACCGGGTTCTGGGGTTGCTGCGCTTGAATTTCCGCCCCGAATTCTTAAACCGCCTGGACGAAATAATAGTATTCCATGCTCTGGGAGCGGAACAGATCAAGGAGATAGCCGAAATACTGCTGCAGAAACTGGCCTTGCGCTTTCGTCAGAACACGCGAGCCAGCCTGGAATGGGATGAAAAAGCCCTGGATTATCTGGCGGAAAAAGGCTATGACCCGGCTTATGGTGCCCGGCCGCTGAAGCGTCTCATCCAGCACGAAATCGAGACCGCTCTCTCCCGGGCCATGGTAAAAGGCGAAATCAGAAATGAGGGTGAAGTAATTATCTCCGCCGAAGGCGGGAAGATAGCACTGAAGATAGGATAATGAGCAGATAGGATAAGAAAGGGAGAATTAGAAGCTTTGCTGGAAAAATGAAGCTTATAAATAGTAGCGTGGACATTATAACGAGGTGAAATATATCCCCCGCTTCTTTAAGCGGTAGGGTTCCTATTTACAAAACAGGTGGTGGGTTCTAATCCCCCGCCTCGTTGCAGCGGTGTGTTGAAACTGCTTCGCAGTTTCTTCCGATGCTTTAAAGAAGGGGAGGGATATTGCCGGCCGCATGCCAGCAATATCCCTCCCCAAGATGACCTTATTGCTATTCATAATAAAGAAATTAGTGTATAATAATAAAGAAATAAATGTATTGTCCTGATTTTATCCGGCGAAAGGAGCCATTGTTATGTTAATAAAGTCCTCTTCCGCGCTCAGGAATGATTATGATAGTCTCGTCAAATTAGCACACGAAAAAGCCGAGCCCATCTATATTACTCGTAACGGCGAAGGCGAAATGGTCTTTTTACCGATTGAAATGTATGAAAAACGGGAGGCTGAAATTAAACTGCTTCAGCAGCTTATTGCCGCTGAACGTAACCGTCTGGCCGGCTCCCCGACCTTCACTACTTCTGCGCTTCGCTTCGAGTTAGAGGAAATTTACAATGAGTAAGCTAAAGGTTGAGCTGCTGAACGAAGCCCGGCTTCAACTCAGAGATATAGCAGCTTATTATAAAATGAAAATTGGGCCTTCTTCCGCTCGTAAGATTACCAGTCGTATCTTGGACGCTATCGAAAAGTTAGCAGATTTTCCTGAAATGGGGATGGTTCCGCATGCAAAGATGATAGCAGATGCCGGGTACAGAGTGCTCATTATCGAAGATTATCTCTGCTTTTATCATGTGGTAAATGATGTTGTTTTTGTCAGTCATATTGTGCATACAAGCACCGACTATATAAAGAGAATATTTTAGCCAGGTACCCTGCTCTCTTCTCAATTGCATCATAGGTTATGACTGGCTAGCCTTGTTCTTTTTTGGCCAGGGCGGCTTTGAGCAGTTCACCCAGATTGGTTTCCAGTTCCTCCTGATTGCTGTATTTGGCCATGAGCCTGCGGTTGGCCCGGCTGTTGCCTCCCTTACCGCTGAAGTCCTCCGCTTCCGGCTGGCGATAGCCGCAGGAACGCTCGGGACAGGCCAATATTTTACCCTTCCGGCCGTTAACCAGCAGCATGAAACGCCCGCACTGGGGACATTTGCTTTTGCTCACATTATCTGCCCGGTAGGTACTGCTGCTGTCGCTCTTAATGTTCTGCACCAGCTGCACCGTATCCCGGCGAATATCCGCCATAAAATCCAGTCTTTTGCCCTGACCCCGGGCAATTTCCGCCAACCTTTGCTCCCACTGGGCCGTCAGTTCCGGTGAACGCAAGTCAGGGGGTGCCAGGTCCATCAATTGTATACCTTTGGATGTGGGAACCAGTTCTTTTCTCTGGCGCTCAATATAGCTGGTGCGAATAAGTTTTTCGATAATCTCCGCCCTGGTGGCCGGGGTGCCCAGGCCACTGCCCTTGATGGATTCGCGTAGCTTTTTATCTTCCACCAGCTTGCCGCAATTCTCCATGGCCGTTAAGAGAGTGGCTTCTGTATAGCGAGCCGGGGCTTTGGTTTTATGTTTGCTGGCTTTGCCGGACTTGACCTCCAGCGTTTCTCCTTTCTTATGCCGGGCTAGGGTTTGCTCCGGCAACTGCTCTTCATCTTTTTCGTCCTTATCGCTCGGGACGGCCTGTACGGCTCGCCAGCCCCGGTCAATCTCCACCTTGCCCCGGGAATGGAAGTTTTCCCCCTCGACCACGGTTATAATAGTAGTCTGCTCATAGCGGTACGGGGGGTAGAGAACCGCCAGGAAGCGCCGGGCTATCAGGTCATACAGGCGCCTTTCCTCTTCATTGAGAGACTTAAGTTGCAAGGGTTGTTCGGTGGGAATAATAGCATGATGGTCGCTTACCTTGCTGTTATCAACCAGCCGTTTGCCCGGCTTCAGGGGCTTTTGCAGCAGGGGATGGGCCAGGTCCGCATAGGGCCCCACCCCCATGCTTTTCAGCCGCAAAGGCAGAGTAGGAACAATGTCATCGGTGATATAGCGTGAGTCGGTACGCGGGTAGGTTACCAGTTTGTGCACTTCGTAGAGCTCCTGCAGTATGGACAGGGTTTTCTGCGCTGACCAGCCCAGACGCCGGTTGGCCTCCCGCTGCAGCTCGGTCAAATCATAGGCCAAGGGCGGTGCTTCGCTCCTGGCCTCAGTTTTTACCTCTTTTATCGCAGCCATTCGGCCCTTGATGCGGGATAGTATCTCTTCCGCCCGGGCGTAATCAAATATCCGTCCCCCGTCCTTACCGCGCCAGTCCCCATAATAATCGCCGAAGTCGGCTCTGATGGTCCAGTAGTCGCGCGGAACAAAAGCCTTGATTTCCTTTTCCCGCTTTACTATCATAGCCAGGGTCGGGGTCTGAACCCGGCCGGCGTTGAGCTGGGCATTGAATTTGCAGCTCAAGCTCCGGGTTACATTAAGTCCGATTAACCAGTCCGCTTCGGCCCGGCAGGCTGCGGCCGCATACAGGCTGTTATACTGCGTTCCCGGCTGTAAACGGGCAAACCCCTCCCGGATGGCATTATCAGTTTGCGAGGAAATCCACAGCCTTTTGAAAGGTTTTCTCCACCGAACCATTTCCATGATCCAGCGGGCTACCAGTTCCCCTTCGCGCCCGGCATCGGTGGCGATAACCAGCTCTTCAATATCGTTCCTTTTCATAAGTTCCTTGACTACCTGAAATTGATGTGAGGTCTGCTTGATAACTTTGAGCTTCATTTTTTCCGGGAGCATGGGAAGGTCTTCTATCCGCCACTGTTTCAATCTTTTATCGTAATCATCCGGCTCCGCCAGGGTGACCAGATGCCCCAGGGCCCAGGTTACCACATAACGCGGTCCTTCAATATAGCCTTTGCTTTTTTTGCTGCATTGCAGAACCCGGGCTATCTCCCGGGCCACACTGGGTTTCTCCGCCAAAACCAGAGACTTCATGAGCTTATACCTCTATTCGTTAATAGTTTTGCCAGGGGTAAACTTAATTAACCCCCCATGGCCGGGGTCCACAAGCACTGATGAAAAGTGAGTTAGTAGCGCTTGAATAGTAAGATATAGTAGGAAATAACTTAAACCCCTCACACCTTACCCCTCACTCCTCACTCGATGCTGCTACTATTATAGCATAAATACCAGCGTGCTCCGGTAGCTCCCAGGACCCGTTGCCATGTCGGCCTGCTGCGAACATAATATTAAACCAGGGTTTTATGAAAGGTTCCAACCTATAAATTAACGGCCCGAATTATTACCCCATCTATTACTGGACATCATTAGGATGGTAGTTACCATTGGCCTGATGCATAAAGTCCTCGAACTTGTTTAACTCGTGCTTTGGGAAATTTTATACCGTCTATCGCGGGACATTATAGGATGGCAGAACAATATGTTGCCTATAGGGGCTGAGGGGAGAGGAAATTGTGATTGTTGATATCCATAAACAAATTAATTATACTTGAATAAACTGTAAACTGGAGGGAATGAATAAATTGGGAGAATAAGGTATGAAGATATATTTTGATATGAATATATACAATAGAGTATTTGATGATCAAACGCAAATGAGGATACGTTTTGAATCTATGGCAATAGATATCTTGTTTGAACTCGTTGAAAAAGGGGACTATGAATTAGTATGGTCCTTTATTTTGGAGTATGAAAACAATAGAAATTTTTTTATTGAGAGAAAACCGTACATTCGACAAATATCCACTTTGTGTAAAGAAACAATAAAACCTGATGATGAAATTAAATTAATAGCAAAAGAGATAGTAAAAGGCTCGAATACCAAAGACAAAGATGCATTACATCTGGCATCTGCCGTATATAGTGATTGCGATTACTTTATAACGTGTGATGATAAATTTATAAGAACAGTAGAAAAAAACAGGGATAGTTTGAAAGACACAATCGGAAGTATAAAATTATATAATCCTGTAGATTTTCTTAGAAAGGAGATGGATATTAATGTTATTGAATGAAAGAACTAAATTTACAGACAAAGAAATAATAGAAAAAGGTTCTAGGGCATTGATAAAGGAATTAGGCTATTCTGGATTCCTAAGGTTTATACGTTGTTCTGAGGGGATAAGCAAGCAGGACTATTTAGAATTAGAGGATGAGCTTTTTAAAGATATGTCCTTAGATAAAATATATGATAACGCAAAGGAAAATTGGGAAAGCGTTAAATAGGGGTATATCCTTAGAACAATAAGCTATCTGCGGGAGTTAGATGATAAAGAAACGGGAATAGAATATTTTGAGACCCTGATGAGATAAATATTTAAAACTGGAGCTATTAATGGGCGCAACTATCGGCAGATAGTATTGGATTACCTAACAACAGGGCAACCTTACCAAATAGAATTAATCCGAAAAAACGGTCATTATTTTTGCCGGATAACCTTGATATGGATACTCAGAAAAACTGAAGCAGTAAGAGATATTCTGCCCCAAGAGATTAGAGAAAAAAACAAACACCACTGGTCACAATGGCATGTGGCGAACATTACCATCAACAAATTAAGAAAGGCAGGTGAAAAACCTGCGTTTCTGGTAGCGTAGGATAACTGCCAGAGGGAGCCACCTGGAAGGAAAGGCACTGGCAGGTGACTAAAGGAGACGGGTAACCCCCGTAGCCCTGCAGTACGGTAAGGGACTAAAATTTCTTACTGGCAATGGGGTTTGTAGTCAAACACTCTTTAGGTAGCGAATCCTGTGAGCTACCCGTTCTATAGTCGATAGAACGCCAGGCTATATAGAAATATATAGTTTGGGAAACCAGGTCGTATTTGTGATTGACAGCCAGGAAATTGAATCTATAAAAAACCAGTTAATAGAAAAATATCGGCCTTTAAGAATAATCCTTTTTGGATCACAGGCCAAAGCAACGGCTGGCAGGAAAAGTGATATAGACTTGTGTATTGTCAAGGAGACCGAAAACAAAAGAGCTTTGGCCGTGGAAATGAGTCTTAATATTGAAAGCACCCGACCAATGGATATTATTGTTTACACTCCGGACGAATGGGATAGCAGCAAACAAGATAGTACCAGCTTTGCCAGTCTAGTTTGGAAAAGAGGAGTTGAAATATATGGTGGATAGCAAGCGATATCTCGATTGGGTAAGAAAAAGTGCTGCCGATATCAAAGCTGCTGGGATATTGAAGAAATATGAGGCCGGTAATGACTATGTCGCTTTTCACAGCCAGCAAGCTATAGAAAAGGCGTTGAAGGGATATTTGCTTTATCATACAGGTGAACTGGAGGAAGGGCACAGCCTGATTTTTCTGTGTAAGAAAGCGATAGCTTATGAGCCATATTTCAAAGAGTTTCTAAAGGAATGTGCCTATGTGAATCAGTATTATATTGAAACCAGGTATCCAGCTGATTTTCCATTGGAAGTATCAGATTGAGGAAGCAGAAGAATGCATCAGGATAGCAGAGCGATTCTATCAATATATTAGTGTTAAGATTAGCAAATAACATTGTGTTAATAATTGGAATGTGAAGGTAATGGACAAAGCAGCTAAGGAGTGGATTTTTGGTAGCCACAAAATAATAATTGGCTTCTTCGATTAGAATAAGAATACACGTGGAGCCATCTGCTCCTGCTGAGAGAGACTCCTCCCTGCCATTTACTCCCCAAAATTTTCATGTCAGATTAAGGCACATTTTGTTTAGCAACCTCATATAGTATAGAGCGCAGAATTTGGAGGTGGTAATTTGTCCTTCCTATTGTGGGCTCTGGCTATTACCGGAATCCTCAAAGGCAGTTTGTGCCTGTTTGCCTATCTCAATAACCAGGTTTTTCCCCAACCGCTTTCCGAAGAGGACGAGCGCAAGTGCTTGCAGGAAATGCAAAGGGGAGGGGAAGAAGCACGGAACATTTTGATTGAACATAACCTCCGCCTGGTGGCCCATGTAGTGAAAAAATATGAAAGCAGTGGAGAAGATCTGGAGGACTTAATCTCCATTGGCACCATTGGTCCGATCAAAGCTATTAGGACTTATAATTTTGAACGGGGGGTAAGACTGGCTACTTATGCCGCTCGCTGTATTGATAACGAAGTTTCAATGTCAGCTCCGGGCGGAATTTATTGGTAGATATAATTATTTATAAATCCCAAAATTCCTGCATCTGGCAGGAGTTTTTTATTTTACTGTAGAAGGTACTTTAACAAAAGTTTAATAAAGGTGAAGGGAAGAGGAAGACTTGTCGGATTTGAAACATCCATTACTTGAGGTATTTGGGTTTCCGGTAGATAATTTTTCCGAAAAGGCAGTTAAGTATAGAGATAATCGTCTTTGCCCTTATAATAATTAAGTTCCAAATTGCACTAAAGACAAGGCAAATAGCCCTTTAGGAGTATGTACCATAAGAGAGGGTATTAATACCGCTATTGTTTGCCCTATTAGATTTCGCCAAGAATGGATGGTTACTATTGATGCTGCCTCATTTTTCTTTTCTCCGGGGACAAAGTGGACTACACTTACTGAGGTACGACTAAACGATATAAACGGGCATACAGCGGGCAATATAGATATTGTATTAGTTGCGTATGATGATTATGGTAAAATTACCGATTTTGGTGCATTAGAGATTCAATCAGTGTATATTTCAGGGAATATTCGCCGCCCATTTGAGGCTTATATTCAAGAACCAGAACTGATGTACAACATGGATTGGTTAAGTAAACCCAACTATCCCCGGCCCGACTATCTTTCCTCATCCCGGAAAAGACTTGTGCCGCAACTAATCTATAAAGGTAAGATTCTCAACGTTTGGAGTAAAAAGATAGCAGTAGCTTTGCATTCAGGCTTTTTTTCAACTCTTCCTCAGCTCCCCAGAGTTTCTGCTGATAAAGCTGAAATAGCATGGCTAATTTATGATATAGAACTTAAACAGGAAACAAATCGATATAATCTTGTACATACAGATACTATTTATACATTATTTCAGAATTCATTAGACCGCATAGTAACGCCTGAATCGGGACTAATAGATGATTTCATTGAAGTTTTACAGGGCAAATTGGATAAAAAACTTGAGAAGATGGAAATTAATGATGATGATATCAACAAAACCATGGATATGCTGCTCTAAGGAGGACTCATAAATTGCTTAAACAAGCATCTTTGTTTGTAGATGAACCTACAATTAACCCTAACCAAATAATAAATGTAGCTCAAGTAACCCAATTAAGTCCATTTAGATATCCCGGCGGAAAAACCTGGTTAATTCCTTACATAAAGACCTGGTTGTCTAATCTTAGATATAAGCCAGAATATTTTATTGAACCTTTTGCAGGAGGCGGTATTGTTAGTCTTACTGTGGCCTATGAGGGGTTAGCTGATAAAGTTATTATGTCAGAGATTGACGAAGATGTTGCTGCCGTCTGGCATACTATTTTTGCAGGCGATGTAGAATGGTTAATAGAGCGAATAATCAACTTTAAACTAACGGCTGAAAACATACAGGCTGTTTTATTAGAACCTGCCAAGTCTAATAAGGAAAAAGCTTTTCAAACTATATTGCGAAATAGAATAAGTCACGGAGGAATACTGGCACCGGGTGCAGGGATAGTTAAACATGGGGAAAATGGTAAGGGTCTTGCTTCTCGGTGGTATCCCCAAACCCTTAAAAAAAGGCTTCATATAATTTCAAAACTAAGTAAAATAATTACCTTTGTTCAGGGTGATGGTTTTGATGTTTGTAATCAATACATCGATAATCCCCATGCCGTATTCTTTTTCGATCCACCTTATACTGCTGGAGGAAAATCAGCCGGCCGAAGATTATATACACATTCTGTTATAGATCATCCTAAATTATTTGAGCTTGCAAGTAAAATCCCAGGAAAATTTCTTATGACTTATGAGATTTCTGATGAAGTAAGGGGTTTAGCAAAAGACCACCATTTTGAATTTAAACCAATACCTATGCAGAATAGGCGCAATGCGGTAATGAAGGAATTGCTAATAAGTAGAAGTTTGGAATGGTTAGTTCCATGACATTATTAGGTTTAGCCTTCGGCCATGAGGGATTAAGTTAGCTTGCAAGTTGCCCGCCGATACTCTTCAATGTTCAGGTCCGCCAGTTCCCGCTCTACAATCCAGTAAGCCATGGGGTTAATGTCGCAGCCGATGATTTTGCAGCCCAGGCGGTTAGCTTCCAGAACCGGAGTTCCCCCACCCATAAAAGGATCGGCTATGGTAATTCCGTCCAGATGATTTCCATCTAATGTTGAAAGTAGGTAGGGAATTGTGTTGGGTAAGGCCTGATTGATTATTTTAGAGGGGTTCGATAGGAGTAAATTAATTACAATACCTGATTACGAATCACATATTTGTGGCATTATTAACGAAAATTATTATATTATGACAATACATAGGGGAATATGAAGGAAAAATGCGGTTGTTTGTTTGTTCAATGATTACTATGCTAACAAATAGGGAATTGTGCGGAAATGTTGGATTGAGTTATAGAAGCTAAGATATGCAATGTTTTGTTCTTGGTTCCTTTGTTTAATGTCTATCCTGAAAACTATATAACATTGAAGGCTAAAAAAGCCAAAGAAACACTAGACTCAAGCAAATGATTGAGCGTGAAAAAAGCTCTTTGAAAATTAAATTGTTGCCTAAGCTGTACTTATCCCGATTTGCTGATCAATGGTAACGGTATACCCAAAAGCTTCAAGCCGTTTTATGGATTTTTTTACGATCTCGTTTTTTCGTCGCTGTTCAAAAAAGTCCAGCCCGAGTTCCTGATAGAGGACGTTTGCTTTGAGCATTTGATACACAATTGTGAGGATAGCATGAGCTACCGCTACAGTAGCACGGTTTTTACCTCTCCTTGCTGCAATTCTGGAGTATTGGGCGCTAAAATAAGTGTTTTTTAGATGGCCGGCCACCTTGGCACATTCTATTAATGTAGCTTTCAGAATATCGCTTCCCTTGCGGGTTTTCCCGCACTCTCATTGTTTCCGGGGCATATTCCAGCCCATGAAGCAAGATGAGCAGCAGAGGGGAATTGGTTCATATTAGTACCAATTTCAGCGATAATAACCTGAGCACTGCGTTCTCCAATTCCGGGAATAGAATCAATAAGGGTGATTTGTTCACTGACCGGCTCCATTTTCTCGTGAATTTCCTTATCCAGTAGTAAAATATGGCTTTCAAGAAAATCAATATGTTTTAACATTGAATCCAGCATGAGCCGTTGATGTTCGCCCATGAAACCATGTAGAGCTTCTTCAAGCTGAGGGATTTTCTTACGCATTTGCCTTCGTGCCTTATTGGCCATAGCTTTTGCATCGTTACATCCAGCGGCAAGCATTGTAAGCATATCACGAGAAGACTTACCATCGATCTCACTTACCACAGAAGATAATTTGATATTGGCTCCCTCAAGAACTTTTTGAATACGATTCAATTCCCTGGCACGCTCCTGCACCATGCTTCGGCGATAGCGTACGAGCTCTTTGAGCTCACGCTGTTCCCGCTTGGGAATAAAGCTGCCATGCTCTTCTTTCGTTTCCGATGATCAACCGGCTTGTCGAGTTGCTAATTCGGGAGAACCCATCAATTCTCAAAGCCTTGCATCTCACATATCCGGTCGTGTTTCTCGATGAATTTCAGGATACAACCTTTGCTCAGTTTCAGCTTCTACATACCGCATTTGATGGCAGTGAGACTATCTTCACTGCTGTGGGGGATGACAAGCAGCGAATCATGGTGTGGGCGGGCGCTATGCCAGACGCTTTCAGCCAGTTCGAGCAGCAATTTGATGCACTAAGGATTTCTCTGATCTTCAATTGGCGCTCACATGAGGACCTTGTCCAGATTCAACACGTCATTGCCAGCAGGATAGATCCTAACGTCGAAGAGCCCGAGGCTCGCGCTGACCGGTTGGTTGACGGTGATATTGCGGGGATTTGGGAGTTTGCGAGCGAGGATATGCAAAGCGATTATCTCGCAAAATGGATCGAGGGCGAGGTTCAGGCGGGCTGTATTGAACCGCATGACGTAGCTATTCTCGTGCGCATGCGCCCTGATTTAGTGGAAAGTCAGCTTTCACCCACATTCGAAGCGAATGGTCTCAGATTGCGGAATGTCGCCCGTACTGTGGGGGACATTGCTATCCAGGACTTGTTAGGAGAAGAATTGACACAGATACTATTACGGCTACTGCGACTTGGCGCAACAAAGAGAAGTCCTGAGAACTGGAACGCTTCCTTGCGGGATTTACAGTTTCTAGAAGCGGTTGAACCAAATGATGAGGAAGGACTACGGCGTCTACAGAAGCGCCTTCAAGTGTTTACCCGCGAGATTCGGCGAACAATGCAGCATCTTGAACCCGAACCAGATTCTGCAACTGAAATCACGCGTGCAGCCCTCGATTTCATTGGAGATCAGGTCCTACGCCGAGCTTTTCCTTCCTATCAACGTCAGCATGATTTTGATCGTGTCTGGAATGGATTTCTGCTGCTCTTGCGGGAGTGCCTCGTTAACACTGAAACGTGGTCAGGTACACTTGATGAATTCGAGGGAATAGGTCAAACCGCACTTATGACGATCCATAAGAGCAAGGGCCTTGAGTTTCATACTATGATTTTTTGTGGCCTCGACAATCAGACCTGGTGGAGCCTTACACCCAACCGTATGGAAGAACTGAATTCATTTTTCGTGGCTTTTACCCGTGCGCGTCAAAGAGCCTTCTTTACATTGTGCAAAGATCAAGGTCGGACAGTTGCTTGGATTGAAAACCTACTTACTTCCGCTGGAGTTCAGAAACGATTTCTATGATGAGAAGAAAGTGCGAGGAGACCTTTCATTGTATGAACACGGTCTACAATTAGTTTGCCCCTAATTTATACGATTGTATTGTTCTGAGGCAATTTTTATTCCAATTAAGCTAATAACGGGAAGGTCTGTAACGATCTTATTATAGCTAATAGGAAACTCATTTTGTATTTAGTTAGTAAATCGATTAGAAGATAACTTACAAAAAAATTAAATAAGAAGGTAAGTAAATATGCCTAGACTATCTCAAATTGAAAAAGGAATCTTTATGAAGCTATTCAACAGAGGTGGTTACGTTCTGGATTTCTCCACAAATGACTTTGACGTGTTTACATTAGAAAGCGTTGGAGTACCGTTGTGTGAGACTTACAAACTATCAAAGGGCAAATCATTGATGGCTTATATTAACCAAGCTTCACAGGATGACATTATAAAATTGTTAAAAGATTTACTGGACTATTATGAAGCACATTATGAATACCAAATTGAAAACGACGATGAATATTCAAAAACGTATAGTCGATGCAAAGATATAATGGATCGTATCTTATATAACAAAAATCCTCTCGCGTCCACTGCCGTAGAGTTGAAGGAGAAATTTTCAAGTGCATATCTTTCTGCGCAGATTGATTTAATGTTAAAAATGCAGTCTGAAAATCCAACAGAAGCAATCGGGAAAGCTAAGGAACTGATTGAGAGTTGCTGCAAAACTATTCTTGATGACAATACAGTAGAATGGGACAAGAACTGGGATGTTGGGCAGTTGACTGGCGAGACGGTTAAACTTCTCAAGCTAATGCCCAAGGACATACCCGATACAGCACCGGCATCAACTGAATTGAAAGCCATATTGGGAAATTTGCGCGCGATAGCTACAAACTTGGCAGCGTTGCGTAACCCCTATGGTAGTGGGCATGGGAAAAGTGCTACATACAAAGGACTTGAAGAGCGCCACGCAAAGCTTGCCGTTGGCAGTAGTATAACGCTTGTTAGTTTCCTTTGGGATACTCATGAAAGGAGGGGCATTTGAATCGGTGCATCGAATTAGTGAGATAACAAAACGTGATATTCTCGATTTGTTTAACAACGGGATTGAAATAGAAGAATATTTTGAAACAAAAAAAGTCACCTATCTTTATTTCGGTCGGATGGAAGAACTTGAATTTCTCAAGCGATTATATGATTTGAAGAGTATGCCGAGTTTAGATTCAAGATTTTCAGATGCTGAAAGCGATATCAGGCAGCATACGGTAAACAACAATGATTATCCATTTTGTTGGGTATTTGAGGATGAACGCTTCCAACTGAAAGACGGAAGCGATGAAGTGTACTTGAAGTTTATCTGTGAGATATTTCATCCAACAGTCAGGTTTGAAAAAGGATATTGGAAAAAATTTCTTGATGAGATAAACAAATTGTTGCAAAACGACGCTTACGAACTATATCCTTCAGAAAAAATATCCAATCGTGATATCTATGGCTGGAGAATATTCCAACCAGAAGAAAACAAGATGTTTATTCCTTACTCCCAACGGAATGAAAAAGCAATAAAAGAGAAAAAAATAGTATTATCCATTAAACGTAGTGCGAGAAATCAGATTTATCAACTTTTAGAACGATACAATGAAATCTACCGAGAAACAAGTGAAACAGGCTGGCAGTACAATATCTCAACAAGTGATAAAGTATTTAATGATATATCGCAGTTTTATCCCCCTAGGTGCTATAACGATCAAAAACAGTACGTTGAAACTAATAGCCTGCAAGATTTTATTTACTACAGTTCGCCTAATTGTGTGATGGATGCAATAGAGTTTTACGAGAAATATAACCGATCCAACGATTTTGAAATGGAAATTAATGCAATACTCAAGCTGAATGGTATTGCATTGAAATTATGTCACGGTAAAATCACAAGCACATTCGATATCCCAATAAAAACCGGTATATTTACTCCGATTCAGGAGGCAGGGCTCAAAGAGTTGCTTCAAGAAGCCACTAAATATTATGACGAAGGTAACTTCAAAAATGCTGTTGAAAAACTCTGGGATGCTTTTGAAAGACTGAAAACATATTACTCTCCAGCTTTAGATAAGAAGGAATCTATAAATAAAATCATTAGGAATATGGGCAGCAACAAAGAGCCCTATAAAGAGCTATTTGAAAAAGAATTTCATGAACTTACGACGATTGGCAATAATTTTAGAATTCGTCACCATGAAACTACAAAAACAGATATTGAGGATAATAGGCATTATGATTATTTTTATAAACGCTGCCTATCATTAATTTCAGTTGCGATTCAATATTTGGATAGTGGAGGAATGCTCTAATATAAACTTCAGCCATTAAATCCTTGGTTTGTTGTGTGAAGTGCCAAAGAATGACATAGGGGACTGGGTTGTCGTCACAATCGAAGAATTTCTGATTATCTATATTCCCATTAGGCTAATAATCAGAAGCTGATCATAATGGCGATTATCAATGCAGAAGGTTTTAGGATATTTTCAAAACCCGCAATTCAGGAAAATACTCCAGCTGGGCGTTTTTTGTTTTTTGCATAACCATTTTGTAACTTGTGACAAAGAGTATATTGCAGTACAGAATGGTAATAGATTACCCAACCGTACCCAACCGGAATATGCAAAGAATCCTTTGTAAGTACTTGTTTTCATCTAAAGAAATCATTATGGACGATTGAAGTCATAGCGAATACCTATAGCTGTGTAATTCATAATGTTCTAACAGGGCCTATTATTTAAGAGGCTGTATTAAGGAAACAAATAGGAACTGCGTAGAAAGGGTTAACAGTATGGATTTGTTTAAAAGAATTACTGAACATCTTAATAATCCTAGTGTAAAATTGCTGTGTCAGATCCCGATTAATGATGAAGAGTACAAAAACCTTTTAAAACATATACGATTAAGAGCTACTAACGTCCAAAACCAAACTACTTTTTCTGCTGACATTTATCTCTCGGTTGCTATGGTGCAAATTGCGATTCGTGAATATGCCGAGGGAAATTATTGGGGATGTTTTTTAGAAACGCTGGGCATTAGTCTTTCACAGAATAAGCTAAATTGGCTTGGACAGATTTTTGTAGTAACTTTAAAACATTATCATTTATTTGAACTTGAACGAATAGATGGTGCAAGCAATAAGTATGTAGAGAACATCAAAGCCCATAGTTTTGTTCCAAACAACTATTTGAGTGGCTATTTTGATTTCCTGTTTTCATTTTATGATCGTAATTTATTCCGTCAACTCCCTGATGATTTGGAAAGCGACATTTATGAAATGGTCGATTACATGGCAGAAACACTTAGCGAAAGTGGCGACAGTATTAAGCTTGAGAAATCTGGTAATAGGCATTCAAAATCATATAGGCTACTAAAAGCCACAAGATGTGTGATTGCCCAAAGTTCTGTTATAACCGTTTGCGAGATAATTGAGAAACATTTACGAATGATTGATAGCTACTATTATGATGGTATTGAACCTGCAATCTTGGATCGATTTTCTGAAGCGTTTATACAATGGTCGGAAAATAAAAATTCCGAAATTAATATCCAAGACAAAAAACGGATTAGGCAATCTGCAGAAGTGCTTAACCATAAGCCTTATTTTGAAATTAATAAAGCCCAAAACACTGCGTACCTAATTATTCCGGAGCAAAAATTCAGAGAACATAATTTTAACGGACAAGCTTTTGTATCTATTATTTCATCTGAACATACAGAACAGTTTCGACTTGATATATACAAAGCATTTGGAGTGCTCGTTTCCGAAAAATGCTATGTACCGATCAATGATATTTTTACTGAATACGTAATCCAAATTATATCAGGATCTACTAAGAGCTATTTGATCCCGGCAAAACCTTATAGGGTTTTTAACGATAATTGGTACGAACTTCAAAGATTAAGAAAAGGACATTGCTATATCCTCACTGATAAGCAGTCGCATGTTAATAGTGGTGAGCAAGCAGTTTACGCTCAATTACTATTTGATCGTTGGAATGAGTATTCATATACAATTCTAGATGATACAGTAATCTATATTAACGATCTACCAATTTCTATTGCGGGAGAATTTTCAGAGAAACCCCTATTTGATTGCGTTTCTAAAGAATATCGGCTACTTGATGAGGACGGCAACCAAATTCAAGCAACCTACCGTCACCCAATAATATCTTTTAAGGTAAATAAGCAAGCTGCTAACGGCGCATTTCTTTATTGTAATGATGGTCGCTTCCGCATCTTTGCTGAGGGAACAAGTTCATTTATTGAGTTTCCACATGATACAGATAATATCGGTGTATCTATGATCTTGGATAATTTACTCCCAGTAGAAGATGGCGTATACAATATTGTCTTGGATGAGCCCGGGAAGCATAGACGAACCATTTGCCGATATGTCCTCATCAAGGAATTGCGCTGTCGAACTGAAAAGAGACGGTTTACATTCTGCGAAACCGCTGCGGTAATGCTATCTGGAAAATATGAAATAGAACCTTGTAATTGCATTTCTTCTGTAAAAGGAAAATATATTGTTGATTTAACGATGGGCACAGAACAAGCAGAGTTTGCATTAAAACTCAATGGACATAAATTTGTACTTATCGTACCTTTAAATGTATTTAAGTTTGGTTTTTCTCGACAGTGGATTTATAAGCGCCCAGATTATGTATGGTATTCAAATATTCGAAATGACTTATATATATTTATGCCGGGAGCAACTAAAACCAGTGTTTATCTTAATAAGAATGTAACAAAAAAAATTCATGGAGAAGAGATTGACAAAAATCTATTTAAGTTTGATATAAGCGAATTTGTACATGTAATAACACAAGGTTCCAGAGCATTTTATTATATAAATCTTTGCTATTCAGATAATTTAGATCGACGTATGACATTATGCTTAGTTCAAAAGGTTATTTGGGTAAACAAATTTAAATTACATCAAGTGAATGGTGTTGTTTACTTGAATACCGCGTATCAAGGTGATGCTGAACTGCTTGTAAAGTTTTTCGAGCAAGATTCTGGCAAATTGGTTCTTGAAAAAATTGTTACCAATGGTATTAATCCTATGCCTAACCTTAGGACAACTGGATTATACAAGGTGGAACGATTTATGGTTGAAACCGATGAGTTTGGATTCTCCGAAAAAAGGACTTTTCTAGGGGGTATAATATATAAGTTTGGAGTAATTGACTACACCAATTTACATAATTGTAGAGTAATAATTAAAGAAATCTATGTAGATGGAGAAAAACTCAACCTAAATAATGAATATACAGTTCGCAATTTGTACCGTGTTTCAGATTATGAATATACGGGGACGATGACGATCAAAACTTTAGTTGGCCGTGTTAAAAAAGTTTTCGAGAAAGTATTAATACAGTTTTCTGATATCGGCATGGAGTCCTGTTTTATTTATGTAAATGACAATCAAGACTGGGTTCCGATGTCATATGATAAAAATTCCAGAGTCCTCATTAGCTCGGAAGATGATTTGCTTTATTACTCAAAAGAATACTCTCGTTTTTGTGATTTGTATAGTGATATTACGGAATTTAAAATAGTGATCCGGAGGGATAGGTAATAATGATATTTAGACCAGCAGAAAGTTCAAAAAATATAGTGGACTTTTACCGTAATTATTTGCTTACTACATTTCAGACGAATAATGAAAACTATAATCGCCAACTGCAAGAACAGTTGGCCGTAGATGGTACGATTGCTAATGGCCCTTTTATTAGTTTAAATGATTCCTTTGCAAAAGAAGAATCCCTCCGAGATTTAGTAGACAAGCGTATCATTTCAAGAGAATTGTTGAAGATCACGGCAATGCATCTGGATCGCAATTTATATAAGCATCAGACAGAAGCAATTCGAAAAGCTAATGAAGGCAAAAATCTAGTTATTACCACAGGTACAGGTTCCGGTAAAACAGAATGTTTTTTAATTCCAGTCATCAATCATCTTATACGTGAAAAAGAAGCTGGGACATTAGGGAAGGGTATTCGTACACTTATTATTTATCCTATGAATGCCTTGGTCAATGACCAGATACGTCGTTTGCGTGAACTATTTAATGAATGTGGAGATTTAGATATAACCTTTGGAAAGTTTACAGGCGAAACACAAGAAAAGTTTTCTGACGCTCGTAAAGAATATATGGAGCGTGAAGGAAGTGCACCTGGAAAAAATGAATTGATATCCCGTGAACAAATGCGGACCACACCCCCTAATATTCTTATAACTAACTACGCTATGTTAGAATATCTGCTCCTTAGACCGGGTGACAATGTGTTCTTTAATGAGCAAAATGCCATTAACTGGCACTCTATTATAATTGACGAAGCGCATACATATGGTGGGGCAAAAGGTATTGAGGTTGGATCGCTGATTAAGCGTGTAAAGGCTATGCTTGCTCGAAACGATATTCAGTTCATTCTTACTTCAGCAACCTTGGGCGATGAAAAATCAAACTCTGAAATTATTAAATTTGCAGAGGCCTTGTGCAACGCCAAATTTGATGATAGTTCCATTGTGCGCGCATATACAATTGCTCCACAAAAAGTGTCTGATGTTCATCTCCTTGATTTTTCAATTTACCGTGACTTGGCAGAAAAAATCCGAAACAACATATCTGCAAAAGAGATTCTTTATTATCTCAATAAGCGTAATATTGCCATTCTTTCCGATATATCGGAAGAAAAAACTTTGGAAAGAACTCTGTTTTCAATGATCCTACATGATGAGTTCTATTATAAAGTTAGAATTAAATTACTCAATCGAATAAAGCCATTAAATAAATTGGCAACTGAATTGAATCTACCTGTGCAAGATGTAACCGACTTCATTGCTGTTGCTTCTAATGCTCAAATTGAAGGAAATAAAATATTTGAAGCTCGCTATCATATGTTTCTTCGGGGGTTGGAAGGCATATTTATTACTCTCAAGCCAAGCAACAAACTGTTCGTAACCAAGATGGAAACATATAAAGAAGATCCTTTTAGCAATGATTGTGGATACAAAGCCTACGAGATTTCTTTTTGTCATAATTGCAATGCATTATTTATCATTGGTCAAAAGGAAGATGGCCATTTAGTTCAAAAGAATAAGTTCAATGCCGATTATGACCCAGAGGTATATTTGCTGGATGGCGATTATGAGGGAGATGATAACGATGAGGACGAAGAAGCGAAAAGCTATATTGTCTGTGCAAAATGTGGTGCTATTAAACGTTCTACATCCATAGATGATTTAACTTGTGGACACGGGAAAGAGAATTATAATCGCCTCATTAAAGTCAAAGATAAGGGTACAAAATTACATACCTGCCCATGTTGCCATACTATTAATACACAGCGCAGTATCATGCGTCCCTATTTTTTAGGTAATGAAGCGTCAACTGCTGTAATTGCGACTGCTTTGTATAATGAGCTGCCTAACACTAAAATTACAAAAGAGACTGTCAAATTTGAAGATGATTTCTTTGGAGAAAGCTCAAAAAAAATAATTGAAAAGCGTGAGCATATTGTAAAGCAATTTCTAACTTTTTCGGATAATCGCCAGGCGGCAGCTTTTTTTGCATCATATCTCGAGACGACCTATCGAGATAATCTTGTTAAAAGGTTGATGACCAGAGTTTGTGAGGACAATGCCCAGGCTATGGCAAGTGGAATATCACTTGAGAATTTTGTGGATCATTTGGAAGCTATCATGGCTGAATATAGAATTTATGCGCAAGATAATCGCCACAAAGAAGCATGGATTGCTGTAGCAAAAGAGACGATAAATTATAAGGCCAAAAACTCATTGCAGAATAAGGGCATCTTATTCTTCGATGTAGATATTGACATGCCTGCTAACAATAAACTTAATCTTTCAGCGCATGAAACTACGGATCTTTTTAAGATCTTTGCTCGCTATTTCATAAAAAACGCAGCCATTAAATTTCCTATTAGTTTAACTAGGGCTGATGATCAAAGATTAACATTCAATGGAATCACAATTGGCTTTGATTTAAGTTCATCATCAAAAAGTTATATTCAAGCATGGGTACCGGCCGCTGGAAGAGAAAATATTCGCACCAAATTGCTGCAAAAAATATTTCCAGATAAAGATGCTGCTTTTATTTACAAATTACTTGAATCTCTTTGGTATGCATTAAATACGAAGGGAATTATTTCTTACTATGATGAAAAGTTTATGCTGTCATCTTCTGCAATAAAGGTTAAGGCAGTACAGGTATTATATAAATGCAATGAATGTAAAACAATAACTCCATATAATATTCAGAATATTTGTCCAAACCCTAAATGTACTGGGGATTTACAAACTTTTGATTTTAAAAAGACAATTCATAGAGACCATTATTACAATGTCTTTCGTAATTTAAAAATCGATGACCTTATTGCCAAAGAACATACTGCCCAACTTGGCAGTGAAAAAGCATATACCTATCAAAATGATTTCAAAAATGAAAAGATTAATGTATTAAGTTGCTCGACCACATTTGAGATGGGTGTGGATGTTGGTTCTCTAGAAACAGTATTTATGCGGAATATGCCACCATCTCCAGCAAATTACGCACAGCGCGCAGGTCGCGCAGGTCGTAGTTTAAAATCTGCTGCTTACTCATTGACATATTGTCCCAATAACTCCCACGATCTAAATTACTTTAAACAACCGCTTTCTATGATTAAAGGTACAATTCAGCCACCTGCATTTAATGTTAGCAATGAAAAAATAGTTTTACGACATATCTTTGCATCTGCCTTTTCGTTTTTTTGGAAAAAGTGTCCCGAACTCTACAAAAAATATGTTGGAGAATTCTTCGATCTAGATGGTTACGGAGAATTTAAAGCTTATTTAAACTCACATCCTAAAGATCTCCACCAGTATCTTAAACATGTTGTTAGTGTTGATCTTTATGATTATTTTGGCATTGAAGAATTCAGTTGGATTAACCGCCTTTTTAATATTGACGAAATAAATCCAGGCGTTTTTGTTATAGCACGTAGAAAATATGATTTAGATCTTCAGGATCTTGAAAAGGCGAGAAATGTCTGTGTGGAAAGACAAAAAACAGCAAAACCAGGCTCCAAAGAAGAAAAAAATCTTAATTGGAAAATCATATCTATCGGCAATTCAATCAATACTGTTAGAAACCAACAGATGATTGAGTTTTTATCTCGAAACAATCTCATACCAAAGTATGGTTTTCCAGTTGATACTGTAGAATTAAAAAGCTCCGGAAAGGGCGGCGTATTAGATTCGCTTAGACTGGATCGGGATTTGTTTTCAGCTATTTCCGAGTATGCTCCCGATTCGGAAGTCGTGGCAGACGGTAAACTGATTACGAGCAGGTATGTGCGTGTCCTTAATGGATATGCATGGCCAGAATTTAATTATTCAGTATGTGAGCATTGCCATACTTTAAACAAAACACTTTGGATAGAAGAATCGCTCAAAAATTGCAAGCAATGTGGATATGAGCTGCCAATTATCAAAAAAAAGTATATCATTCCCAAGTTTGGCTTCATTACAGAGAATGGCGAACCTAAAGATGCGAGGACAGATAAACCCGAACGAACTTATAAAGGTTCTATTTCATATATAGGTGATGAAAACCATATTGAATTTAATAATTATGATATCTGTGGTAAAAGAGTGGTTGTTGGTAGTAGCAAAATGGACGAGCTAGCAGTTTTAAACACTTCTGCTTTCTATATTTGTAAGTCCTGTGGATATGGTATAGTCAAAGATGGGTGTTATGATTCTGCTTTTGAAAAGCCACACCAAAAGCCTGACGGATATCCTTGTAATAATAAACTGTATCCATATTCGCTGGGGCATGAGTTCCAAACCGATGTTGTTTTGCTGAAGTTTATTTCAGAGAACATAATGGAATTAAATGCAGCTTGGACAATTTTATATTCTTTGTTAGAGGGATTGAGCCGTCATCTATGTATTGATCGAAATGAACTTTCCGGTTGTTTGCATTGGTATCGTAACGAAGCATTTGGTGATCGCGGAAACTTTGGATTCATACTATTCGATAACACACCCGGTGGAGCGGGATATGTACGGCAACTACATAGTGTATCCACTTTTGTAAAAATGTTGGAGTGTGGAGCAGACATTGTTAACAATTGTGAATGTGGTGGAAATGAAGCTGATACTGCTTGTTATAGCTGCTTGTGCAATTATTATAACCAAAGGCAGCACGAGAATTTAAAACGCAAGCTTGCAATCGATTTCTTTAGCTCTGTTAAAAATGGAAATACTATGTGGTTTGGCAGTACTATTCTAGATAAGGAGTTCAGATAAAAGTATCTGGAGCAATTCTTTAGCTAGTAAAAATTTAAGGGCATTCAGGGGGACGGTTTTGTTCCGTCATTTTAAAATGCAATTTAGCATTTGTTTTTCAGGTACTGATAAAAATTATACAAGGTTGATTGTAATGTAAAATATGAATTTTTTTATTATAATTTCCATCCTAAGGAACTATGAGCTACTACATGAAATAGGGTAAAGGGGTTTAGGAATCACCAACTTCCCATTATCCATATTTAGTACTGCACGGTCTGTTAAAACTACACAGTAAGGGATGAGGGGATTAATTTGACATGGCAACTATATAAGCACGATGTCCTTGAAATACTTAAACAGCTTAAGTCTGAATCTGTCCATTGTTATGCTACATCCCGCGTTCGGGGACGTTTTTGGTTGCAAGGAAAACCCCTCTTTTTGCTGTATAATGTTGAAAAAAGGGAGAGCAGATAAATGGACAGAATACAAGTTCTTATCCAAATCGGAAAACTGGGCGGTAAGGATATACACTATAGCGAGGTGGCTGATAAAATTATAAAAAGTGATGAATATGTACTCAAAGTTTACGAAATCCTCGAAAAAGACGGCTATATTCATCGCGGAGGTCTTAGTACGGGACTAATTACAGAAGCTACACTGACGGTTTCGGGAAAAAACTTTCTAAGGAATAAATAACGAACACCAATCCCTATGTTTTTAAAACTTGGTTCCTTTTTGCCGAACTCGGTAGGAAATTTATTTAACCATAGCTCTGACTTGAGCCGGGCATGGGAAAGCCCATACAGTTCATTGCGCAAACTAATATTTGCTTAAGATAGCGCCGTGGTAGAGTAGACAGCATGTATATCAGATAAATCATTAATTATTTGATATAAGGTTATTATAATAAGATGATGGAATTAAATGGTGTTTATAAAAGAATAATCAAGTTATTTAAATTAAGGACAGGGAGAACACAGATGATAACAGGAGAAATTCGCAACAAGATCGATAAAATATGGACAGATATGTGGGCTGGAGGTATCACCAACCCATTAACTGTTATAGAGCAACTTACATATTTAATGTTTATTCGTTCACTGGATGAAAAGGAATTGGAAATGGAAAGCGTTGAGGCATTAAGCGGGGAAGAGATGCCCAAAATTTTTCCGCAGGATAAAGCGGGACAGGATATGCGCTGGAGTAAGTTTAAAACTAAAGATTCCCGCGCGATCTACGATATTGTCGGTTCAAAAGTATTTCCTTTTATTAAAGCCATGAACGGAAAAAACACTTCTGCTTTTTCACGTTATATGCAGGATGCAATGTTTTTAATTCCTACTCCACAGGTACTGCAAAAAATAATTACTGGCCTGGATGAACTCTATGAACATGATATAAAAGATTTGGATATGCAGGGTGATGTTTACGAATATATGCTGGGCAAGCTGTCTACAGCAGGCCAAAATGGTCAGTTTAGGACTCCGAAGCAGATTCGTGATATGATGGTGCGATTGCTTGATCCTGCCCCAGATAATAAAGTATGTGACCCTGCCTGTGGAACAGCGGGATTTCTGGTTTCTATTGCGGAGTATATCAGGGAAAAGTATGAGACTGAAATGACTCCTGAACAATGGGAGCATTTTGGAGGCGCGATGTTTACGGGGTTTGATACCGACCGGACCATGTTGCGTATATCTGCTATGAACTTGATGCTGCACTCTATTACCCAGCCCCGTATAGAATATGTAGATAGCGTTTCCAAACAGAACAGTATCTCTTCTGCTTATGATATTATTCTGGCTAACCCACCCTTTACCGGAACAATTGATACGGAAAGTATTAATGATAATCTAAAAGCAGTCTGCAGTAGCAAAAAAACAGAGCTTTTATTTGTGGCGCTCTTTTTACGGATGCTGCGCAAGGGTGGACGCTGCTCGTGTATTGTACCTGATGGGGTTTTGTTTGGTACTACCAGGGCTCACAAAGCCCTGCGCAAAGAATTGGTCGAAAACCATCAACTACAGACAGTTATATCCATGCCCAGTGGTGTGTTTAAACCGTATGCAGGGGTTAGTACAGCAATCCTGGTATTTACTAAAACAGGCGCAGGTGGAACTGATAAGGTTTGGTTCTATGATATGAGAGCAGATGGTTATTCCTTGGACGATAAACGAACTCCCATTGAAGATAATGATATTCCGGATATTATTGCCCGTTTTCATAATCCGGAGGGGGAAGCTGACCGTAAGCCTACCGAGCAGAGCTTTTTTGTGGAAAAGTCAGCTATTGTAGCCAATGATTATGATTTATCTATCAACCGTTATAAAGAGATTGTGTATGAAAAAGTGGTATATGATGCCCCAGCGGTGATTATGGATCGCCTGGATAAGCTGAACCTTGATATTGCTGCCAAGATGGAAGAACTGAGGGGGCTTATAGGTGAGTAAACTATATGAAATTATTGAAAAACCTATATCGGGTGAGTGGGGTAGTGAAGACAAGCTAGGCGGAGGAGTTCCGGTATTACGTACAACAAATTTTACTAATATTGGTGTTATTGATTATTCCAATGTTGTCACAAGGGTAATAAACACTGATAAAATCAAAAATAAATATTTACAAAAAGGCGATATTATTATAGAAAAATCAGGTGGTAGCCCAGCACAGCCTGTTGGTAGGGTAGTAGTGTTTGAGGGTGAAGATGGTAAGTATTTATTTAATAATTTTACTTCTGTATTAAGAATTAAGGACCAAAAAATATATTTTTATAAATATGTATTTTACCATTTGTTTTCAGACTATAAGGAGGGCAAAACCAGAAAATTTCAAAATAAAACAACGATGTCACTGCAAAAAGTCAAAAAAGTCGTATCAGCAAGCAGGAAAAACCTTACCGAATAGCGAAGTATTATAGAGAAAATAGAAGAAACACAACGATAAACCAGAAATTCGGAGGTTTTTCAAATTGTTTAAGCCAAATAATGATCATCTTCAAGGAAAAGTATTTAGCGATTTCCAGCGGTTCAACTCCGTTGTAGCTAAACGGCTTAAAAATTCCTGGTCAATGGTATTTTATGAACAGGTCTTCTGCCTTATTAGAGAAGAACTATTTGCTCCGCTCTATAGTTTGGAATGGGGAAGGCCCAACTTTCCTATCAATATACTAGTAGGCCTGGAGATTATTAAACACTTGTTTGATTACACTGACCAGGAACTGCTAGATCAGTACTATTTTAATTACCAGGTACAATATGCTCTGGGAATAGAAAATATCGGTGAAATATACTTGGGAGAACGGACCTTGTACAACTTTCGAGAGAGAGTGGTTCGTTATTCCAAAGAATATCCCGAAAAGGAGGCTCTGGCTTTTCAACAGTTTGAAATACTTACCCGGAATTTCCTTGGTTTAGTCGGGCTTAAAACTGATGAACTACGCATAGATTCCACTTTAATTAGTCCCAATATCAAGAAAGCCGGTCGTCTTTCCCTGGCTCATGATGTACTGGCACAAGCAGTAAGAGCCATACCCGTCGCTTATCGCAGCGAGAATCTAAACAAAGTACTGGAAGATTCCTTCAAGAACAAATTATTATACCAGACCAAGAATAGCCAGTTAGACAGTAGATTACAGGCTGTACTGGATTTAATGAGTGAAATATATGTCCTATCCCAAAACCATAAAACTATCGCTGATTTAGAAAAGGTGAAAATCCTGCTGCGCTTCCTCAATGAACAGGCTAATTGCGATGAAAACAGCGGGCGATTCAAAGCCAAAGCAAGCAAAGAAGTCAGTTCCGATTCACTACAATCAGCGTATGATACAGATGCTACTTACCGGGATAAGGCCGGGAAAAAAGAATCGGGTTATACAGCCACATTCACCGAAACCTGTAATAGCGAAAATGATGTTCAGATTATAGTTGATTACACAGTCGAACCCAATAACAAGAGCGATGTAGAAATATTTCAGGACCGTATGGATATTATCAAAGATAATACCAATGCCAGCGATATTTACGCTGATGGCGGTTACTACGGAGAGAATGTGATAAATAAAGCCAACTCCAAAGGTATAGAAATCCAGCTCCATTACACTGATATGACTGGCAAAACAGCCCCCGAAGGACAGCTACCAGCTCATCACTTTGTCTTTAACAAAGATATGGAAATGGTACAGTGTCCGGGAGGCCAAATTCCCAGCAGCAGCAAGTACAATAGCAAAACCAAGATAACTACTAGTCATTTTCCTAAAGAAGTCTGTAATAACTGTCCTCATCGGTGCAATTGTCCTCTAAAGGAACAGAAGAGAGATATGGTAGTAAGGATATCCAAGAAATCCATACTGGCATCTCAAGTACGGGAAACAGTAAACGATCCTCACATAAAACACGAAAACATCAGCAAACGCGCTGCGATTGAGGGAACAAATTCGGCCATCAAAGGATGCCAGGGTGCAAAAAGATTAAGAGTGCGCGGTAAAATCAAATGTACCTTACAAATAGGTTTTAAGGTAATTGGTCATAATTTCAAACAGATATTTAGGGCTTTAACCAAACAGATCAAAAAACCAAAGATAAAAACAAAGGGGTTATTGTGCCCAAATCCAAATTAAAAGGGTGAAAATGACAATTATGGTTCTTAGTATGGGTTAATTTGGTCCCAAAAAGCTCATTTTTCAAGTAAAATCTATTATCAATGTACTGAAAAATTTTACCATAAGGTTGAGCTTAAGGAAAACACGCCTATTTGGCAGTGACATCAACAACAGGTATTTTAAACCTGAAATTGGAAAGATTTGTTAAGGAAACAGAAATAAAGTACCGTCCTCTTGAAACCCAAAAGCAAATTGCCAAAACCTTGGACACCGTCTCAGAATTGCTTGCCATACTCAAACAGCAGCTTGCAGAGCTGGACAACTTGATAAAAACCACCTTTTACGATATGTTTGGTGATCCAGTGACGAATGAAAAAGGGTGGGAGATTAAAACTATTGCTGAGATTGCGGAACAAAAACTATCATATGGTTCGGGTGCTTCCGCTATCGAATACGATGGTATTACAAGATATATAAGAATAACTGATATAAATGATAATGGTTCTCTCAATGATGATATCGTTTCACCAAGCGAAACTTCTGCTAAATACAATTTGAATGATGGAGATATTCTCTTTGCAAGAAGTGGCGCAACTGTTGGAAAAACACTAAGATACAGAAGAAGTTTTGGACGGTGTATTTACGCAGGATATTTAATTCGGTTGGTACCCAAAAAAGCCTTGGTATTGCCTGATTATATTTACTACTTCACAAAAACTGACTATTATAAGGGATTTATCGAGTCTAACATGAAAACCGTAGCACAGCCTAATATAAATGCTCAACAATATGGTACATTTAAGATTTGTGTACCGCCTCTCAATCTACAGACACAATTTGCCGAAATCGTCACTAAAACCGAAGAGCAAAAAGCCCTGGTGCAAAAAGCCATCAATGAAACTCAGTACCTCTTTGACAGCTTAATGAGTGGATATTTTGATTAGGATTAAAATATAGGAGTTGTTTCCTGATGATACCGCTTCAGGCATGGAACATGATAGTTGATAAGTTATAGGGAACTCAGCTGGAGTTTCCTGCTGTACCAAAAATCAAAAAGACACCGATATGGTTTTGTGCAACTTCAGATGGGAAAGTAGTTTTCATTGATTAAGCATCTTTGCCAGTAAATCGCAGTTCTGAATTTAGCAATACTTCCAAGTTCGCTGAATTTGTAAGGATAGGTGATTTATTTGTCTGCAAACTTTGATTTCCTAAAGGGGCAAGCCGAATATACCCTGTTTGCTACTGCTTGTATTGAAGCGGAGCGTGTGTTGGCTACCTCTCCAGCAATGGCAGCTATGGGGAGCCGGAAAGCCTGCGAACTTGCTGTAAAGTGGGTGTATTCTGCCGATAATACTATTACTATGCCTTACAGGGATAATTTGCAGTCATTGATTCACGAACCCTCTTTTAGATTCGTTCTTGATAACCAGACATGGAGCAAGCTGCTCTATATTATTAAGCTGGGCAACCTTGCCGTACATACGGAAAAAGCCATCAGTCGCAGTGATGCCGTCCTATCTCTTTCTTTCTTGTTTGAATTTATACAATGGATTGATTACTGCTACGGGTTTAATTATGTAGAACGCAGCTTTGATGAAGCAAAAATTCCGGCAGAACAGGTAATCCTTGATGTAACCAAACTCAAAGAAATAGATAGCTTGATTGATCAAAAAGATACTGAAATAGAAGCCCTACGTGCCAAGATTGAGGCGATGAGCCCACAGCTTACCGCTGATAAAGAACACCATAAGGAAGAACGCCATTTTACTCCATTGGATATTTCGGAACTTCTTACCCGTAAGAAGTATATTGATGTGGACTTAAAGCTCCTGGGTTGGGTATTTGGTGATGATGTGCAGGAAGAAGTGGAGCTTTACGGTATGCCAAATCCGGAAGGAAAAGGCTATGCCGATTATGTACTGTATGGCAAAGATGGACTGCCCCTTGCCGTAATTGAAGCGAAACGCACTTCAAAGGACCCGAAGATTGGTACCCAGCAGGCCAAATTATATGCTGACTGCCTGGAAAAGATGACCGGCAGAAGACCCATGATGTTTACCACCAATGGCTTTGAAACGTACTTGTGGGATGATTTAACTTCTCCGCAGCGTAAGGTGAGTGGAGTCTTCTCCAAAGCCGATCTTGAAAAGCTGATGAACCGAAGGAATGAACGTAAACCTTTGGATGAAATACCGATAGACGATAAAATAACTGATCGTTACTACCAAAAAGAAGCCATCCGGGCAGTATGTGAAAACATTGAAACAGGTCATCGCAAATCATTGCTTGTCATGGCGACCGGTACGGGGAAAACTAGAACCGCTTCCAGTCTAACCGATGTCTTATCCCGGGGTGGATATATAACTAATACCTTATTTTTAGCTGATCGTACTGCCTTGGTCAGGCAGGCTAAGAATGATTTTAAAACTAATTTGCCGGATATGTCCCTATGTAATCTATTAATCAATAAGGAGGACAAAACAGCCCGCATAGTATTTTCAACCTACCCTACTATGCTAAATGCAATTGATTCAGCCAAGAACGAAAATGGGCAGCGGCTGTTTACCCCTGCCCATTTTGATTTAATTATAGTAGATGAAGCCCACCGCAGTATCTTTAAAAAATATCGTGCTATCTTTGAGTATTTTGACAGTATGCTGATTGGTTTAACAGCTACACCCAAGCAAGAAGTGGACCGCAACACCTATGACTTTTTTGAGATGGAAAGCGGTGTGCCGACCTATGCTTATGCCTATGAAACTGCTGTAGATAAAGATCATGTCTTAGTGCCTTACCACAATATTGAGGTTAGAACCAGGTTCCTGGAAGAGGGCATAACTTACGACGAACTATCCGAGGAAGATAAGGCACGCTATGAAGAAGATTTCACAGATGAAGATGGTGAGATGCCTGATTTTATTCCTTCCCCTGCGGTTAATGAGTTCATCTTTAACCAATGTACAGTAGATATGGTGTTGGAAGATTTAATGACCAAAGGAATTAAGGTTGCTGGCGGTGACAGGCTGGGAAAAACCATTATATTTGCACAAAACAAAAAACATGCGGAGTATATCGTTGAGCGTTTTAATAAACTATATCCGCAATATCACGGCAGTTTCGCCAAGCGTGTGGTTTGTGATGACAATTATGTACAAACAATTATCGATGATTTCAAAATTGCCGAAAAAGAGCCCCATATTGCTGTATCGGTGGATATGCTGGATACAGGTATAGATGTTCCAGAGCTGGTTAATTTAGTCTTCTTTAAACGTATCCGCTCTAAAATAAAATTCTGGCAGATGATTGGCCGGGGTACCAGGCTATGCAAAAATCTATTCGGGGATGGACAGGATAAAACCCACTTCCTAATCTTTGATTACCTCGGAAACTTCGAATTTTTCCGTACCAACAAAGACGGCGTGAAAGGCAACGAAACCCAGAGCATTTCGGAAGCGATCTTTGCTAAACGGGTTCGCTTAATTCATCATCTCCAGCAATCGGCTTTTATGGAGGAACCTTATCAGGCCATTCGTACAAATCTTATAGATACTGTCGTACAGCAGATAAACACACTGAATACAGAACTTATATCGGTAAAACTGCAGTTACAGTACATTGAGAAATATAAAAATAAGGATGCTTTCGTATTTCTTTCTGACTTAGACAAACATGACTTAATTGTTCACCTGGCTCCACTTGTATACATGGATGATATGGATGAGTTTGCCAAACGATTTGACAACTTTATGTATGGCCTGATGATTGCTCAAATCGAGGGAGCACCACATTTCAATAAAGGCAAGAAGCAGCTGATCAACGTCTGCAGCAGCCTTTCACAGCGTATTACTATTCCGCAGATTAAAGAGAAAATAGAGCTTATCAATAATGTTGGTACAGATGATTTCTGGCAAAATTCTGATATATTAGATTTTGAGAAGGCACGTATTGAACTGCGTAGCCTTATTAAGTTTATTGTTGATGAAGGCGGAGTTAGCCCAATATATACTAACCTGAACGATATTGTTCTTGAGGTTAAAGAAGGAGAGGGGTTAGACCCCGCCTATACATTTGAAGACTATAAACTAAAGGTAAACCGTTATATTGAAGAAAACCGCGATCATATTGCTATTTATAAGCTCCGGAACAATATTCCCTTGACTGCTTTCGATTATAATAGCTTGGAGCATATCTTCACTGGGGAACTGGGTACACCAGAAGATTATGAGCGGGAATACCAGGATACGCCTTTCGGCCTACTGGTACGTAAAATTGCAAAGATGGAATATGAAGCAGCCTGTGCAGCATTTTCTGAGTTTATCAATGATCAGTCACTAAGCCAGGGACAAATTGTTTTTGTAAAAAAAGTTATCGATTATATCATGCAAAACGGCTATATCGAGAATGTATCCACGCTAATGAAGCCACCTTTTGATAAACCTAAGAGTTTTATTAAGCTTTTTGATGGATCAAAACAAAAGCAGATTGTAGAGGCAGTTAACCAGGTTAGGGATAATGCGGTTAAGATAGTAGGATAAGAAAAATATGATTTCAAAAGAAACAATAGGCTTTAAAACGGTAGCTCCCAGGATCCCACACTCTCTCCCCTCCCCAGAATTTTCATGTCAGATTAAGGCACATTTTGTTTGGCAACTTCATATAGTATAGAGCGCAGAATTTGGAGGTGGTAATTTGTCCTTCCTGTTGTGGGCTCTGGCTATTACCGGAATCCTCAAAGGCAGTTTGTGCCTGTTTGCCTATCTCAATAACCAGGTTTTCCCCCAACCGCTTTCCGAAGAGGACGAGCGCAAGTGCTTGCAGGAAATGCAAAGGGGAGGGGAAGAAGCACGGAACATTTTGATTGAACATAACCTCCGCCTGGTGGCCCATGTAGTGAAAAAATATGAAAGCAGCGGAGAAGATCTGGAGGACTTAATCTCCATTGGCACCATTGGTCTGATCAAAGCTATTAGGACCTATAATTTTGAACGGGGGGTAAGACTGGCTACCTATGCCGCTCGTTGTATTGATAACGAAGTCTTGATGCATCTGCGCAGCAGCAAGAAACAAAAACAGGAAGTTTCTCTTTACGACCCCATTGGCCATGACAAGGAAGGGAATGAAATATCCCTGATTGATATTCTCACCAATGACAATGAAATAGTGGATCTGGTGGAGGCTAAAATGCAGGAGGAAAAAATAAAGGAGAAGATTAATTTACTTTCACGGCGTGAACGACAGGTGATAGAAATGCGCTATGGCCTTTTTAATGGGTTAAAGGAGACTCAGAGGGATATTGCTAAAAAACTGGGTATTTCCCGTTCCTATGTATCCCGTATTGAAAAAAAGGCCATAAAAAAACTGATAAAAGAAATCTATAACCGAGATATAGACTCCCAGGACCTTTGCCAGAGTACGGAGGTTTAGTTTTTCTTTCCGAACTAACCCCCTATGGCCAAGGTCCCCACTGAGTTAGTAGGGGCTTGAATAGTAAGATGTAGCAGGAAATAAATTAAACCCCGATTCAGCTAGCAGAATGTGTGAAAAATATGTTCCAGCGTTAGCTGATAAAGGAGACTATTCCACTAATGATCTAATCGATTGCAAACTACATAAAGAATTATGTTCCCAAACAGAAATTTAACATGACAAATACCATTAATATAGTTGGGCCATCAGAATACCTAACACAAGAGTACCCTGATGGCCTTGGTTTAATAGCTTAATAAAATAACTTAGGGCCTGTCCCCACTTATAGATAGCCGTTGCTTTTTAAAATCTCCAGAGCTTTATCGCGGTCTTCACCGGCTACCAGGATAACCGGACCGGTGCAGCTCATACCGCTGCTGGTAAATATCTGCTCTTTCCAGAGGACCTTAACGGCATCTTCCAACTCCAGGATGTCAATACCAGGTATCTGTGAATCAACTACCTTCTCGGGAGGCGGGGCTACTTCTTTGCCGGCTGCTTCCTGAGCCGGTTTGGCGATTTCTACAATCCAGCCGGCCTGCTTGGCTTTACTGATTTCGGCTGCTACTCCCTTGAATATGAAAAATAGCACCTACCGGCAGCCTCCGACATTAGACTCGCCTGCCCGTATTGCTAAACCCTATAGATTTATTAATGGGACATATACTGAAGCAAGTTTTACGGCATTAGCTGCAATAATCATAATGTTAATTATAATAAGTTCGCTGATTTACTGGATAATCATAAAGATATTACGTTTATTCAAAAGGGGAAAAAGTAAAAGCTGTGGGTTGTCTGCCGTTGCTCCTTGGGTTGGAATTTGTACGAGTATCACCATCCTAATTTTATTCGCCAGCCTGTTTTCTTCAGGTATTGATCCTGTATACCAATTACCCAAAGAAGCGTATATGCCTGTAGAAGGAAATCCATTACTTGATTTTACACCAATACTTATGTGGCTTTTTAGTGGTTTACTGGTGCCCTTTACGCTCATTGCTTGGTGGAAAGACACTAATGGGGGGAGATTTAGGGATTTTGATGGAGTATAATTAATGAGATATGAGAGAGAAGATGAGGGATGCTGATTATGAAATCTTTTAGAAAGGTTTTAATTGCAAACCGAGGCGAAATTGCAATCCGTATTATCAGGGCCTGTCAGGAATTGGGTATCAGAACGGTTTCAGTTTACTCCAAAGAAGATAAACTGGCTTTGTTCCGGACTAAATCGGATGAGTCATACCTGATTGGCAATAATAAAGGCCCGGTGGAGGCTTATCTGAGTATCGAGGAAATAATCAGCCTGGCCATTAAAAAGGCGGTGGATGCAATCCACCCTGGTTATGGCTTTTTGGCTGAAAACCCTGAGTTTGCCCAAAAATGCATTGAGTCAGGGATTGAGTTTATTGGGCCGACTCCGGAAATGATGGATAAATTGGGGGATAAGATCAAGTCCAAGCTTATTGCCCAGAGCATAGGGGTGCCCACTATTCCCGGGGTTGAAAAAGCTATTAAATCAGATCAAGAGGCGATTAAATTTGCCCAAAAATGCGGCTACCCCATCATGCTTAAAGCTTCTGCCGGCGGCGGAGGACGGGGTATGAGAATTGTTAGAAATGAAACCGACCTGCTCCAGGAATTCCACAGTGCTAAAAATGAAGCCCAAAAAGCCTTCGGAATAGATGACATCTTTATTGAAAAATACCTGGAAAGTCCCAAGCACATAGAGGTTCAAGTCCTGGGCGACAATTATGGCAATATTGTTTATTTATATGAAAGGGACTGCTCCATTCAAAGAAGACATCAAAAAGTAATCGAATTTGCTCCCGCATTTAAGATTTCGGCTGAACAGAGAAAGGCAATATGTGCTGATGCTCTGAAAATTGCCCGGTCGGTAAATTATAGAAACGCCGGTACCGTCGAGTTTCTGCTCGATAAACAGGGCAATCACTACTTTATTGAGATGAACCCGCGCATTCAGGTTGAACATACCGTAACAGAGATTGTAACAGGCATTGATATCGTACAAAGCCAAATCCTTATTGCTCAGGGTTATAAGCTGAATTCCAAGGAAGTGGGCATCCCGCGGCAAAGTGCCATCCAAACCAGAGGGTATGCGATACAATGCCGAGTTACCACTGAAGATCCCAGCAACAGTTTTGCACCTGATACTGGTAAAATTGATGTCTACCGAACCGGGGCCGGATTTGGCATAAGGCTTGACGGCGGCAATGGATATACTGGTTCAGTAATAAGTCCTTACTATGACAGCTTATTGGTTAAAATCACTTCTTGGTCCAGGACTTTCGAAGACGCGATAAATAAATCTCAACGAGCCATTCGTGAAACGCTTATCAACGGGGTTAAGACCAATGAAGCGTTTTTACTTAATGTTCTTTCTCATCCCCGTTTTAAAAATGGTGAGTGTGATACGGGCTTCATTGATGCGTCCCCGGAACTTTTTGATATAACTCCCCGGGAGGACCATGAAGCCAAAATTCTAAACTTTATTGGCGAAAAAGTTGTCAATGAAAGCAAAGGCGTGAAAAGAGATTACGATATACCCAGAGTTCCTAAAATTAATGGCAATTATAAACTTAACGGCACCAAACAAATTTTAGATAAAAAAGGTCCCGAGGGAGTTGTTAAATGGATCCAATCCCAAAATAAACTGCTGCTGACCGATACCACCATGCGCGATGCTCATCAATCATTAACGGCCACCAGGATCAGGACTGTTGACATGCTGCGCATTGCCGAAGCGACCGCCTATTTGGGCAAGGACCTGTTTTCTTTGGAGATGTGGGGCGGAGCTACCTTTGATGTAGCTTACCGTTTCCTGCATGAGTCTCCCTGGGAAAGATTAGCCGAACTTCGTCAGAGAATTCCTAATATTATGTTTCAAATGTTGCTCCGGGGTGCCAATGCGGTAGGCTATACCAACTATCCCGACAATGTGGTCCGGGAATTCATTAAAGAGTCCGCCCAGGCCGGGATTGATGTATTCAGAATATTTGATTCCTTAAATTGGTTAAAGGGTATGGAGGTAGCTATCGACGAGACCTTAAAGAGCAACAAGATTGCCGAGGCCTGCATCTGTTACACAGGTGATATCCTGGATGACCGCAAAGACAAATATTCCCTGGCTTATTATGTACAAACTGCTAAAGAGATTGAGAAAATGGGGGCCCATATTCTGGGCATCAAGGACATGGCAGGACTTTTGAAACCTTACGCCGCCGTACGGTTAATTAAAGCCTTAAAGGATGAGATAGCGATTCCCATTCATCTGCATACCCATGATACCAGCGGGAATGGCGTTGCTACTCTGCTTATGGCAGCTGAAGCCGGGGTGGATATTGTTGACACCGCATTCAGCAGCATGGCCGGTATAACCAGTCAACCGGCTTTAAACTCGGTGGTGGCAGCCCTGGAAAATACCAGCCGGGCCACCGGGATAAACTTGGATGAGATTCAGGAAATTGCCGACTATTGGGATGACATAAGGCCTATATACAGCCAATTTGAATCAGATCTTAAATCAGGAACGGCGGAGGTCTATAAATATGAGATTCCGGGCGGTCAATATTCCAATTTAAAACCGCAGGTGGAAAGTTTCGGACTGGGGCATAAATTTAAAGAAGTCAAAGAAATGTATAAAGCAGTTAATGAAATGCTGGGGGATATTGTAAAAGTCACCCCCTCATCAAAACTGGTCGGGGACCTGGCTATATTTATGGTCAGGAATGATCTGACTCCCCAAAATATTATTGAGAAAGGAAAGGGCATGGCCTTTCCTGATTCCACCATAGCCTATTTTGAGGGTATGATGGGCCAGCCGGTGGGTGGTTTCCCGGAGGCATTGCAGAAAGTGGTTTTGAAGGATAAGCAGCCTATTAGTACCCGCCCGGGCGAATTATTAAAACCGGCCGATTTTGAGGCCATTAAGAATTATCTCCAGGAAGAATATAACCTGCCAGCCATCAGGCAGGATATTTTGAGCTATGCCCTTTATCCCAAAGTTTTTGAAGAATATTTGGAATTCAAGAAATCGTATGGTGATCTAAGCAGAATGAACAGCTCAGTATTTTTCGACGGGATAAGCCAGGGTGAAGTCTGCGAAGTTGAACTTGAGGAAGGCAAGACATTTATCATCAAGCTGGTCAACATCGGTAAAGTCAATAAAGAAGGCTACCGGAAGATATACTTTGAGGTTAACGGCAATCAAAGAGAAATTACCATCCTGGATAAGCAATATCATAAAACTTTTGATGTTGAAATTGGTTCGACATTAATGGCTGATCCCAACAACAAAAAGGATATTGGGGCCAGCATCCCGGGAACAGTTGTCCAAATACTGGTCAAGGCAGGCGATAGTGTTGAGGCCGGCCAAAGCTTGATTATAATTGAGGCCATGAAGATGGAGACGCGGATTGCGGCTCCGGTAAGCGGTAAAGTGGGCAACATAACCGTCCAGGAAGGGCAGCAGGTTAAGAACGGAGAGTTATTAATGCAGTTGGAGTAGCAAGGTCACCTCACGCTGTTCAAAAAGTTTTCTTTTGGCGGCTAACTGGCTGCCGACAGGGCCGACCGGAGACTTGCGCGCTCAAGCCAGGTATGCTTCCCCGCACACTTGAGGTCCCACTGTTATGCTGAGCGTGGTGAAAAACCTTGCGGCTGGTCTTTCAATCTATCAATACCATACTAAAAGCCCGTTTATCCCGGCAGTTAGTAAAGGATACTTCCTTTATAGTCGGAAATACCGTCAAGGTGTTTACTATACTGGCTATGCCCAATGCTATAGATAGGAATTTACTTTTTCACCCTTATCAGTATATTACCGGATGGTGTTGAACGCTATGACAATTATAATAATATTATCCAGGGGACAAAAGGGGACGTTTTTGTTGTGTCATTAAGCTCTTTTAACGATATTAGATGACAAGGGAGATGACAAATGGACGGTTCTCTTGTAATCCCGGATAAGGAAATGGCGATATATGTTCTAATAAAATCTACATAATAGATGGCTCCAAGGGAAAAATAAAGTGAAATAACCAAGGAGGTAATTATTATGTGCTTTTTATGGATAAACATAGACGACAAACCCTGGCAGGAATACACTGACGAGTATAGAAGACATGAAGAAAAACCTGATAACGTTAAGGTCAGTAGCTCGGAGCAATTTGCCTTAGACTAAACACCAATTATCTTGCCTAACAAGAGGATGAGGACTGGAGAGCAGCCAAGCATCTGAAGGATTACGACCGAGGGGTCAAGGGGGTTACATTGTAGCCCCCTTGTTTATTCACCTCTTGATATTAAACGGTAAACTCCTGGGGCGTCCTCCCTGCCCCCCAATGGGGCTAAATTAAGTGCCTTCTGTTTTTTATCTTACTATTTTGCAGGGCAATCATTTTCTCGAATAAAATTTCCCATAAAGATACTTTATGCTGGTTATTCAGCCAGGGTTAAAGATATAATTAATAGAGTATGTTTAAAACCAGAGCAATTAATTGTCTTTCCTGGGAATATAATTAATCAAGCATCGGAAAAAACTGCGGAGTAGTTTTAACACAGTGCTGCAACGAGGAGGGGATTAGAACCTACCGCCTTTTTTGTTAATAAGAATCCGACCGCTTGACGAAGCGGACATATTTCACCTCGTTATAATAATAAGCGGCTGCTTTAAGGGGGGACAGGTATGCCGGAATTGAGAAAGGATTTGCTGCATGACAAATGGGTATTAATCGCTACCGAACAGGCCCTTGAACCAAGGTTTTTTCCGATTAACCGAAATGGTACTTATGTTCGCAAGGATAAAGTCTGTCCTTTTTGTGCCGGTAATGAATCGCTTACTCCACCGGAAATTGCTGCAGTGAGAAAGGATAACTCGGTTCCGGATTCTCCGGGTTGGATTGTTCGCACAGTACCCAGCAAGTATTCTGCCTTTAAGCTGGAGGGAGAATTACAGGAAGAACGATCAGGGATATACTTTAGCTGCAATGGCCTGGGAAAGCAGGAAGTGGTGATAGGAAACTCAGATCATAATTGAGACTTTTGCACATTAGTTAAGACCCAAAATAATGGGGTTTGAGTCGTACAGAAAAAGGACTTCACCCCCATTTTGCCGAATTAATAAGTGACAAAACAAATAACCCGTAGGAGGCGAAGTCACTTATGAATATTCGACAGAACTGTATTTTCTCCTTTGAAGACGCATTAAAAATACAACCGAAATCAAGGCTTGAGAAAATAATTAACACCCTTGATCTAAAACCAGTTCTTTGCAAATTAGATAAACCTGGCGAGATAAGAGTTGGACCAAAACCATACCCAGCCTATGCGATGTTAAATGCCCTGATAGCTATGAGACTAGAGAACATGGGTACCTTTACTCAACTGGTTGAACGACTTACTTATGATCCTCATCTACGGTATGTTTGCGGTTTTGAACCATTTGGTACCGCGCCTAGCAAATCATGTTTTAGCCGGTTTTATTCAAAACTTGCTCAGAGCGGTTGTTTAGAAACATTGTTTACTTCCCTGGTTAAACAAGCAGAGGAAATGGGCCTTCTTGATCTTAGTTCAGTAGCAATTGACGCTACCAAGGTAGAAGCTTATGAAAAGTCCGTTCCCCGCAAGAATATCATCCAGGATGGTAATGCCGCTGATTGGGGTATTAAGAGTGATACCAACGGCAACCCTATCAAGTGGTTTGGCTACAAGCTCCATATTGGCACCGATGTAAGGTCCGGGCTTCCCATAGCAATGAAGGTAACGCCGGCCAATTGTTCTGATTCCAGTGTAGCTTTGGAGTTGGTTGAGAAATGTTGTGCCAATACTCAGTCCAAAATAGTTTACTTCCTGATGGATGCTGGCTATGACCACCGTGAAATATATTCTGTAATCAGAGATAAATACCACGCCCAAGCTATCATTGCCCTGAATAAGCGGGGTGCTAAACAACCTCCAGAAGGTTTTGATTGGGATGGAACTCCCATCTGTTCTGCTAGGTATCGGATGGTGTACTGGGGTTCCTATCAGGGAGTAAACAAGTTTAGATGTCCTCATATTATGGGTAAATGCGACTGTCCTTTTGGCTCCGCCTGGTGTTCTGATAGCAACTATGGAATGGTGGTAAAAACTAAAGTTAAAGACGATCCCAGGTTATTTTCAAGTCCCCACCGGGGCTCTGCTAACTGGCAGAAGCAATATAATTTGAGAACCTACTCAGAACGCTGTTTCAGCCGTTTTAAGGAAAACTTGGGTTTAGAAGACGGGCTAAACGTTAGAAAAATAACTAAGGTTGAAACCCACGCTTATCTCTGCGCTATAACTATGATTGCAGCTGTAATAGCAATAAACCAAGACAGCAGTACTAGATCATCAGCAGCATAATATTTTATCAGTTTTTTAAGAACTATCCCTTTAAAGGGAGGAGTATGCCCAATTACTGAAATTATTTATTAACGAATGTAACTAGATTGACTAACTGTAATTTACTGTAAAGCGGTGGCGCTGTGTTACTCAAATATTTGCTTTTGCTATACGGATTTTTTTGAGTTATGCAAAAGTCTCAATTATGAATTTCACCAGTTTTCACAGGAAAGAATAGAATTGATTTATCGTATGTTCAAGGAGCGCTACCAGGCCCTGGCAGTTGATCCTCGTATCAAATATATTCAGATTTATAAAAACCAGGGGTTATTTGCCGGTGCCTCTCAGGAGCATAGTCATAGCCAGATAGTGGCACTTCCCATGGTTCCGTTGCATGTGACCATTCCAGCCAGCTACTACCAGCAGAACCAAAAGTGCCTTTTATGTTCCATTATGGAGCAGGAACAAGAAAACGGGGAGCGAATAATATACGAAAGTGAACACTTTCTCCTCTTATCGCCTTATGCTTCACGCTTTTCCTATGAGACCTGGATAATACCTAAAGAGCATAAAGAGCATTTCGGTGATATAAGCGAAAAAGAGATATCTGATTTGGCCAGGACCTTGAAAACCTTTCTAACTATTATGCTTGATTCTTTAAGCAATCCCTCCTATAATATCGTGATAAACACCGGACCGGTAAACGGGGTTAGCTCGGAAGGGGCTCACTGGTTCATGGAGGTAAATCCACGCTTTATCGTGACCAATGGCTTTGAGATGGCTACGGGTTATTACACCAATCCGGTGGCGCCGGAATTATCCGCTGCTCTCTTGCGGCAGCGAATGCTGGAAAATCATCAATAGTAGTGAGGTTTGTAAATGTTTGAATTCCTTTATCCTCAAATCTATGTTAAATCTCTTTTGGATATACCGCTGGATAAACTTAGAGAAATAAAGATTAACACTTTTATTTTGGATCTTGATAATACAATTACCGAGTGGAACAGAAGGGAAGTAAGGCAAGAAATAGCGGAATGGTTTGAGAACATCAAGGGCCAGGGCTTCAAGGCCTGTATCCTATCCAACAACGGCGAACAGAGAGTTCTGGCTGTAGCCAGGAGCCTGGGGATTCCATATCTTCACCGGGCTCAGAAACCCCGGCGCAGGGCTTTCTTCCAGGCTCTCTCCCTAATGGAAAGCCAGGCTGCCGAAACCGCAGTAATAGGCGATCAGATATTTACCGATGTCTTGGGAGGAAACCGGGCGGGCCTGTTTACGATTCTGGTGGTACCCTTGGATAAGAGAGAGTTTCCGGGCACCAAAATATCCCGTTGCCTGGAATACTTTGTTTTGCGCCGTTTGCGCCAAGAATTAGTCGTCGGTCGCCGGACGTCGGACGAATAGGTCGTCAGACATCAGGCGTCAGGCGTTTGGGGGGAAGATCGTCAGATGTCGGGGGTAAGTCGGGAGTTTTTATTTTTTATTAGGAATAGCTAGTTAGGGAGCCTCCAACCCCTCACTCCTTACTCCGTATTCCTCACATTAAGAAAGGAGAAAGAAATGTGCCTTTAGATATCAAAACTGAACTTATGGGCTTGATAGGTTATCCCTTGCAGCATAGTCTTTCTCCCCTGATGCACAATCTTACCCTTAAAAAGATGGGCTTAAACTGTATTTATCTAGCACTGGAAATCGAGGAAGGAAAGCTGCCTGAAATTCCTTCCGCTATCCGCACTCTGAATTTTCGAGGATTGAATGTTACCATCCCCTACAAGGAAAAGATTATCCCCTTTTTGGATGAATTATCACCCGAAGCGGCGGCCTTCGGGGCAGTAAATGTGATAAAGAATAAAAACGGGCACCTGCATGGTTATAATACTGATGGCCGGGGATTCGTAGAAGCATTACGGGAAGAAGGAATCGACCCCGGAGAAAGGGCGTTGTTTATTGGAGCCGGAGGGGCAGCCCGCTCGGTGGCCTTTGCTCTGGCTGGTCTTGGTGTAAGCCGCCTGGATTTTTTGGATTTGGATTTCTCCCGGGCCAGGCAACTGGCAGAGTTCATAACCAGCCGCAGCTCAAGTTTAGCTTCAGCTTTCCTAATGAACACGCTTGAATTTCAACGTTTAAGTCGGACGGCCAGCATTATCATTAACTGCTCTCCGGTGGGGATGTTTCCTGATACTGGTAAATCGCCGGTAAGTAAAGAGGATCTGCGGGGAAGCAGGGCCGTCTTGTGCGACCTTATTTATAACCCGCTGCAAAGCCGTTTTTTATCTTTGGGGCAAGAACTGGGGCTTGAAACCATGAACGGACTGGGGATGTTCGTTCAGCAAGGAGCTCTGACCCTGGAAATACTGCTGGGGCAAAAGCCTCCCCTGGACTACATGAAGGAAGTGGTGCAAAATCAGCTCGAAAAAAGGGTTGACCCTGATTGAACTCCTGCTTGTCATCGCTATTCTTGGCTTGGTCCTGGCCCTGGCCGCTCCGGAATTTTCGACTATTATACAAAAGCAGCGGCTGCAAAGTGATGCCCAAAGAATGTCCCGGGTGCTGCGCATGGCGCGGCAGGAAGCCATAAGCTGCGGGCAATCGCAAGTGATATACTTTTATACCAGTGATACCAAATATAAAGTTAAAAATGGCTCCACCTATCAATTAAGCCCGGGTATTACATATTTGGGCCTGACCACTTTTGCCAAGCATGATAACAAAGCAGCCTGTATTTTCTTGCCTTCAGGAGTACCTTCTCACGCAGGAACGGTAACCCTGGAAAACCAAAAAGGGGAAAGACGCTATATTATAGTAAGCGTGGCTGCGGGGAGGATTAGGGTTTCCGATAAACCTCCATTAAACTGGGAATGAGGGGAGTAATATGCTATTTGAACTAATTTTTATTTTCCTGGCCCGGGTGCTGGATGTTTCTCTGGGAACGGTGAGGATGATTCTGGTTATCCGCGGGGATAGAATACCGGCGGCCATAATCGGTTTTTTTGAGATCCTTATTTATACCGTAGCCCTGGGCTTGGTAATCGGTTCACTGAATGAACCCTTAAAACTACTGGTCTTTTGTTCTGGTTTTGCCTTGGGTATCCTCCTGGGATCTATCCTGGAAGAAAAGATTGCCCTGGGTTACCGGGGGGTGCAGGTAACCATTGACAGCGAGCATGGTCATATTGTGGAGGAATTACGGGAAGAAGGTTTTCCGGTAACTTGTTGGGAAGCCAGTGGTAAGGCCGGCTCCAAACTGGTTCTAAATATTTTTCTCAAACGCAATATGGCTGTGGCTGTGGCGGATAAGATATATGAAAAAGACCCGGATGCCTTTGTAGTTTTTATGGAACCCAAACACTTTCAAGGCGGATATATTAAAAAGAAATAGGGGGACACGGATGGTGTTACGCTTTATTACATCTGGCGAATCACATGGGAAGGGTCTTATTGGTATTGTTGAGCAAATGCCTGCCGGCGTTGAAATAGGGGAAGAGGATATTAACCGGGAACTGCAAAGGAGACAAAAGGGCTACGGACGAGGGGGCAGGATGAAGATTGAATCAGACCGCGTGGAGATTTTCTCCGGAATCAGGAATGGCTATAGCCTGGGCACGCCTATTTCCTATCTTATAAGAAACCAGGATTTCGAAAACTGGCAGGAGATAATGGCGACAGGAGAATGCAAGCGGCATGAAGAAAAAATCGTAAATCGCCCTCGGCCCGGGCATGCTGATTTGGCCGGGGCCATGAAGTATAATCAGTCAGATATGCGCAACATTTTAGAAAGGGCCAGTGCCCGCGAGACTGCTGCCCGGGTAGCGGCCGGAGCCATGTTTAAAAAGCTCTTGGAGTCGTTTAATATAAGGGTTTATAGTCAGGTAAAATCCATAGGACCGGTGCAGGTGAAAACCTGGCAGGTGAATGAGCAGAATTGGCAAGATTTGCGGGAGAAAGTGGATGAATCCCCCTTACACTCGGTGGATACAGAAAAAGAGCCTCTGATGAGGGAGGCCATTGACCAGGCCAGGTCAAAGGGGGAATCGCTTGGCGGCAGTTTTGAAGTTGGAGTTATCGGAGTGCCGCCGGGATTGGGTAGTTATATAAGCTGGGAGAGCAGGTTGGACAGTCAGATTTGCGCTTTACTGATGAGTATTCCAGCTATAAAGGCGGCGGAAATCGGAGAAGGTATTGCCAACTCTGCTGAACCGGGTTCCCGGGTACACGATGAGATATTTTATAGTGAGGAAGGGGGACTCCACCGGAAGAGCAACCGGGCCGGAGGAATCGAAGGAGGAATAAGTAATGGAGAGACGGTTTGGGCTCGTGCTTATATGAAGCCTATCCCCACTCTTTATAAGCCTTTGACCAGTGTTAATACAAAATTGTGGCAGGAGGAGAAGGCCGATATTGAGCGTTCTGATATCTGTGCGGTTCCAGCTGCGGCAATAGTAGGGGAAAGCATGCTGGCTTTTGCTATAGCCCGGGCCTTTTTGGAGAAGTTTTCTGGTGACAGCCTGGATGAAATCAGGAAGTCCTATACAACCTACCAGGCTTATTTGAAAAGGGTGTGGAAATGGGAAAAAATATAGTATTAATCGGTTTTATGGGTACAGGAAAGAGTTCTGTTGGTCAAAGGCTAGCGGAAAAGCTGAAAATGGCTTTTATTGATATGGATCGGGAGATTGAGAAGATTACCGGTTTGTCCATCAATCAAATCTTTCGCAAGCATGGGGAAATCAGATTTCGTTCGGAGGAAAAGCTGCTGGCACAAAAACTTGGCCATGAAAGCAACCTGGTTATTGCTACCGGAGGAGGGGTAGTATTAAGACAGGAGAATATTGAGGCCTTGAGAGAAAATGGTATTTTGATTTGTCTTGAGGCTAGTCCCGAAGAAATTCTCAAACGAGTAAAGCGAAAAAAAGCTAGCCGCCCTCTAATAAAAAAGGAGTATGGGGAAGAGGAAATTAAAGCCATGCTGGAAGAAAGGGAGGCTTTTTATGCCTGTACTGATTTCCGCATCAATACAAATAATAAGGAACCCCGGGAGATTGTTGAAGAAATAACCCGGCGCTTAAGGTAGCATAACAGGGAAAGGATGTACAGCTTGCGTGAATTAGAGGTCAGTTTGGGAGAAAGAAGCTATCCGATATACATTGAAGGCGGTTTATTGAAAAGCTCTGGTATTTTACTTCGTCAGGTAAGCAGGACCGACAAAATTCTATTGGTAAGCAATCCGACTGTTTTTGCGCTTTATGGCCGGAAAGTGCAAGAAGCTATGGAGAAGCAGGGCTTTAGCGTAAGTGTGGCTCTAATGCCGGATGGAGAACAGTATAAGAACCAGGAAGAAGCCTTCAAGGTTTTGGACCAGGCAGTGGAAGCTCAATTAGAACGTAGCAGCCTAGTACTGGCTTTGGGTGGGGGCGTTGTTGGTGACCTGGCCGGTCTGGTGGCTGCTCTCTACCAGAGGGGGATAGACTATGTTCAAATTCCTACCACCCTCCTGTCCCAGGTGGATAGCAGCGTAGGCGGGAAGGTGGCTATAAATCACCCGCAGGGAAAAAACCTGATTGGTGCCTTTCATCAACCACGCATGGTTATCATCGACTATTTGACTCTGGCTACCCTGGACAAGCGGGAGTATAAGAGCGGCTTGGCCGAAGTGGTGAAATACGGAATAATCCATGATATCAATTTCTTCGATTACCTGGAATCACATGCCGAAGCTATTAAGGCGCAGGAAGCTGGCTCTCTGGAAAAAATAATCTACGAATCCTGCCGGATAAAGAGCGAAGTGGTAGCCAAAGACGAAAGAGAAACCGGGCTGCGGGCCATATTGAATCTAGGACACACCTTTGGCCACTCCTTGGAAAAACTGGGTAACTACTCCCGGCTGCGGCATGGCGAGGCGGTGGCTATGGGTACGATAGCTGCGTCTTTTTTGGCCCGGGAAAAGAACTATCTGACTGTGGATGAATTGGAGCGAATCATAAAGCTCTACCGTTGCCTGGGTATTCCTATCCGTTGGCCGGATTTCGAGCCGCCGGCTATTTATGAAGGCATGTTGAACGACAAGAAGGTAATCAACCATAAGCTGCGCCTGGTCTTACCCCGGGGCATAGGAAACTTTGTACTCAGCGAGGATATAAGCCGCGAAGAGCTGCTGGCAGCTATCCGGCAAGCTCAGAATAGCTTATAAGGTGTCAAGGGGACGGCCCTTTTGACACCGTATTGAAGTGATATTACTAATATTTATAACTTTTGCAGTGGCCTCAAGTTTAGCTATAATTAAATAAGAAAAGTTAGAGGTGTCCTTCATACAGCACTCAGCTAACAATGAGTGATAGTAGACTTGAATTCCAGCTAATCCGTATTTAGTACTTTTTGCAGCGACCTTAAAATATGGGGGGACAAAATATGAATGCCAACCTCTTAAAAGCCATGGAACTGGCGGTTAATGCCGAAGCTCAGGCCCGTGACCGCTACAAAGAATTGGCCAAACAGGCGGAAGACCAGGAAACCAGGCTATTGTTTGAACAGATAGCCCGCGAGGAAGATATGCATCTGAAAAAGCTCTCCGAACGCCTTAAGGCCTTAAAAATGATGGGTTAATGGGGAAGCGGAGAGGATAGTAAAGAACTGGCAGCTATTACGATTAACAATATCAAAAACAAGGGAATGGCGGCGGCTATTAATTTATTCTTTACATGATGATCTCCTTGCATGTACTCAGCCATCAGATGAGTACAATATACGGTATTGCCGGAAAAGGCTATAACCACCAGAAACTGAATCCAGCCCGGTATAACTGCATAAGCCCCATGGGCTAGATGGGACCATAGCGAATGGCTGTAATATGCTAAAACTATAAATTCAATCAAACCGGCAGCATATTGAAAAACCAGGCTTTGTTTTTGAATGGTAACATTCAATTGCATTAGGTTCCTTATTTCTTTCTGGGTAGCAATGTTGGAGCGGGCATTCATAATATCGATTTTGCTCCGGGCTACTTCGATGGCCGCTCGGTGGTTTTCCCGGGATATTATGACACTGTTTTGCGCTTCCTCTATCTCCCTCAGACGAATTAAATAGGGATTAATCATATCACTAATAAAACCTTCACTTAAATCCGCACCACGCAAAGAGCTTATTTGTTGCTTGAAGGATTGCAACAGGGAAGAAAGGCGCTTGGCAGCAGACAACAGGGTGTTATAGTCTCCCGCTATTTTCCCATAAGCCCGGGATAGCCCTTCAACTTGCTCCTCCAACTCCATTGCTTCCTCCATACTCCCTTTCTCCATAACCAATTGGGTATGAAGAATAGCGGACAACTCTTGATCCAATTGCTCCCTTTCCCTGAGCACCGTATTTTTCTGCTCTCTCAAGAAAGATGAAATCATACGCAAGCGCAAGAGACTGGCTTCCAATAAAGGAAGTTCACTTCCTAGAAAATTGCGGTTCTGCCTGGTGTATTTATCCAAATGACAAGCGTAAAAGGCCTTACCCTGGGGCCATAAACGGCAAAGTCGGGCCATCTGGCCTTCTTCGATTCCAATATTAAGGGCCTCTTTTTGCCGGGATAATTTTTGTGTGAATAGCAGGAATTCATCCCATGCCATTTTCGTAGAAAGAAAAACGCTAGTCTCGGCAATGATATCCGCAGTGTTAATGCCAGATTCTTCCTCCCAAGCTTCTATTGAGGCAAGGCAATTCGCCCAATCACTTTTTTCCACCAAACAACATAATACCAGAATGCATAAATTATCCTGTTTCAATTGGTAGGAGAAGCTTTTTTCTTCTTCCAGGAGCTTGAAAGAATAGTTAGGGTAATAATTGACCTTATTTTTCTGTAGTATTTCTTTTAATGGAGTAAAATTATCAGCATCGTCTTCCAAAAAATAGTAATAGCGCCAGAGTTCATCTGCCATTTGATCAACTCCTTAGTATGGTCGATAATTTCAATCACTTCTTTCTAAATTATATTATCTAATGAATTAAAACTAAAGGAAGAAATGGTCGCAATAATAGATATTGTTAACATAATTGTCAAAATACTATTAATAAAATCTAAAATATAGTAGCATTAATATAACGAGGTGAAATATGTCCCCTGCTTCTTTAACGGTCAGGCTAATCTTCCGCCTCGTTGTAGCGCTGTGATGAAACTGCTTCGCAGTTTCTTCCGATGCTTAAATATGGCAAATATAAAGGTAATAAAAACGAATGAAATAAGACAGGCCTGGTAACAGAGTTGAAAAACTCTCTTTATTCAAAAACAGGGGAGGTTTTGCCAGGTCTATAAGCTACTTTTGGAGGTTGCCTGGTCATGTCAAAGAATTTGCTAGGAAACTACCCGCAAGATGATAATTTTGTTAATATCCGTAAAAACCCCCGATTTTTAAAGCTTGACCAGGATGCTCCCATTGTCCTTTTGGTGAATTCTATCTTGACCCAAGCAGTGGAAGAGGGTTGCAGTGACATTCATATTGAGCCGGAACAGCAGGATATCAGATTGCGTTTTCGCCTGGATGGCGAGCTTTATGAAGCCGCCCGGCTCCCGCTTAGCTTACTGTCTCCGATAGTTTCCCGAATAAAAATAATGGCCGGTATGGACATTTCAGAAAAGAGGCTGCCACAGGATGGACGTTTTCGAGCCACTATCGAAGAGCGAGAAGTTGATTTTCGCACCTCCACTTTGCCCACCGCCTGGGGAGAAAAGCTGGCTTTGCGTATACTAGATCGGGCTAATGCTTTAACAGAAATCAGACAATTAGGTTTTAGTTCCAACAACCAGGCAAACCTGTTGGCACTATCCCATTGCTCTCAAGGTATGGTTCTGGTTACGGGCCCATCTGGTTCCGGAAAAACCACCACTCTTTATTCCATCTTAACCCAGATTAATTCCATAGAGAAAAACATTATCACCCTGGAGGATCCGGTAGAATATACTCTTCCTGGAGTCAATCAAGTGCAAATAAATCCTAAAGCCGGACTGACATTTGCCAGCGGCTTACGTGCCATATTGAGGCAAGACCCTGACGTTATCATGGTGGGTGAAATCCGAGATAGGGAAACAGCACGGCTGGCGGTACAGGCTGCTTTAACCGGGCATCTGGTTTTTTCCACCTTACACACCAATAGTGCCGCTGGGAGCATTACGCGGTTAAGGGATATGGGGATTGAAGACTTCTTGCTGGCTTCCTCACTGGCTGGGGTGGTATCACAACGATTGGTGAGGAAATTGTGTTGCTATTGCCGTCAGGAATATACGATTGAGGAGCAGTTGGCTAAAAAGTTGGGTTTACCGCTCGATATAGGACGGGTGTTTTTTCGTTCAAAGGGATGTAGGGCCTGTCGTAACACGGGCTACCGGGGGCGAATTGCTCTGCAGGAAATAATGCTTTTAGGGTCGGAAATTCGTGACTTGCTCAACCGGGGGGAAAGTTCAGAGGACCGCTTGCAGAAAACGGCAATTAAGAATGGCATGATTAGTATTATGCTAGATGCTATTACTAAAGCTAGAGAGGGCCGGAGTTCTTTGGAAGAAGTAATGAAAACAATATTCATGGGAGGATTATGAATTGGCTTTTATAAAGCTAGAGGAAATATTAAAAAAAGCTGTGGAAATGGGAGCATCAGATGTTCACCTGGGCTATTCCCAACCTCCATTGTATCGAGTAAATGGTCATTTAGTCTCACTGCCTGAAGATTTGCTTTTGGGTAAGGAGGAAGTCCAGAGCTTGGCCCGAGAAATTATTCCTCATAAGGGGATTATGGAAGCTTTTCAAAAACAGGGCGAGGTAGATTTTGCTTATTCAATTCCTGGAATAGCCCGGTTCCGGGTCAACCTTTTTAAACAGCGCAGCTCCTGGGCCCTGGCCATAAGAATTATACCGCTTAAGATCCCGGAATGGGATGAGTTAGGCTTGCCACCGATAGTAAGGGAACTGGCAATGCAGGAAAAAGGACTTGTCCTTATAAGCGGGAGCAGTGGGAGCGGGAAGTCCACTACTCTAGCAGCTATGATTGACCTCTTGAACCAATCCCGTAAATTCCACATTTTAACTTTAGAGGACCCTATAGAGTACTTGCATAGTAACCATAATTGCATTGTTAATCAGAGGGAAATTGGAGCTGATAGTAAGTCTTTTCCGCAGGCGCTCCGCGCAGCCTTGCGACAGGACCCGGATGTAATTATGTTGGGAGAGATGAGGGATCTGGAAACCATATCTACGACTATTACTGCGGCTGAGACTGGTCACCTGGTTCTGGCCTCACTGCACTCAGGAACAGCAATACAGACTTTAGAACGGATAATCGATATCTTTCCCCCTCATCAACAGACCCAGTTGCGCCTACAATTAGCCAATTGCCTGCAAGGCGTTATTAATCAACAACTACTGTGTCGTGCTGATGGCAAGGGACGGATACTGGCAGTTGAAGTAATGATAGCTACTCCTGCGGTGCGTAACCTTATCCGCGAAAATAAGATACATCAGATTTATTCCTCTATGCAAACAGGTAGTTCTTTTGGGATGGTAACCATGGAAAAGGCGATGCAGGAGCTATGGCACCAAAGGCTAATAAGCGACGAAGAGGCGAGCAAGCAAGGTCTAGTTTGGGGAAGAAGTTAAACTTATTGATTTAAAACACCAGGAGGATCATTTCCTTGATCTGTTATAAAGCGGGAGTGAAGAGGCTTTGGAATTTACATATAAGGTTCGAGATTCACGGGGTAAAGTGCTAAGAGGACTGCAGGAAGCAAAAGACCGCGATTCCCTGATACGTAATCTTCTCCGGCAAGGTTATTACATCATATCTTTACAAGAAGTAAATAGAACCAGTCCGGTAATTAATAGAGAGTTATTTTCCCTTAAAGTGAGCAAGAAAGAAGTTCTTATGATTACCCGGCAATTCCTGGCCATGCTTACAGCTGGTTTTTCCATCATAAAAGCTTTTAAAGTAATGGGACAAAAAAACCGCAACCGGACCTTAAAGAAGGCTTTGCTCAAAATTCATGATGATATTGAGCAGGGACAGGCACTCTGGGTGGCCCTTTCCCAGCATCCCAAAGTTTTCTCCAGCATTTATATAAACATGATTAAAGCTGGGGAAATGGGAGGTACTCTCGAGACGGTACTTAAAAACCTTAGTCATCATCTGGAAAGGGAGCAGGATATAAACGCTAAAATAAAGGCAGCTTCAATATATCCGCTAATCATAACATTAATGGCGTTGCTGGTCATATTTTTCATTATTTCCTTTATTATGCCCGCATTTGTTAATGTTTTTGCATCAGCCGGGGCAGAAATTCCCCTGCCAACACAACTGCTTTTGAATTTGGGGTTGTTTCTAAATAAGTATTGGATAGCCTTATTACTGGCCATTATAGCAATAGCTCTGATACATAGAATATGGATACAAACGAACCCGGGAAAGCAGTTTACGGATAAGTTTCTTTTGCGTCTGCCCCTCTGGGGAACTTTTTTATCCCGAATAATAGCGGCTCATTTTGCCCGAATTATGGCCATTCTCTTACAGGCAGGAATCCCTATTCTACAAGCACTGGAAGTGGCCGGAGGAGTGGTGGGAAATGAAGTGGTTATCCAGGCTATACGACAGGCCGGGCGGGAGATAAGCGAAGGCAAATCCATCAGCGTACCTCTAGAGGCTACGGCTATTTTTGATACCATGTTTGCCCAGATGATAGCAATAGGCGAAGAAAGCGGGAGCCTGGATAGCATGTTTGCCCAAATAGCAGATTACTATGAACAAGAAGTAATATATACGATTAATATACTGCTGGCTGCAGTAGAGCCTGTTATGATCATATTTGTCGCTATACTGGTAACGGGAATCATAATTGCCACTATTCTTCCTGTTTTTGACCTAATGAAGATTATGGCCTGAGTGTTGTAGCTTGCGGGAATAAAAAGAGGGGGATGGAGCTTGGCCATAAAGCCATTTAATTGAGAGGAAAGAGGGGATAGTATGCTCAAATTTTTGGATTTGGGCCAGCGAAAAGTTGGAGAAAAAGGTTTCACCCTGGTGGAATTAATCCTGGTCATGGCTATCGTAGGTATTTTAGCTGGACTGGCAGTGCCCCGTTTCACAGGTGTTTTAGAAACGGCCAAGGAAAAAGCTGATGAGGCTAATAAGAAGATAATAAGAGAAGCCGCCGAACTTTGGTATATGCAGACTGGACAAACTGGGAAAATACCGGAAAATGGAAACGCGGTTCCGCTTTCCAATGATACTTTTTTTAGAGCAGAAGGCCAGACGGGAGAAAAGCTGGTGCCGGATTTTCTCAAAGAGATTCCCGAGAACCCAATGGATACAGGTGAATATAGATTAAAGATTGATGAGGGTGGTAAGGCAATAGTAACTCATGCTAAGGATACGGCAAAAGATTAAAAACAACTGTTGCAATGCTTATTACTTTTGCCAGGAAAATTAAAAATAGTAGCGCTTAGCTCTAATTATAGCTAAGAAATGGAGTCTGGTTTATGTCGAGAAAGATACAACGAAGTTGGCCAGGTCAGGAAGCTATGACTCTCTTGGAGGTGCTGTTGGCCCTGGTCATCTTTACCATAATAAGCAATATGGCCCTGGCTATATTTTCAACTACAACGATATGGATAAAGCATTCCCGTTATGAAAGCACAGCCACATATTATGCTGCTTCTTTGCTGGAAGAATTGCGGGAAAAGCCGGAAAAGATAAAGAGTGTTTCAATGGCAGAGCCGGAGATATTGGGCTTGGGGGAAGGATATACGCCCGCTATTCCGCCGGGGATTAGCGCCCGGATCGATATGGAAAAGGTTGACGCTTTGGATAGACTTTATCGCATTCGGGTAACCCTTTCTTGGTATGAAGGAGAGCAAAAGCAAAAGCTCTGCCTGCTGACAATGATGAGAAAAGGAGAGAGCGGGTTGTGAATAGATACAGCTCACAAGGCTTTACCCTGCTGGAAGTGCTGCTGGCCCTGAGCCTGGTTTCTCTGGTAGGCTCTGGTCTATTTTTGCTTAACTGGCTGATGTTTACTGGCAGTGAAAGACAATCTGCCGCCTGTGAAGCTCATCATTATGCGCGAACGGCAATGCAGTGGATTACCCGGGATATTCTTTCTTCCTGTCCGCCGCAAGGAGGTAGCAGTTTAAATAGTGAGCAACTAATACTACATTTACCTGTAGAGGGAAAGCCAGCAGAAGAAATCCATTATTTTCTCCACAGCAATAACCTGCGGCGAAACAACCTGGCTCTGGTACAAAATATTAACTATTTAAACTTTCAATCCAGTTCGGATTCCGATTTAATCACAATCACCGTGGAATCTTCTGTAAATAATGAAATTTACCGTCTTAGTACTGCAGTTCGCTCCCGTATCAGCACTACCCCAGAGTAATAGGGAACTGGAGATGTAACGGGGAAGTCTTTGCAGGAGGGATTGTGAATAGTGAATGCTTTTAAGAACGAGGATGGAGCTCTCATGCTCATGGCCTTAATGGTAATGCTGCTTTGCACTATTTGGGGAATCGCTGCAATAGAGCTGGCCAGTATAGAAAAGAAACTGAGTTTTTATCTATTTCAATCACAACAGGCCCAACAAGCTGCTGATGGCGGGGTTGAATGGGCCATAGAAGAAATATGGCATAGAGGCTTGCCGGCTGAATTTGAGGAAGAAGTAACTATCTCAGATGGTATAAAAGCCCAGATTAAAGTTACAGAAAAAGCTGAGGAGTTTGCCTGTAGCCCGGTTGACTTAGAGAGCAATAACGGTAAACCCCAGGAAGACGAGCTCCAGGAAAGTGGGAAGAAAAAGTGCCGCTATTGCTTAACCTCAACCGCTGTTTATAACCAGGCGAAAAAGAAGCTAAAAGTGAAACTGCTATATACCTATACCGCTAGCAGTCCACAACCCTATGAGAGCGCAGTAATAGAATACTACTGCCTGGAAACAGATAGTTAAAAACCTCCGACTTCCGAAACTCCAGGTATCGAGAGAAAATGGGTGTTATTTTATGTATTATTATGTGTTGATGGCCATATTTTTTCTACTTCTGGCTTCTTTCCTAAATGTAGTCATTTATCGACTTCCCCGGGGAGAATCTCTTCTCTACCCCTCCAGTCGATGTCCTGCCTGCGGTCATAGACTATACCTTCTTGACCTCCTGCCGTTGCTTAGCTTCATCCTTTTGCGTGGAAAATGTCGCTATTGCCGAGAAAGTATCCCGGCTCAATATTTACTGGTGGAAATAATTACCCCTATTCTCTGGATGCTGGTTTTTCTAAAATGGGGATTCTCTATGCAAACATTTAGCGGGGTGGTATTAACCGCCATCCTGGTAGCCGCTGCTTTTACCGACATAAATAAGGGTATTATCCCTGATACTTTAAGCCTCACCGGGCTTTTATTGGGTTTAGGCCTGGGTTTTGTCACCATAGGTATTAAGCAATCACTTTTGGGAGCTGTGGGTTTTGGCCTAATATTTCTTTTTATAGCTCTAATCTCCCGTGGGGGTATGGGTGGAGGGGATATAAAACTGGCTGCGCTTATAGGTGCATTTACTGGATTTTCGGGAGCCCTAATGGTTATTCTTATCTCATCCTGGCTCGGGGGATTATGGGCTGTAGTGTTATTAATACAGGGCCAGGCAGGGCTTAAGACAGCTATCAAGTTTGCTCCCTTTCTCGCTATAGCCGCTTGGCTGGTATGGATGTATCAAATAGAATTAATAAGTTTTTATAGGGACATGCTTTGGAGACTTTGCTAAATGCCAAAAAGTTCAGCAAGCAATTTAGTAGTAATGAAGGGGGAGGTATAGTCATGCTTTTCCGGGCTACTGGAATTGGTTTGGACATAGGTAGCAAGAAAATCAAGCTGGCCAGGGTAAAGAAAGTCAAAAAAGGCTTGGAACTAATGGATTTTGCCTCAATGCCAACACCAAATGGAGTAATAGAGTACGGTAAGATTATAGCTCCTGTAGAACTAGGGAAAGCAATTTCCTCACTGGTCAAGGAGATGGGCTGGAAAGGTCAAAAGGTTATATCGGCCTTATCCAATCAAGAAATATTTTTTGATAACTTTATTTTGCCGCGAATGAATAGGAGGGAAAGCAGGAAGGCAGCCTTGTACCAGTCCTCTTCATTCCTCCCTTTTCCCCTGGATGAAGCAGCCTTTGATATTTTTTTCTTAAGGGAAATAGAGAACGGCCAAGGCCGTAAAAGGGAAGTGTTTTTCGCAGCCGCACAAAGCTTGCAGGTGGAGCATTTAAAGAAGGTCTGCACTCTGGCCGGGTTACGCCTGACCGTAGTGGAAATTCCCGCTCTGGCTCTTAATCGGCTTTGGAATAACAACAACGGAAAAGATTTAACTGTTTTTTTAAATATCGGGTATTCATATGCTTGTTTTTCTGTTTTCCAGCAAGAAAAACTTCTCTTCCAGAGGAGCTTTGTTTCTTTCTTGGAGGGGATGATAGATATTCTGGGTGATAATATATTATTGGAAGAAGTGGATATTACAGAGAACCTTCAGCTTCAAGAGCTTATGGAGGAATTTTTAGCCAGGGTAAAGCAAATGCTTAGTCTATTTCAGCCACAAGAAAGAGAAATGATAATTGCCCGAATTCTTTTGTGTGGTGGAGGAGCAAAGCTTAAGGGTTTGGCAGGGTATTTAAGTATGGTATTAAATGCTATAGTACCAACGCTCAATCTACCTGCTACTTTGGCTTTACCCCCCAAGTTCGAGCAGTATAAGCAGGAGTTAAGCTGCGATTTTTCCGTAGCAATAGGACTGGCTAGCCGGGGGGTGCTGGGATGAGGCATCGTTCTTGGATATCTATCAATCTACTCAATCAAGAAGGGGTTAAGGCGCAGAAAGCAACATATTTCCTGGGACTTATGCTGCTTTTACTCCTGAGCGGGGGGATGTATTACTATTACCAGTCAGCTCATGAGGAAATGCTGCTACAGCAAAAGCTAAATATAAATCTGGAAGCAAGAGCCAAAGAGCTATTACCCATAGCTCGTGCGGGAAGAATGGAAGAAAAGAACGAGGAAAATGCCTGGCGTAAACGAAAGTTCCTGGAGGAGACCCGCCTGCAGCAGATATCCTATGTTGCTGTTTTTAAGGAAATAGAGAGAAGTCTTTCCCCGGGTATATTGCTACTGGGAATAGAGATGGAAAAGGGGAGAATTGCAATTCAAGGCTATGCTGCTGACAACCAGGAACTCTCCTTCTTAATGGCCGGAATTAGAGAAAAAAGCTCTTTTGGAAATCCGGTACTGCTTTCTTCCAGCCTGGATGAAAATAAAGAAGAAATAGAGTTCAGGGTAGAAATAAACTGGGGGGAAGAAGCAGATTGAAATTGTCAAAACGCGAAATAGTCTTAAGCTGTTTTCTAGGATTTATGGTTATAATATATTTTTATTACCGCTTTTGTTTGATACCTTTAGAAGAGGAAACTGAGCGATTGAGGGATGAGAACCAGGCCTTGCAGATGAAAATCCAACAAGACGAAAAACTTATCCAGAGTCATATAGAGTACGATAGTGCTTATTTACTACCCAAAGAAAGCGATAACATGGAAATCGCCATACCCTCCTCTCCATGTGTTCCCGAAATATTAAGCTTTTTTCATATTAGCGCAAAAGAAAATGGAATTAGCATAAGCGCACTAAGATATTCACTGCTCGGAAGCGTTGCTGGGCAGAAAGAAAAGACCGGACCAAGCTCGAATGAGGAAGGAAAGTTTCAAGAATTGGAGTTAAGTATTAGTGCCAAAGGAACTTATCTGAGCCTGCTCAATTTTATATCTGCCATAGAAGAATCTCCACGTGTTTTTGTTATTAAGCACTGCAAAATGTCCCGCAATCGGGTGCAAGCAGCAAAGGAAGCCATAGCCCAGACGGAAAGCCAGGAGGAAAAAAACAAAAGCCAATACCAATATGTAAGTGAAGAGGAAGAAATACCTCCAACTCCCTCAGTGCAAAGCCTTCAAAGTTCTACGGCTTATGAAGCTGAAGATATAGTCTTAAACCTTTCTATTTCCTCTTTCTTTGACCAGAGTGCGCTGCCTTCGCTGGCTGGGAAGAAAGAGGGCAATGCCTATTCCCAGCTCCAGGGGGTTCGCAATCCTTTTTTCCGGGCCGATTAAATAATTAAATCTATGGAATGATTACCCATAGTTTTTTGGAGTAGAATAAGAATTAGGATATAATGGGACAGTAGGAAAGATATTAGAATATGGGGAAATAAAGAAGGAAGCAGGAGGAAATCCGTGTTAGAAAGATCTGTACTGCAGAGGGCTTTGGATGAAGCCATGAAAAAGGGCGGCGATTTTGCCGAGCTTTATTATGAAGAAAAACAAATGAGTCAAGTAATCTATGAAGATGAGCGGGTGGATAAAATCACCAGCGGCCGGGAAAAAGGAGCCGGTATCCGGGTGATTAAAGAGGGCAACACCGCTTATGTATATACCAATGATTTATCGGAAGAAGGGCTTTTGAAAGCTGCAGCAACCGCCGGCAAGGCCTTGGGAAAGGCCGAGCCAGCCCAGGAAAAAGCCCTATCCCTGTCCAGCCAAGAGCCTGCTATTGGCCGGATATCCCGGGATTTGCTATGGGACTTAACTTATGCTGACAAGATTAACCAGCTTTTAGCGGCCAATCAGGTAGTACGGGATCTGGGGGAGGAAATACGCCAGGTTACCATGGCTCTAAGCGATATTCATAAGGAGATACAGATAGCCAACAGCGATGGTGAACTGTTGGAAGACGCTTATTCCCGGGTACGGCTGGGCGTTAACGCGGTAGCCAGCCGGAACGGGCTTATACAAAGCGCCTATGAATCGGCCGGGGCCGTTTCCGGTTGGGAAATACTAGATAAAATAGACTTTACCACTATGGCGGAAAAAGCCGGTAGATTGGCCTTGAAGATGCTCTCCGCTGCTCCTGCTCCGGCGGGTAGTATGCCGGTGGTACTGGCAGGCGAGGCCGGCGGCACCATGGTGCACGAAGCCTGCGGTCACGGGCTGGAAGCTGATTTGGTGCAAAAGGGGCTTTCCGTCTACCAGGGAAAATACGGAGAGATGGTGGCGGCCCCTGGGGTGACGGTTATTGATGATGCTACCCTGGAGGGGCATTATGGGAGTTTTCGCATGGACGATGAAGGCCAGGCGGCAGAGCGCAGTGTTTTAATCCAGGATGGCGAATTGCAGGGATTTATGTATGACCGCTTAACAGCCAACCGGGAAAAGAAGGATTCCAGCGGTAACGGGCGGCGGGAATCCTACCAGCATAAGCCTATACCGCGGATGAGCAATACTTTTATTGCCCCGGGGCGGGAGGAAGCGGAAAAGATAATAAAAGCCACTCCCCGGGGCTTGTTGGTTAAAAAAATGGGTGGTGGGCAGGTTAATACCATTAATGGCGATTTTGTCTTTGATGTGCAGGAGGCCTACCTTATTGAAGGTGGGGAAATAAAAGAAGCGGTACGGGGAGCAACCCTTACCGGTAATGGGCCCCGGGTGCTCAGGGATATAGATATGCTGGGAAATGACTTGGGCTTTACTATCGGGGTTTGCGGCAAGGATGGCCAGGGGGTGCCGGTATCTGATGGCCAGCCTACTATGCGTATAAAAGAACTCACAGTTGGCGGTACGGCCAGCCCTGGCGGTCCTCAAATGAAGAAGATAAAAAGGAAGTAGGTGGGAGCAATGGAAGATCTTTTGCGGGAGGCGGGAGAAAGAGCCTTGCAGGCAGCGCATAAGAAAGGGATACAAGCGGAGGTCTTTCTTTCCCAGCAGCGCAGCATGAACCTGGAATTGCGCGATGGGCAGGTGGAAACCCTAAAAAAGGCGGAAGAAATGGGACTGGGCCTGCGCCTGCTGAATGCCGGACGCCTGGCTTTTGTTTACAGCGCGGATTTGTCTATGGAGGCGATTGAGCAAGCCGTAAATGATGCGGTGGACATCTCCCGCTATACTCCGGCGGATGGATGGAACTCATTTCCAGCTGGTCCCTATCTTTACTCTACTATGGAACTATATGATGAAAATATTCCCGTAAGCCCCTTGGAGGAAAAAATAGAAATGGCGCAAGCCGCAGAAGAAGCTGCCCGCCGCAGTGATAAAAGGGTTAAGTTTATTGAAAAATCCGGCTATGAGGAGGGGGAATACAATTCCCTTTTGATGAACAGCCATGGTCTCTATGCCTGGGGGAAAGCCAATTACACTCTTTTATATCTTTCTCTGGTAGCCCGGGAGGACGATGAATCCCAGAGCGGTTTTTCTATGATGATAAAAAGAAAGATAAAGGACCTGGAAGCGGAAGCGGTGGGGGAGGAAGCAGCCATGAGAGCGGTAAGGGGCTTGAAATCCCGCCGTATTGATTCGGCCTCCCTGCCCTGCATAATCGAACCCTATGTTATGGCCCGTTTCCTGGGTCTTATTGCCCATTTGGTAAGTGCGGAAGCGGTGCAAAAAGGCAAGTCGCTTCTGGCCGGAAAAATAGGGGAAAAGATTGCTTCCGGGGTTTTATCCATCAGTGATGATGCTACCCTGGGCGAGGGTCTGGGGAGTTTTCCCTTTGATGGCGAAGGAGTTCCCAGTCGTAAAACCCCGGTAATCAGAGATGGGGTTTTAATGACTTATCTCTATGACCACTACAACGCGTGCAAGGCCGGAGTGGAATCAACCGGCCACGGCCGGCGGGCTTCGTTTCGCCACTTGCCGGCAGTGGGTAGTAGTAATTTTATCCTGGAAGCGGGTGAGGAGAGCCCGGAGCAGATGATTGCCACGGTGGATAAGGGTCTTTATATAACTGAAATAATGGGCCTGCATACCGCCAATCCGGTTTCCGGGGATTTTTCGTTGGGTGCGGCCGGCTTGCTGATTGAAAAAGGCGCCTTAAGCTACCCGGTGAGGGGGATTACCATTGGAGGTAACCTGCTGGATTTTTTGCAAAATATCGATGCGGTGGGGAATGACCAGCGCTCCTTCGGTGCCCGCTTTGCTCCCAGTGTGCGCTTGCGTTCTTTAAGTGTGGCCGGAAATTAGGGAGGTAAAAATTTGAATTTAAAAATTTGCTTCATTAATGGCCCTAACTTGAATATGCTAGGCATTCGCGAACCGGAAATATATGGAGAGAGCAGCCTGGCCGAGATAGAAAAAGAAATGCAAATTCTGGCGCAGCAGCAGGGAGCGGAGATTGATTTCTTCCAGTCCAATCATGAAGGGAAAATAGTTGATTACATACAGGAAGCCAGAGATCGTTTTGATTGCATATTGATAAATGCTGGGGCCCTTTCCCATTACAGTATTGCCATATACGATGCCTTGAAAGCGGTAGAAATTCCGGTGATAGAAATACATCTATCCAATATTTATGCCCGGGAGAGTTTCCGGCAGCAATCCTTGATTTCCCCGCTGGCGGTGGGAGGGGTTTTCGGCTTCGGGGCCTTGAGTTATAAAATGGCTTTTTTAGCCGCTTGTGAGCTTCTGGCCGCCGGACAAAAAGGAAAGGGATAAAGGAAGGAAATGGATAGTATTTTTAGCAAACGGCTGCTCAGATTATATAAGCTGCTACAAGAGAAGGAAATAGAGGCCTTCCTGGTGAGCAAGGGAGAGAATATTCGCTACTTGTCGGGGTTTACCGGGGGAAGTGATGCCCGCTTGCTGATTTCCCCCGGGGAAAAATATATATTGACTGATTCTCGTTACCAGGAACAGGTAGAGCAGGAATGCCCGGACTGGCAACTGTTGGTGGAAAGGCCTCCCGGGCTAAAGCAATTGGTGGAATTGAGCCAGGCTTATAAAAGAATCGGGGTAGAAGCCCATGCTATCAGCTACAGTTTTTTTATGGAACTGCAACAGTCCCTGACAAGCGATTTACAGCCCGTATCCCAGTTGATTGAGGGACTGCGTCAGGTAAAAGACGAGGCGGAGCTAAAGCTTATCCGCGAGAGCGCCCGGATAGCTGATGCGGTATTCAGTGATATTTGCTTAAAGCTTAAACCGGGGATAAGTGAACGCGATATAGCCAGCGAAATCGTCTATCTTTTACGACAAAAGGGTTGTGATAAGGAGTCATTTGATGTTATTGTAGTATCGGCAGAAAATGCAGCTCTACCCCATGGTCAGCCTGGAAATCGTCGGCTGGTTCCCGGGGACATGGTAACCCTGGATTTTGGCGGTTTTTATGAGGGTTATACCGCTGATATGAGCAGAACCATAGCTATTTCTAAAGCTTCAGCCCGCTTGCAGGAGCTTTATCAAGCCTTATTGCTGGCCCAGGAAAAGGGAATTGCTATGGTGAGAGCAGGACAATCCTGCCGGGAGATCGACTGGGCCGTACGGGAAAGCCTTAAAGCCTATGGATTGGATCAGTATTTTATCCATGGTACGGGCCATGGTCTTGGCCTGGAAATCCATGAACAGCCCCGGCTCTCTCCTCTGAGTGAAGCCGTACTGGAAGAAAATATGGTGGTTACCATCGAGCCCGGAATTTACATAGCGGGTTGGGGAGGACTACGCATAGAGGACAGCGTAATAGTAAAAGACCAGTATGGCGAGGTTATAACCCGTTCCGAAAAAAACTTGCTGGTGTTATAAGTCGTCAGTCGTCATATATCATGGGGACAGTTCTAATGATATATTATAATATAATAAGGATTGACTCCACTGCAAAAAGTTATTAACATTCATTGGCTTGTATAAATATATCGCGCAACAACCTTAAAAGCGACCCCGGTAGAAATAGCATTCTGATATTCTAAGATATATGGAGGGATAGGATGATTTCAGTTAATGATTTTAAGACCGGAGTTACCATCGAACTGGAGGGGCAGGCTTTTCAAGTGGTAGAATTCATGCATGTCAAACCAGGCAAGGGTTCTGCCTTCGTAAGGGCCAAGCTGAAAAATGTCAAGACCGGCGGGACGGTGGAAAAGACCTTCCGCGGCGGGGAAAAGGTGCCCCGGGCCCACCTGGACAAGCGAGAAATGCAATATCTGTACAATGATGGCGAAGGCTATGTCTGCATGGATACGGAGAATTATGAACAGATTTCCATCAGCAAGGAGAGTATTGGAGAAGGAGCCAAATGGCTGATGGAAAATATGATTCTCGGGGTTCTCTTTTTTCAGGGTAATATTATCGGGGTGGATTTGCCCAATTTCGTTGAAATGCTGGTAGTTGATACCGAACCGGGAGTAAAAGGTGATACAGCCACCGGGGCGGTTAAAAATGCCACCCTGGAAAGCGGGGCGGTAGTACAAGTACCTCTATTTGTAAATACCGGCGACCGCCTGCGCATTGATATACGCACTGGTGAATATATGGAGAGGGTGTAAAACCCTCTCCCTTAATTTATTCCGGTGGAGTGATATAGTGACGGGGTTTCAGCCGCCTTTAGTATAATCCAAATAGGATGAAAACTTTATAATTAGTTGGTTGTTAAATTAGCTATTTTATAGCATTTTTACCAAAGCAATATAGCGGTGTAATTCCTCCTTTTCGAGTAAATACTAAGCTAAAACATTTAATGTTGAAGCCAGGTATATTTAGAAAGGAGGATTTGTTTTTGCAAGATATTTCGGAAAAAGTCAGCTACCTGCAGGGCTTAAGTGAAGGACTGAACATAAGGGAAGGAAGTCCGCAAGGGAAAATAATAAGCGGTGTGTTGAGTGTACTGGACGAAATCGCCGAATCCTTTTTAGTTATGCAGGATCGCTTTGATGAACTGCAAGAATATGTAGAGAGCATGGATACAGATTTACAGGAACTGGAGGAAAAATGGAGTGAGGAACTGGATTTTGCAGAAGAAATCCGTTGCTCCCATTGCGGTGAACTTATCTGTTTTGACCCTGAAGTTCTGGATGATGAGGATGTGGTGGAAATAATCTGTCCCTATTGCGATGAAGTAGTTTTTGTCAATGATGGTTCTTTTGATTACCAACCCTCATTTATTGGGGACGAAAAAGGAGAAAATGAAGAGCATTCCGGCGCACCGATCTAAGGTCCATTTACAACGAGGTGAAGTCTGTAAAAACTAGGATTTAAGCTGCAGGAGAGAGTAGTCGACAGATGGACACTCTCTCCTTTTGCTTAAAGCGATTTTGTTTTGAAAATAGTAAGATAATCAAGATAGCATTGTATCTTTGCGATAAAATATGATTATAATGAAGCAAGAGGTCTATTGGAATTGCTGTCTTAAATTTGGAGGTAACAGAATGAATCCAGCTGATTGCATCCGAGAACATATGCCGGAATTAAGAAATGAGTACCTGGTTTCCAAAATTGGCATTTTTGGTTCATTTGCTCGGGGCGAGGCAAGCAATGCGAGTGATGTTGATGTACTGGTTGAGTTCAGCCGACCGGTTGATATATTTCATTTCATAGGACTACAGGATCGTCTGGCGGAAATCCTTGGACGACAGGTAGATCTTGCTACTATTCGTGCACTAAAACCTTTAATTAAGGAACAGATACTTCGAGAGGTGCTATACTTATGACGCGAGATCTAAGATTATATCTTCAGGATATTGTTGATTCCATTGAGAAGATTCAACGCTATACCGAAAACATGACATTTGCAGAATTTGAACTTAACAATATGGCAATAGATGCTGTAATCAGGAATTTTGAGATCATTGGTGAAGCAACCGGGCATTTACCGGATGAATTATATGATAAAAATCCGGAAATTCCATGGCATAAAATGAAAGCTATGCGAAATATCATGGCGCACGAGTATTTTCGTGTTGATCTTGAGATTATTTGGAATACGGCCCGGGAATCCCTACCTCCACTGGCCGAAAAAATAATGTATCTTTCTAGATTAATGTAACTATTATCCTTAATTCTTCACCTCTTAACAGCTTACCCTTCACCCTGCATTTAAAGGAAATTAATTCCCCTCTTTGATTTTACTGGCATAAAATGCGGTACAAGCCAATATTTATTCTTAAGGAGTTTTCAACTGCTTATTAGATGGTCAAGATTTGCAATAGGTGGTGTTTCAGTTGGATGGTCAGGCGCTGAAGCAGGCCGTTACCCCTTATTTTGCTGGAGTACTGCATGAAGGCTTGTCCAGGCTGAAGGCGGAAGTATACCAGGAAATGGAGGAAATTCGCCTACGTGCGGCTCAACCCTTGCTATTAAAAATAGGGGAAAGTGAATGGGGCCTTACTTCGCGGGGTGAGTTGACAAAAAAATTGCCGGAAGCTATAAACGCCAGCCGGGAAGACCTTTATCGTACCATAGCCTCCATAAGCGATAATTCGCTTTATGCTTTGGAAGAAGAGATAAGAAGGGGCTTTATTACTATCCCCGGGGGGCATCGAGTGGGACTGGCCGGACAGGTAATAGTACAGGCCGCAGGGATAAAGGGCATTAAGGAGTTTTCCTCCATCTGTTTTCGCCTGGCCCGGGAAAAAAAAGGCTGCGCCCGGACGATTCTACCGCATATTATATCAACCGGGACTATTGTTAATACCCTCATAATTTCACCACCCCGTTGCGGCAAGACCACCATTCTGCGCGATATTGCCCGCAGTATTTCCACGGGTAGCTCGGCCTGTCCACCCCATAATATTGCGATAATCGATGAACGCTCAGAAATTGCCGGGACTCACCGGGGACTAGCTCAACTGGATGTGGGCATACGAAGCGATGTTCTTGATGCCTGTCCCAAGTCCTGGGGAATGATGATGGCTATCCGTTCCCTTTCCCCCCAGGTGTTAATTGCCGATGAGATAGGGCGCAAGGAAGATGTGGAAGCCCTGCAGGAATGTGTAAACGCCGGAGTAGCAGTGATATGTAGTATACATGCCCGCAATCTGGAGGAACTTTCGAAACGACCCTTGATAAAAAAACTCTTGTCCCAGGGGGCTTTTCGCCTGGGAGTAGTATTATCCCGGCGTAACGGGCCAGGAACAGTAGAAGAGATTATAAGGTGGGATTAAGGTGCTGGGATTGAAATTAATGGGGGCAGCTTCCATAATTACCGGCTTTGGTTGCTGGGGTTTAAAGGCCGCCCGGCGCATGGACAGAAGGGTGGAACAACTACAAGAACTTAGACTGGCTCTGGGCTTTTTGGAAAAGGAAATAAGCTGCATCTATAGTCCCCTTTCCCAGGCCCTGGCTAAAACCGCTGATTTTTCTCGACCCCCGGTTTCCTATCTCTTCGCAGCAAGCTCCAGCCTTTTACAGGAGAAAACCGGCATGACTGCTGCTGAAGCCTGGAATGCAGGGATTGAAGGTTTGCGCCTTCACTCTGACCTGCAAGAAATGGAAATAGGATTAATGGCTACCGCTTCACTGCAATTAGGTATTTCTGATGCCAGCCAGCAGAAAAAGCTATTGACCCTGCTGCAGGAAGAACTGGCTTTGCTGGAACAGAAGGCTATGCAGCAAGCAGAAGGTGGTCGCAAAATGTGGACTTACAGTGGTTTTATATTAGGAGCTATGGTAGTGCTGCTGCTTATTTGATGGTGCCAGGCACTTAAGTTGTTAAGTTATTGCCAGGTATAGGGGTCTCCATACGAATTACATCAGATATATCTAACGACTAATAACTGTTATTCCCGATGTCTTACGCCTGATGACTTACGACCAAAATGGAGGTTTTTATGGATGTAGATATCATTTTTAGAGTGGCCGGCATTGGAATTTTAATATCGGTTCTTTCCATAGTCTTAAAACAAGCTAAAAAGGAGGAACAGGCCGAGATGTTAACCCTGGCCGGAGTAGTGGTGGTTTTGATAATTGTCGTTCAATTGATGAACCAGCTCTTCTCGGTGGTCAGATCTGTCTTTAGCCTGTGAGGACAGCCCGCAGGGAGCATCAGTAGTGCCCGAAGGGTCTGCATCCGTCTGCGTCGAGATTAAATTCTTATTATATTTATCAGGAGAACCGTCCCTATGATATACTGCCAGCTTGGGGCAAGCCTGTTTATCAAGTGAGGAGAGATGAAGGTGGAAATAGCTCAAGTCATAGGCCTGGCCCTGGTTACAACTATATTATTACTGATACTTAGACAGGAAAAACCAGTTATGGCGGTAGTCTTGAGCATTACTTTCAGTATAGTAATTTTCCTTTTCATGATGGGAAAAATGGCGGCAATAATAGCTTTAATGCAAGAACTTACCCGCCGGGCGCAAATCAACTACTTTTTTATGGCCACCATTTTGAAAATTATTGGGGTAGCTTATCTGGGTGAATTTGCCGCTGCTATTTGCCAGGATGCAGGTGAGCATGCCGTAGCCAAAAAAGTGGAGTTTGCTGCCAAAATAATAATTGTGGTTTTATCTCTTCCCATTATGGTTGCCATATTGGAATCTATGATGGAACTGATGGTATGAAAAACCAGGGGAAAAGGGGGGGGCCAGCATGAAAAAATACTTTCTCCTTTTTTTGCTATTGATTACTGGCATCCTTATTTTTTCGTTCCCGGCCTGGGCCGGGGAAATAGATAACGAAAGCGAGCAAGTTGCTCCCCTGGAAACTACGCTTAAAAATCTTAACCTGAGTGTTTTTGATGAATACAAGAAGAACATTGACGAAGAAATAAGCTCCAGCATGAAGGGAAAAACAGTAAAAGAACTGCTGCTGGATTTCAGCCAGGGCCAGTTGGATTTAAAAATCCAGGATATTATGGGAGGTATTTTGCAGTTATTTTTCAAGGAAGTTCGGGCCAACTCCGGCCTGATGGCCAAGCTATTGGTTTTATCAGTTCTAACTGCCCTGTTGGTAAACCTGCAGAATTCTTTCTCCTCAGGGGTAGCTCAGATTTCCTACCTGAGCTGTTACCTGGCTTTGGGAGCCATAGCCCTGGGTTCATTTCGCCTGGTTTTGGAAATTGGTCATCAAAGCATAAATAATATGGTGGCATTTATGATGGGCATGCTGCCGCAGATGCTGGTATTAACCGCAGGATTAGGAAACATCAATGCTTCTGCCATGCTCTTCCCCATTCTGATGACAACGGCTACTGCCTTTGCCAACGCCATAAAGAATGTGGTCTTTCCTTTAATTATTATGTCGGCCATATTAAGCCTTTTAAATCATATGTCTATCAGCTTAAAGGTGGAAAAGTTGGCTTCCTTCTTTGGGCAGATGGCCCGGGTAAGCCTGGGTTTTTGCCTAACCATATTTGCCGGATTTATAACTTTACGGGCCCTCTATGCTTCGGTGCTGGACAAGGTAGCCCTGCGCACCACCAAATTTGTTACTGATAACGCTATCCCGGTAGTTGGCAAAATCCTTTCCGACACTATCGAAGTAACCGCAGGCTATGTGGTAATGCTGAAACAAGCCCTGGGCTTTTTAGGAGTTTTAATTATCATTGGGATAATTGCTCTTCCCCTGATCAAAGTTGCTGCCATAGCCCTTATCTATAAAATAACCGCGGCGGTAGTCGAACCTCTCGGTGATGCCAAAACAGCAGCCATATTAGATATAATGAGTGCCCATATCTTTTTAATGCTGGCGGCATTGGCCTCAGTGGGCTTGATGTTTTTAATCATGATTTCCATAGTAGCAGGGATGTCCAACGGTCTTGGCGCCTTACGCTAGAGCAGGGGAGGATTGATATGCAGCTTTTGCAAGAAATAGTTAGGAATGTCCTGGTAATTATCATTCTCACCAGTTTTTTGGAATTGCTCCTACCTGAAGGAGGAGTAAGACCTTTTGTACGGTTTGCCGTGGGCATGTTCATCATAATTGCCGTTTTAAACCCGGTTCTATCATTGCTTTTTAGTGAGCGGGAATTAAAAGTAAATCTCTGGGACTACCAACTGGAAGAGGGCAAAAGTGAAGAAATCATAGATAATGGCAAACAAATTCAGCAGGAGATTATAGCGCAACATAATGAAATAGCCCGGGAGAAATTACAGGGACAGATAGATGCTGTAGCTGTGCTGGTTCCGGGAGTGGAAGAGGTTAAGTCAGAGATTGAGATTGGCCAGGATGGCAAAGTGCAGGCAGTAAATATTCTGCTTCAGTCGGGAAGCCCTGAAATTAAGAAAGGCCAAGACGGGATTGAGGTTTTTTCCGGGGAAAATAGTAACCTGAGCCGGGAAGAAAAGAAAGTGATTGAAGACAAGGTCATTAGTATTATCGGTAATTTTTATGGTCTCAGCACTTCGCAAATCAAAGTTGAATTTGAAGGGGGTTAATCTATGCTGGATGAGTGGCTAAGGAAAAGTCAAGATGGCCCGGGCAGGAATTCCTGGTTCTCGGGAAAGAAAAACAGGTATATACTGGTTATTCTAATCTGTTTTGGTTTACTGGCTTTGATTTGGCCGATGAGCAAGGTGGAGAAAAATCCGCCGGCACCGGCCAGCGGAGAACATCAACGAGAAGAGGCCAGAAGCGTCAAATCACAAATGGCCGGCGAACTGGAAGCAATATTATCAGAAATCAATGGCGCCGGAAAGGTGGAGGTCAGCCTGAGCTTGAGTTCCGATGGTCATAAAACCTTTGCCAGCAACCGGCGGGATGAAAAAAGAGAGACCGAGGAAAGCCAGACTCGGGGCATAAAAAAGAACAGCAGCGAAGAAAGCAGGGTTGAGGATCTGGCGGTATCATCAGGAGCGCCGGTACTGGTGGAAGAACGCTTCCCGGAGGTTCTGGGGGTACTGGTGGTGGCCGATGGAGGAGGCCGGGCGGAAGTAAAGGAACGCTTGACTGATGCTACGGCTACCCTGCTAAATATATCACCACACCGGGTAAGAGTGATGCCTAGAAAAGGAGGGGAATAGCCAGATGAAAAAAGAACGGAATATCCGCCCCCTCTTATTAAGAATAAGATTGAAGAATATTTGCTTAATTATAGTGATTTTTGTTTTGCTGTTGTTTGGTACAATATGGATTATAAACGGAAAAGAAGAAAGGACCGCAATACTTCCGCTCAGCGAGGAGAATAAAATTCTGGAGGAATTTTCAGCAGCTGATTTAAGCCAGGTAAATAAAAAGGAAACAGCCCCAAATGATTTTTTTTCCACTTATCGTTTGGATAGAGAGCGTATTCGCGGAAAACAACTGGACATTTTAAAAGCAATCATGGAGAATAAGGATAGCGATGATAAGGCGCGGGAAGTGGCTTCGTTGCGGATGGTGAAGATATCGGAAGAGATGGAAAAGGAGATGAGGCTGGAGAGCCTGGTAAAATCAGAAGGGATTGAAGAATGCGTGGCCCTGGTACAGGCCGGGACTGCCACGGTTATTGTCCCCGCCGGCACACTGAACCCGCAGCGAGAGGAAGGGCTGAGGGAAATCCTACTCAGCTTGGCGGATTTTCCTGAGGATAAAGTTTGGCTAAAAGAAGCGGGAAAAGAGTAAACTTGTATACATTCCCCAAATAGATTGAAATAATCGGGCTTTATTTTTATAATTATTAATGTCGGAGTAGCACAACTATGCTCAGGCCGGTGGCCTGAGTATAATTTTATCCAAAGCTTTTTTCTTGTTTGGAACACAATGCCTTGCGGTCGCTATTATGGGTGCTGCGCCTGATTCGGAACGACACGGGGGTCGTTCCCTACATACCCTGCGATCGCTATTATGAGTGCTGAGCGGTATATGCAAGCCAATGATAGTAATAACTTTTTGCAGTGACATCAATAAATAATAATAACCTTTTGAAGTAAACCCCCATGGCCGGGACTGCAGCCAACGATGAAAAGTGAGTTAGCAGGCGCTTGTTATATAGTAAGATGGGGTAGGAATAACTTGAACCCTCACTCCTTACCCCTCACTCCTCACTTTTCTTACTAACCCCCATGGCCGGGGCCACAATCAACGATGAAAATAGGGGAAGCAACCAGTACGAAGATTCTTTGACGCTGATTTACGGATTTATTAAGATTTATATTATCTTGCTTTAAAAAGGCACCAAAGGCAATCATTATGAAACGAAAGGTTTATATTCTTACTAACCAAGCCTAATAAGTGAGGAAATACAGCATTTAAGGCATAAAATGCCTGGCATTATAAAATAGGAACTACCGCAATTTAGTCTCTTATATTTTTAAAACCTGATATTAGCCGGCGGTTCTTATAGGGAGGTATGGAATTGGGCAAAATCAAGATAACTGATACCAGTTTGCGAGACGGACATCAAAGTTTGTGGGCCACCCGTATGACTACAGAAGATATGCTTCCCATCCTGGAAAACATTGACGAGGTGGGTTATCATTCCCTGGAAGTATGGGGAGGCGCTACCTTTGATGTATGTATTCGCTACCTTAATGAAGACCCCTGGGAAAGGTTGCGTAAAATCCGCCGCGGAATAAAAAAGACCAAATTGCAAATGCTGCTCAGAGGTCAATCAATTGTAGGTTATACCCATTATCCGGATGACATTGTCGAGAAGTTTGTGGAAAAGGCGGCGGAGAATGGTATTGACATATTCCGCGTATTTGATGCCTTAAACGATATCCGGAATCTGGAAACCTGCATGAGGGCCGCCAAAAAAAGCGGCAAACATGTGCAGGCCTGTGTAGTCTATACTGTAAGCCCGGTTCATACCATGCAGCATTTTGTAGAGACGGCTCTGCGGCTGAAGGATATGGGGGCGGATTCCATATGTATTAAGGATATGGCCGGTTTATTATCGCCTTATGCCTCCTTTGAGCTGGTTAAGGCCCTAAAGGATAATGTCCAGCTGCCCCTGCAATTGCATACTCACTATATAGGTGGACTGGCTATTGCGGCTCTTTTAAAAGCAGCGGAAGCCGGGGTGGATATCATTGATACCGCCAGCGTACCTATGGCCTTTGGTTCTTCCCAACCGCCGGTGGAGACCATTGTGAGAGCCCTGCAGGATACTCCCTGGGATACCGGCTTAGATCTTCATGCCTTGTTTAATATTGCTACTCATTTTGAGCAGATACGCAAACACAAGGGCTTTGAGCGGGGAGTAACGCGTATTGCCGATATGAAAGTTTTTGAACACCAGGTGCCTGGAGGCATGATTACCAACCTCTACTCGCAATTGGAAGAACAGAAGGCTTCCCACCGCATTGACGAGGTGCTGGCGGAAATACCAAGGGTGAGAGCAGATTTGGGCTATCCCCCGTTGGTTACGCCTACCAGCCAGATAATTGGGATTCAAGCGGTGCTGAATATATTAATGGGAGAAAGATATAAGCTCTGCCCCGGTGAGGTAAAGGACTATGTCCGGGGCTATTACGGTAAACCGGCGGTAGCAATTAAGGACGAGATCCGGAAAAAGATAATTGGCGACGAAGAGGTCATTACCGTCCGGCCTGCTGATTTGCTGGAGCCGGCCTGGGAGAGATCTCGCCAGGAGCTGGGTGAACTGGCGGAGAGTGAGGAGGATATACTTACTTATGCTTTGTTCCCCCAAGTTGCCTTAAAATTTTTCGAATATAGAAAAAACAGGGGGGCCGAAGATATTCCCCAGATTTCTTCCATAGATACTCTGGGGGAAGAACTGCTTGATGAAGAAGCCCCGGTAGCAATACCGCCGGTGGTTTCGCGAGTTAAGAAGGTTGCAGCTCATGGGGGAGATGATGAAATGAAAATCGATGAAATTAGAGAATTGATACTCTTGATGGACCAGAGCAGTATCAGTGAACTGGAAGTACAAAAAGACGCTTATAGACTAAGTTTACGCAAAGGAAATGGGCCGGCAATTGATAAAGCGGCAACTGCTGCACCGATGAATTTGCCCCCGGCCCTCTCCAGTGAAGCAGCTAAGCTTGAGCAGGATAATTTTACGGAGATTTTGGCTCCCATGGTGGGGACTTTCTATGCGGCACCTTCCCCGGATTCCCCTCCCTATGTGCAGCCGGGAGACCATGTTAGCCCGGGTCAGACCCTGTGCATACTGGAGGCCATGAAGTTGATGAATGAGATAAAAACCGAATTTGCCGGAACCATTATTGAAATCATGGTGGACAACGCGGAAGCGGTTGAATATGGTCAAGTCCTGTTCTTAATAGAGAAAGACTAGGGGTGATAGCTTGTTTTCCCGAGTTCTAATAGCCAATCGTGGAGAAATTGCCCTGCGGATTATAAGAGCATGTAAAGAACTGGGCATAGAAACCGTTGCCGTATATTCAGTTGCGGATAAAGACAGCCTGCATGTTAAACAGGCGGATGAGGCTATCTGTATCGGCGGAGCCCCGGCCCGGCAAAGCTATCTTAATATATCCAATATAATTGCCGCTGCTCAGAATAGCGGGGCTGAGGCTATTCATCCCGGGTATGGCTTTCTGGCGGAGAATTCCCATTTTGCCAGTTTGTGTTCCAGCTATAATATCAAGTTCATTGGCCCCCCACCAGAAGTTATTGAACTTATGGGAGATAAAGTGCAAGCTCGGGAACTGGTAAAAAGTGTGGGAGTTCCAGTTGTGCCTGGAAGTGATGGGGCGGTGCAATCATATAAAGAAGCCCTGGCTGTGGCCAGGGAAATTGGCTATCCGGTTATGATCAAGGCTTCCGCAGGGGGCGGCGGCAAGGGTATGCGCCTGGCTCATAATGAAAGCTCCTTGAAAAACGCCCTGGAGATGGCCCGTATGGAAGCAGGGGCTGCTTTTGGCAATGATGAAATATACCTGGAGAAATATATCGAAGAGCCCCGTCATATTGAGTTTCAAATCCTGGGAGATCAGTTGGGTAATCTAATTCACCTGGGAGAGAGGGATTGTTCCCTGCAAAGGCGCAACCAGAAACTTTTGGAAGAGGCCCCTTCCTCTTTACTGGATGAGGCCTTGCGCCAGCAGATGGGGAAAGTTGCGGTTGATGCCGCCCGGGCAGCAGGCTACTCCAGTGCCGGCACCGTGGAATTTTTAGTGGACAAAAATAAGAAATTTTATTTTATCGAAATGAATACCCGTATCCAGGTCGAACACCCGGTAACAGAAATGGTTACGGGAATTGATATCATCAAGGAACAGTTTCGGATTGCGGCGGGTGAAGAGCTTTCTTATCAACAGGAGGATATTGAGATAAGGGGCTGGGCTCTGGAATGCCGGATTAATGCCGAAGATCCTGCTTGCAACTTTCAGCCCTCTCCGGGACAGGTAGGGCAATACATCATTCCGGGAGGACCAGGGATAAGAGTGGATTCTTCCGTATATTCCGGCTACCACATACCACCTTTTTATGATTCCATGGTGGCCAAATTGATTGCTTGGGGCAGGAACAGAGATGAGGCTATCCAGCGTATGAAACGAGCCCTGGGAGAGTTTGAAGTGGAGAATATCAATACTACCATCCCCTTTCACCTGGAAGTACTGGATAATGCCTTTTTCCGCAAAGGTGAAGTTTACACCAACTTTATACAAAGACGAATGAGCGATAAAGCCTAATCTAAATCAACGCTCGTTAGCGAGATAGGAGGGCGTTTCGTTTATCTCGCGAGAGCGCTTCACCCTGCACCCTTCGGGTACGCCTGGTGTTCCACCCTGGCGGGTGTCACTATTGAGGTTGCCTCTCATGGACGGGAGATTGGCGCGGTACCCCTTGAGACGCTAGATAAGCCGCAGGTGTTGCCCATGCGAAGCGCCCTGTCGGGCACAACTGATGCTCCCTGTGGTCGCTATTAAGGACGCTGGAGCGGTATATTTATACAAGCCAATGAATATTTATAACCTTTGGCAGTAGAATCACTTTTTAAATAGATTTGATAATTACGGTAATTGTTTGGTAGAATAACTAACAACGGCAAAAATACTATGGGGGTGAGTATTGTGGAAGGACAAAAACCAGAAATATTCAATGAATACGGAACCATCAGAATTGCAGACGAAGTTGTTTCAACCGTAGCCGGATTGGCTGCCACAGATGTCGAAGGAGTTGTATCACTAAGCGGCGGCTGGGGTACTGATCTGGTAGAAAAGCTGGGAAGAAAGAACTATGGCAAGGGCATAAAGGTTGAAGTTGCTGAGGATAAGACCAGAATAGACATTTTTATTGTGGTGGAGTTTGGTTATCCCATACCGGAAGTAGCTGAAAAGGTGCAAAAAGAAGTCAAATTAGCCGTAGAGACTATGACCGGCCTTTCGGTAGCGAGTATCAATGTGCATATAGTGTCGGTTTCAATTAAAAAATCACCGGCAGATGAAGAAGCGGTCTCCGAGTTTATAGTGGAATAGTAATCTGGTTAACCCCCTGCTCCCACAGGGGGTTAACTGTATCGTTTTTTATTGGAAAGAGGTGGGAAAATGGAAAAAGCCTGGCGTCCGGTCTTGTTAGTATATAATCTTTTACTATTGTCCCTGGCCGGGGTAGTGGTAGTAGCAGCTATGGGTCGTGCCGAACCTCTCACTTTTATAAATCAGGCCCTGTCCACTCCCCAGAACCGGGTAATTGTTGGCATTGTTGCCATAGTAGTTATGGCCATTGCCCTGGTGATGCTTGTTTCCGGGCTGAAATACGAGAACAAACCCGATTCCATAATTGTAGACAGTTCATTGGCCGGACAGGTTTCCATTACTGTTCCAGCGATTAAAGTAATAATCATGAAGGCGGTTAAAAAAGTTGATGGGGTTAAAGAAATAAAGCCGGCCGTAAGCACTAGTAACGATGGCCTGCTGGTTTATTTACATACCGCCATTAACCCTGATTACAATGTGCCGGAGATGAGCAAGAGCTTGCAGCAAACCGTAAAAGAACACCTGGAAGATATAGGTGGACTGCAAGTTTCTCAGGTAAAAGTACTGGTAGACGATTTCAGCAATCCCAATAAAGCTGTCAATCGTTAGGGGGCAGGCAAATGGGGGAAAAACTATTACTATTGATATTAGAGGAACACCGGGGTAAGGCCCTGGGAATTCTGCTGGGTCTCATCGCCAGCATTCTCTTTATTAGCTATGGATTCTGGCGCAGCCTCTTCGTTATCTTCTGTATTGTTTTAGGCTTTTTCATCGGCAAGAGGATTGACGAAAACCATAGTTTTGACAACTGGTTGCGCCAAATGTTCAGAGACCGGCAACGATAGCGAGGGAAGAAAATATTTGAGCAGAAGAAAAGCACGGGAAACCGCATTCAAGGTTGTTTTCCAGGTGGACCAGGTGCAGGCGGATGCCAAAAAAGCCTTTGATTACCTGGTCCTACATGACAAATTAGCGGAAAAGAATCAGGGATTTTCTTGGGATTTAATTCAGGGTACTTTGGAAAAGCAAGCGGAAATTGACCAGATGATTGCCAGTTATTCCCGGGAATGGGCTTTGGATCGGATGTCTTCCGTAGACCGAAATATAATGCGGGTGGCTGCCTATGAAATACTCTACTTGGAAGACTCGCAAGCTGTAGTGGCTATCGATGAGGCTATTGAAATAGCCAAAAAATATGGAGATGAAGGCTCCGGCAGCTTTGTCAATGCCATACTGGACAAGATACTGGGAGAAAAAAATGGATAGTTTCCTGGGGATTGACACCAGCGCCTATACCAGCTCGCTGGCCCTGGTGGACGAAGAACAGAATATTATCGCCGATGAGCGTATGATTTTGCAGGTTGGAGCAGGGAAAAGGGGTTTACGGCAATCAGAAGCCTTTTTCCAGCATATCAAAAACCTGCCCTTTTTATTTGCCCGTCTATCTTCCTATTTTGATGCTCCGGTGAAAGCCATCGGTGCCAGTGCCTGGCCGCGCCGGGTAGAAGGGAGTTATATGCCGGTTTTTTCCGCGGGCTTCTCCCAGGCTGTGGTATTAAGCAGTTTTACCGGGATACCCCTTTACTCCTTCAGCCACCAGGAAGGGCATATTATTGCCGGAATCAAGGGGAACGAAGCACTTCTGGGGCGAGCCGAATTCCTGGCGGTGCATTTTTCCGGAGGGACCTCCGAACTGCTCCATGTCCGGCAACAGCAGGGAGGCTTGCTGGATATCTCGCCAGCCCTCGCGGGACTTGACTTGCACGCCGGTCAGTTGGTAGACCGGGTAGGGGTAGCCATGGGTCTGGATTTTCCCTGCGGCTCCGAGCTCGAAAAGATGGCCCGGCAATCGAGCGGGGAGAACCTACCCCTTATGCCTTCATCAGTAAGTGATAAAGGTTTTTCTTTTTCCGGGGCAGAAACCCGGGCGCGGAAATTAATGGCGGAGGGTATATCCTATCCCGACATCGCTCTGGCCAGCTTACGCTGTATTGCCAATACTCTGGAGAAGAGCATCTTGCAGGAAAGCGATAAGAAAGGCATAAAAGATGTATTGCTGGTGGGCGGGGTAATGGCTAATTCAATAATAAAAGAACGGCTGCAGGCCCGCCTGGAACACCCGGCGGTGGGGCTAAAGCTCTTTTTCGCTTCCCCCCGCTTGAGCAGCGATAACGCGGTAGGGGTGGCCCTGGCTGCACAATTCATCCTGCGGAAAACGGAGGGCGGAAGATCACATTAAGGAGAGAAAATAAATGGAAATTATCAGTGGATCGCAAATAGCCCAGGAAATAAGGCAGAAGTTAAAAGAGAAGAATGAACGGGAGGGCATCAGCCCCTGCCTGGCCATGATTTTGGTAGGCGGCCAAAAAGAAGACCTCCATTATGTCGGTCTCAAAGAGAAAGCGGCAACAGCCACCGGGGGAAAGTCCCGCCTGCTCCATTTACCGGAGGATACCAGCCAGCAGGAATTGATGGCAAAAATCGCAGAACTAAACCAGGATGAGCAGGTTGATGGCATCTTGTTGCAATTACCCCTTCCGGCTGCTCTGGAGGAACAGACAGACGAAATCCTGGCAGCTATCCGCCCGGACAAAGATGTGGACGGCTTTTCTCTGGTGAACCGGGGCCGGATGAGTGGCGATAGACCTGGCTTTATTAGTTGTGCGGCCCTGGCCTGCCTGGAGGTCATCGAGCGCTTTTTCCCCTCCTTGGCCGGGAAAAAAGCCGTACTGGTAGGAGACTCCTTTGATTTGATAATTCCCCTGGCCACGATAATGATTAAGCGAGCCTGCCAACTGAGTGTTCTGCCCTCTTATGAACCCGGACTGGCCTCAGGGGCAGATATTTTGGTGGTAGAAAAAGGCCGGGCCGGAATAGTTCAAGCGGAAGGCCTCGCCCCGGGCGTCTTAATTATTGACGCGGGATTCTACTGGGGTGCCGGAGGCGTATGCGGCAATGTCGATCGGGCAGCCCTGGAAAGGCAAGGATTTGAGGCCCGTTTGTTGCCAGTACCCGGTGGTATGGGGCCTATTCTGATAGCCAAACTTATGGAGAACCTGGCCCAGGCCGCCAGGCAAAAGCGGTAATAACTATGAAAGAGATTCTAACGGTTACTGAGCTCAACAGCTACATAGCCAACCTGCTCGATAGCGATCCTTTTCTCGGCCAATTATGGTTGCGGGGAGAAATATCCGGTTTCAGGCTATACCAGCAGTCCGGGCATATGTACTTTACCCTGAAGGATGAAGACAGTACCATCAGTGCCGTGATGTTTAAAAGCCGGGCTAGAGGCTTGAAATTTAAACCCAAAGACGGAATGGAAGTGCTCTTGCGGGCTTCGGTTTCCGTATTTGCCCGGCAGGGGAAATACCAGCTCTATGTAGAGGAAATGCAGCCTTACGGCATCGGCGGGCTGTTTCTCTACCTGGAAGAATTGAAAAAAAAGCTGGCAGCGAAGGGGTACTTTGCCCCGGAAAGAAAAAAAGCCATACCAGCCTTTGTGCAACGGGTGGGCATCGTAACTTCCCAGGATGGAGCCGCTTTGCGGGACATCTGCCGTATTCTAAAGCAAAGGCACCCGGGGGTGGAAGTGGTTCTGGCACATAGTTCAGTGCAGGGCAGTGAGGCTCCGGGCGAGCTGGCTGAAGGCCTGCGTCTATTGAATAGCTATGCTGAAGTAGAATTAATTATTATAGGTCGTGGGGGAGGTTCCTATGAAGACCTCATGGCCTTCAACAGTGAATTGGTAGTACAGGCTATTTATGAATCCAATATTCCGGTAATCTCAGCGGTCGGCCATGAGGTGGATTTTACCCTGGCTGACTTGGTGGCCGACCTCAGAGCCGCTACCCCAAGCCAGGCAGCCAGCCTGGCAGTGGCCGACATGCAAGCCCTATCCCGCCAACTGGACAATTACCAGCAGCGCTTGCTGCGGGCCATGCAGCGCAAGCTGCTCTATTATACGGAAATAATTGACCGCCTTATGATGAAGCGGATTTGGAAACAGCCCCGTTCCCTGCTCCATATGCGGGAGGAACTGCTTAGCCAGCTGGAAAAGAGTCTGAGCCGGGGGATGGCGGAGATTTTCCGGGAAAAGAAGATGAAGCTATCAATGAACATGGCTGCTTTGGATAGCCTCAGTCCCCTGAAAATCATGGAAAGGGGCTATGTACTATTGCAAAAAGAGGGTCGTATTATTAGAGATGAACAGCAGGTGCAAATTGGTGACCGGTTGGAAGTGGCTATGAGGCACGCCGATCTGGAGATTGAGGTCATCAAAAAGGAGAGGGTAAAGAGATGGAAAAGCTGAGTTTTGAGCTGGCCCTGAAAAAACTGGAGGAAAGTGTGGAGCAGCTGGAATCAGGTGAGTTGGAACTGGAAGAATCCATCAAGGTTTTTGAGCAAGGTATTGAACTATCCCTTTTTTGTCGTAAGGAACTATCCCAGGCGGAAGGGAAGATTCAACGGCTGGTTAAGAACCTGGGCGGGGAATTTGAACTACTGGATTTTGAAGTGTGAGGTAATTAGCTATGAATTTTGATTTAGAGCACTTTCAGGAAGAGATTAGACAACGCAAAGAGTTTGTTGACAACTGCTTAATTGGCTGCCTGCTCTCGCCGGACAGCGATCCTCCGTTGATTCACCAGGCCATGCATTATGCCATCTTTAACGGAGGGAAAAGGCTGCGGCCCATAATGGTTCTGGAGGGGGCGAAGATTGCGGGGGGAGAAGCCGAGCAGGCGATTCCGGTGGCCTGCGCCCTGGAAATGATTCATTCCTATTCCCTGGTTCACGATGACCTGCCCTGTATGGACGATGATGATTTCCGCCGTGGGCAGCCCACCTGTCACCGGGTTTTTGGCGAAGCCAATGCGGTCTTGACCGGTGATGCCCTGCTTACTGCTGCTTTTGAGCTGCTGAGCGAGAAAAACAGCGTCTCAGGGATAAAGCCCGATACTACGCTCCGGGTGATAGCTGAAATTGCCCGAGCCTCCGGCAGCAGAGGAATGATTGGTGGGCAAATCCTGGACCTGGAAGCGGAAGGTAAGATTATTGATTATGAGAGCTTGAGGAAGCTGCATTGCCTGAAAACCGGCCAGTTGTTCCGAGCGGCCCTCAGAACCGGAGCCATAGTGGGCGGAATAGGGGAGAAGGGCTTGCTGGCCCTGAGTGACTATGCCGATAATTTTGGCCTGGCTTTTCAGATCAGCGATGATATCCTGGATGTGCAGGGAGATGCGGCTCTTACCGGAAAAAGCATGGGCAGCGACGCCCGCAAGGAAAAGAACACCTATCCCAGCTTGCTGGGCCTGGAGAAGTCCCGGCAGCTACTGGAAGAAAGTATTGCCACCTGCCTCCAGAGCCTGGAGCTTTTTGGACCCGAGGCCGAATTCCTGCGCCAACTGGCCTGCTATACCCTATACCGCAAGAGCTGATAAACTTTGCTATGTCTTATATAGCAGTATATCATTATTTAAAAACCGTTCCGCAGCTGGCGAAATTGGCTCTGTTTCCTGTGTTATTTCATAGTTGCCGGATAACAGTCTTGTATAATATTTTCCTTCATACCTTATGGATATTCCACCGGTTGAAGTGGATTGTTTTCCAGAATCTCTTCCACTTCTTCATATCCGGTCGGAAAGGCAAAGTTATAGCGCGCTGGCAGAGCAAAAACATATTTTGCATTGCTTCCAAGCTCTTTAGGCCCGATAGGTGCGGCACCGATATGGAATTTGTTTTCTTGAAGCGAGTTCCACTGAATGGTGGTAAAGACCATAAGGGGAATATCCTGTCGGGGGTTATCCACGGTCCATTGGGGATGCCGGATAGAAATCATGGGACCGGTTTCAACAATTGCCGCTTCTTGTGCATCTCCCGTAGCCAACCCCTCCCATTGGCTATTTACAATAGTATAGCCTTTCCAGTTTTTCGGCAGAGAAAAATTAAAACCATAGGAGGTATTTTTGTAGATAATTGAGTCCGCGTCCGCTTCATCACTTTCTCCGGCTGGTTGTTGCTGTTCCTCTTTTTGTCCTGGCTGTTGCTGCTGATTCCCTTTTACCCCACAAGCAAAGAGGGAGAAACTCAGTAACAGGATTAGTGAAAGTATAAGCGCTTTTTTCATATCCATCCTCCTCTCCTTATTCATACGAATTGTACGCTAAATCATTACAGTAATATTCTAAATCCTCTTAACAGGGGATTGAAACATCGGATGATTATGCCGTTTGTCGGCAATGTATACAATTCTAGCTCCCTAATATATCTTATCAGTAAAGAGGGATTGGTGATAATAAAACAGTTCTTGCCTACTAATGATAATTTTAAATTCGGGTATTTAAGCAATATGATCGAAGGGGATGGGGGAACTACTACCGCAAGGCGCATGTCAGAAGACTATTGATGGCTGCCGCTTGATCGGGTCGCCTTGTTTTCCAGGGCGACAGAAAAAACGACGGATTCCATAAGAATCCGCCGCCCTGCAAAACTTCACGCGCTGCTCTGGTCGCTCCCCAGTGTTGCCTTGCCCTATCCTGCGAGTGAGTGAAAGCAATATTAGTATTTACAATTGGTTCTCAGATTATTCCATTTACACATTACGCAGGACATTCCCATTCTGTGAGAGGGCTGGTGCTGCAGTTAGCTACTGCAGCATTACCCTACTCGATTTATTCATAAACCACAGTTTCATCGACTTCGAGAAATGGAGGTATAATAATTGGTGGACCACTTAACATCTTTTCTGAAATAAAAGCTATAGTAAGTGTGTTTACTGTCATTACCATGTCTGCTAATTCTTTCTTTAATTCAATTAAATTTTTATCTTCAAGATTTGAACTTGTTGTTATATCAGCAAGCGTTTCTAATTCCAACATCATAGGTCCTGTAGGTTGAAAGTCTATTTTTTCTAATATTCTCAAAACATAACTGCATTCTTCTACGGGGTCTAATTCAGCTACCGTATTTCTTCTTAATGACGCATCACTTGTTTCGTTTTTCTTCTCAGTTAACACAGCATTTATTTTTGATATTCTTACGTTATTAATTGCCACTTTAATTTCACTCATTAATAATCACCCCCCTGGGATTGAAACCACATACAATAGGATTTCTGTCGATTCCATTCCAAAGTCTGCTCAAGTCATTAAAAGCTCCTTTAGAGGTACTGTATCCAAATTGTTGTATTTTGATATTATAGTTAAACGAGTTTTGTGTTGTTTCTTGTTTCTCATTATTTCGCTTAATTGTCTGACCAAAATTGAAGGCTATTAATGTTTGTAAATATTGATTTAAACTAACCCCCTCATTTTTAGCAGTTTGAGCAAGCTGCCTATGAAGAAATTTAGGTATTCTTAGTGTAAATTTTCCACTATATACTTCATCATCTGTAAAACTTGGACTAGGCTTTGGGATATTTTGGCCTCGTTTATGAGCTACATCAATCCAGCATTTTTTAGCTTCATTAAGGTTCAAAATAGCCTCATCAGGTGTTTCTCCATCTGCTATACACCCAGGTAAATCTATTATTTCTGCAATCCACCCCCCTCCTTCTTCGTCGGGAATCCTTTTCACCAAAGCTGGATATTCCACGGAATAATAATCATTAAAAACCTTTTCTACCACCCTATTCCTCCTCCTCTATTACTTCTTCCAGCAGTTCTATGCACTTTTTCACATATATTACCTTTACTTTATTATTGTGAATAGATACCGTAACGTTAGTGCTTGAAGTTGGATGATATACTACTTTATGGCTGCCTGAACTTTCTTCGATAATGCAACCATAGTATTTTAAAATAGTACGGAGTTCGCTCCACTCAACTCCAACCGGGTTATTTATAAGCCTAAGGAGCCTTTTTCTAATTTGACTCATAACATCTCCCCTTTATATTATGCACAAAGGCACTATATATGATACCATTTTATTGTTGCACCATATACAATACCATTAATGAAATACTGTGTCAATATACTAGACTTAAAACTGCCCATGAAAAGTCGGTGCCGAGTAAAAAATTAAAGATGATGGTCAATCAGCCAACTGGGGCAGCAAACTAGATACCGACGGCAATAAGATGAAATGGTTTGGATACAAAAATGCATACTGCTACTAATGTTAAATCTGAATTACCGGTAGCTCGGGTCTTTGACACTTGAATAAAACCGAGGAAGCAAGGAGGCCTTTGAAATAGGGGCTTTCTTTATTTTTTCTGTCAAATTTTCATAAATAGTACTGAGCAATATTGGGTAATGTGAGATTTAGAGGGAAAGGAGGCATTAATAAGCAGATATCAATTTCCAAGTCTAAGAACTCCACTTCCCTTTATGTTATTAAATCCACCTACGGCCAGTACCAACGATGGCACAATGGCCTAAGATATTCTAAAGGAATGTAGAAAAAACCTGACCGGTAAACCCCAGTATTATCTCATGGATGCCGGTTATGATCATAAGTCAACATATGAAACAATCCGTAAGGATTACAAGCCCCAGGCTATAATACCGCTAAAACCACCGAGGCGCCAAAGAGCCCTCGATTGGGATGTGGCCCCCATATGTTCCGCCGGATACCGTATGGTATATTGGGGCAGCAGTTTCCGCTGTACATATTTTAAGCATCGGAAGAAACTGCGGAGCCTAACCTGCTTCTAGTTCGGATCCTAAAGCACGGTACATCCAATGCTTGCGCTGGTACACGATAATGAAAACCAGCGAGCGCAGCAGCCAGTCGATAACGAATACCACCCATATCCAGGCGATAGAGAGCCCAAGAACCTTAATTAGCAGGTACATTATGGGTATACGGAAAGCCCAGGTAGCCAGGGTAGTGACATACATAGGCGTCCGGGTATCCCCGGCCCCTTTTAAGATACCGGCCAGGGTCATGCTCAGGGCAATGGTCAGCTGCTCAAACGCTGCAATTCGGACCAGACTGCCCGCCAGGGTGATAAGCACCGGATCATTGGTAAATATCCGGGCAATGGCCTGGGGGAAACAGAAAAACACTACTCCCAACAAGCCCATTAAAAGGACTGCCAGTTCGAGTGAACCCCGCGCCATCTTCTGTACCGCCAGGCGATCCCGCGCACCTACCGCCTGCCCTACCAGCGCAGTAGCGGCAATGGCCACCCCGAAGCCAGGCATGATGGAAAGGGACTCCACTGCCAGGGCTACCTCATGTGAAGCATAGGCGGTAGTACCCAGAAAGACGATCAGGAAGACGGAAATCAGGCCGGATACAGTTAAAAAGAACTGCTCCCCCATGCTGGGAAGGCCCAAGCGGAAAATGTTTTGAATGATGGACCAGTTTAAACGCTCGGAAAGGCGAAATTTTACCTTTAAGCCACCCCGCCCGCCGAAAAAATACCAGCAGGCCATCACCAATCCAACCACATGAGCCAGGGAAGAAGCCAGGGCCGATCCGGCCACGCCCAAGGCCGGTATCGGTCCCATTCCGTAAACCAGAATATAATTTGCCGCGCAGTTTACTATATTAACCACGAAAGCAATGGTCATAGGAATGTCGGTACGGCCCAATCCCCGATAGACCGAATTAATAATATAGAGGGTTAAAGCCACCGGTAGTATGCTAAAGACGATATGGATATAAAGCAGGGCCAGGCGCTCAACTTCCGCTTCTACGGCAAATAAACCCACAAAAGGCTCAGCCAGCCATAATCCCAGGACAGCTGCTGCTGTTCCCACTACTACTGCCAGCATAAAACTCTGTCCCGCCACCCGGCTGACCTCCAGGCGGTTGCCGGCCCCCTTGGCCTGGGCCACCAGAATTGCGGCTCCAATCCCCAGCGACTCCAGCAAGAGCACCAGTCCAAAAAATATCTGTGCCCCCAGGGCCACTGCCGCCAGCGGTACCGCCCCCAGCCGTCCTACAATGGCGATATCCACCACCCCAATAAGCATGTAGAGGATCATTTCCATCATGGCCGGCAAAGCCGTCTTAAATATTCTCTTCCTGATAAGTGGTTCTTTTATAATAAGTAGAGATAGCTTTTTCATCCGGTTCTTCCTTATTTCGTCTTATCCGATAACTTAGTATAGCCGCCTGGGGCAAGACTGTAAACTAGGATGGGGATTTTGCATGAGGAAGCTCTGTCCTACTTTATCGCTGCTTGTTCCCTCCGCCTGAATAGAAGATATGAGTATGGTATGGGAGATGCTGGTACAGGCAGAAGAATAGATCTTGCTACTCCGCTAGCACTTAAACCGCTTATCAAAGAGCAAATTTATTGTATGTATGACACATGATCCATGTTTATACCTAAATAATATTCTTGAATCAATTACCACAATACAACAGTAGCTAGATGCAATCGGCTTTGATAAGCTAAAGAAATTCGTGTATAATATCTTTAGGTTAGATGAGGAGGCCGGTTTTATGCCAAACATTAAATCCAGTACGGACTTAAGGAACAATTACAATGAGATCTCGACATTCTGCCGTGAAAGCAGAGAGCCCGTTTTTATTACTAAAAATGGGCAGGGAGATTTGGCTGTTATGAGCATTGAGACCTACGAGATGCTTAACGGCAAACTTGAACTTTACCGTCTGCTTGATGAGGGCAGGGCAGCAGTAAAAGAGGGAAGAAAGCGCCCGCTGGAAGATGTAATGCAAGACATTAGGCAGGAAATAACTGATGGCAAATTATAGGGTTGACGTATCGGAACCTGCCGAAAAAGATCTACGTGACATTGTCCGATATATCTCTGCGCAACTATCAGCACCAATGACCGCATTGAAGATGATGGACAACGTTGAGAAAGCTATTATGGGTTTAGCAGTCATGCCGCAAAAATGCCCTCTTGTGACTGATGAACGGCTTGCCATGATGGGATATCGAAAGCTATTCGTAAAGAATTATATTGTCTTTTTCACTATAAATGAAAAGTCAAAGGTTGTTGATATTGAGAGAATCCTTTATGCAAGGCGCGACTGGCGTCATATCATTTGAGGTTAAACATATTGTGAAGACAATGGACGAACGGGAAGTCTATTGAGGCCAGGATTGCTAATTTTGGGGTATGTTGCCAGATCAATCTCATGTTTGCTTTGATGGGATAGAGGATATTAGCTTCTATAAACGATATAAGAAAAAATATGATGCCGAGATTGCTGAAATGACAAGTAGGTTAAGGGCTTTGAGTGCAGAAGTTAATAACATTACCCTGGTGACCAGCGAGAATTAAACGAACAAGCCCAGAAATTTTAACTGAGTGGTTTAAAGCCACGACCAATCAAGAAAGAAACGCTTTATTTAGTTCAATAATTGATAAAATATGGTATAATCGTGACATTGTAACAGGTGAAATCGAATTGGAAATTGAATACCTGTAGATACTATTCAAAAATAGTATGGGGGTATTCTAATGACAGTTCCAGATAAAGAAACTCGCAAAGCTAACCGTTTGATTTATGAAAAATCACCATATCTCTTACAACACGCCTATAACCCAGTTAATTGGTATGCATGGAGTCCGGAAGCCTTCCAGAAGGCCCAAAAAGAAGACAAACCTATCTTCCTCTCGATAGGCTATTCTTAGCCCTTTTGGGGCTAAATTATTAAAGAAATTGTAGGTACAATTTATTTACTTGCCATTGGTGTCATGTGATGGCCCATGAATCCTTTGAAGATCAGGCTGTAGCTGATTTATTAAACCGGAATTTTATCTCCATCAAGGTTGACCGGGAGGAGCGACCCGATATTGATCACATCTATATGATGGCCTGTCAGGCTTTAACCGGGAGCGGGGGGTGGCCGCTGACCGTAATTATGGATGCGGATAAGAAGCCTTTTTATGTGGCTACTTATTTGCCCCGCAGCAGCCGGGGGAGTCTCTGGGGTTTGCTGGAACTGCTTCCCCGCGTTGCGGAACTCTGGAATAAGGAGCGGGAATCTTTACGGCAAGCCGGGGAAGAGATTAGCCGGCATATAATTAAGCAGGAGGCAAATCAAGCAGGCCAGCCCATAAATGAGGAACTTTTAAACCGGGCATTTAAGCAATATGCCCGGGCGTTTGATGCGGAATGGGGTGGTTTTGGGTCTGCTCCGAAATTCCCTATACCCCATAACCTGTTGTTTCTGTTACGCTACTACCATTTTAGGCATGAGGGGCAAGCCCTCGAAATGGTGGAGAAAACATTGCAAAGTATGTACCGGGGAGGTATTTACGATCATATTGGTTTTGGCTTTGCCCGGTATTCAACCGATCGTCAATGGCTGGTGCCCCATTTTGAAAAAATGCTCTATGATAATGCGCTGTTAGCCATGGCCTACCTGGAATGCTACCAGTTAACGAACAAGGAATTTTATGCGGGAGTAGCGCGAGATATTTTCAGTTATATCCTACGAGATATGAGCAGCCCGGAAGGAGGTTTCTATTCTGCGGAAGATGCTGATTCCGAAGGTGAAGAGGGAAAATATTATTTATGGGATAAGGATGAAATAACGGAGATATTAGGTGAGCAGGCCCAATCTTTGGCCCGGACCTACGATATCAGTCAAAAGGGGAATTTCCAAGGCAGGAATATACCTAATCTTACTCGAACGCCAAACTTTGAAGAGCCCCGCCAGGAATTTGCAGCCGAGCGGCAAAAATTGTTTAATTACCGGGAGAAAAGGATAAAGCCCTTAAAAGATGATAAAGTATTAACTGGCTGGAATGGTTTGATGATAGCCGCTTTAGCTATGGGAGCTCGTGTCCTGGGGGATGAAAGCTATTTGCAGGCAGCCTGCCAGGCAGCTGATTTTATAAAGAAGAATTTGCGCCGGTCGGATGGCCGGTTTCTCGCTCGCTACCGGGAAGGAGAATCTGAATACCTGGCTTATGCAGCTGATTACGCATATTTTATCTGGGGTTTGATAGAACTCTATGAGGCTGGTTTTGATAGTCATTACCTGGCCCTGGCCCTTGAACTCAGCGAAGATCTAAATAAATATTTTTGGGATCAAAAAGAGGGAGGCTTTTTCTTTTATGGTCTGGATGCGGAGCAACTATTGGCCCGCCCCAAGGAAGGCTATGATGGAGCTATGCCATCATACAATGCTGTAGCTGTTCTTAATTTTATGCGTCTGGCCCGCTTAAGTTCCGACCTGAGTTGGCAGGTAAAAGCGCAACAGGCTATGGATTACTTTGCAGCAGAGATTCAGGAGTATCCAACTGCGCATTCTTTCTGGTTGCTGGCGGCCATCTTCCAGATATACCCGGGAAGTGAGGTTGTAGTGGCAGCTGAATCAAAAAACCAGGCAGCTTCGGAAATGTTAAAGCTATTTAATTCTCGTTATGATCCCCATAGACTGATAATTTTAAATGAATCGAAAACTAGTGAAATGCTAGGTTCCAGGGCTCCCTATTTTCAGCACATGCCTGGTATAGAGGGTAAGCCTACCGGCTTATATATGCGAGAGTTTTACCTGCCGGTAGCCACTGGTAGGAATGGATGAGCTGCTGGAATCAGGATATATTTAATAAGCGGAGATATAAGCGGAAATAGAATGATAGGGGTATCTATTGATGCCTGATTATTTTAAAATAGCTGGTTGATAAAACACCTTCCGAAAGGCAGGTGTTGCTTCTGTCTAATCATTCAATTTATCCCTGATAATACAAAAGATTTTGCTCTAAATCCGGATCCAGAGGAGCTCCGTTCTTAGTCAGCCGCGCGTAATTGGCCGTAAGAATCTTGATTTCACGATTGCGGAGGTTGTTCATGCGTGAAATCTGGGCGTTATAGAGAGGATGCTTCTCCAGGCTTTCCCTGATGGAGAGGGAAAAAGGGCAGTGCTGAAAGAGAATTTGCCGGGCCACTTTATTCAGGCGCAACAAGCCCCGGGCTTCGAAATCTATCCAGGTTTTATAATCGTCTGCGAATACTTCTCGGGTATTGTTGCGATGCTTTTCCATCTGTAGCCGGATTTTTTCTTTGGCCTCTTCAGTAAGATTCCGGTTCTTTTTATAAAACTGAATGTAATCGCTGTATTCTCCTACCAGTGAATCCGACACATTACTGGTTCTGGTAATACTGGAAGTGCTGCGCGACAATTCCCAACGGAAATGAGAGATTACCTCCAGCAGCATAGTATCGAGGTTGCCGTTACAGAAAAGAGGCAAGACAAATCGCGCGGCCGAGTTCCTCACCCGTCCGGTCAATTCCTGCCACATTATTCCGCGGGAACCAACTGTTGGTAGCAAGATATAATCAGGCCAGACCGGCTTCATAATGATATGCTTATTTATGCCAATCTCCGGGCGGTGGTACACGATTTCCCGGTGAAAAACTGAATAATCAACCTGCAGAAGTTTTTCCAAACCTTCCTTAATTCTTTGGGGAGTAAGCAGATAATTTGTTAAATCTTTTGGCAAAATATCGGAATAAAGCACGGGGAAATAGCTAGCACTGGCTCCATGGCATATCCGTTGACCAAGCTTAAACAGGTTTTCTATTTCATGTTGCAGCTTACTGCTGGCATCATTATCATATTTTGATTTATCCGTCTCCCTCAGTTCTCCTCGTTTTTTCTTTTCGCGGAAAACTTCATTATAGTCATGGCCGAATTCATTTATCGAAGGCTCCTTATCCTGCTTATAAATGCTTACCAACCAGTTGTCAATGGTGTAAACAGCATCCTTACTTCCAAAATCAATACTTTCGGCCAGCTGGTAAAGACTGTGGATTTGCTCAGGCAGCAAAAGCCTTTCATCCAGATAACCAAAGCAAAGAAACATCTTCAACAGCGGATCTGAGTAACCTTCTGCAGCAACTCTCTTCAACACCGCGGTATATAGCTCAAAAAACGCCGGGGTAACCTGCTCCCTTACCTTTCGAATCTGGTTATCGTTGGCATACTGCTGCTGCAAACGGCCAAAGCTATCCAAGCCCTGTTTAAGCTGTTCGGCTGAATTGCGGGATATCCCCCCAAAATGGATTATATTTTCCAAGCTATGTTCGAGTTCAGCCGGTATATTATTAGCTATCGCGCTTCTTTCCAGATTTGCTTTCATATGCTTAATTCGCCTCCAATTTAGCTAAAGATGCCAGGCATTACCATACTACTTTTATACTAATTGAAATGGCCGGATTCCCATATCAGCTATATTTCCTGATTTGTAAGGTCATTTATCCTGGCAGAAAGGTCCCGTAAGTCCTATCCACCCCCCTGGAATCACTTTTACTGGCAGAAGTGTGTTTCTTTTGATATAATAATAAGCTGAAAGAAAACTGGCAAAAGGTTGCAGTATTCTAGTCAACCCTATACAATTTCGAAGACGGGCCTAAAAATCCGTAAAGGGCACATCGATGAAGCTTCTGGTGCCGGCTTGTGACGCCCAGTCAGGGGTCGGTGCTGGGAGTTAAGAGTGCAGGGGCAATCCGCAACGGCATGCGGGCATGACCCCTGTATTCGTGGAGGCTCTTCACGGTATGACCAGTGAAGGGAAAACCTGCATTCCGGTATAAGCTGGGTGCAGTGTAGCCTGCCTTGAGTGGTGGCGGCGGATGAACTCTAGTGGGTAATCATATCCCGGCCAGGATATAATTGCCTGTTCTGAAACCGGGTGCTGCAAAAGAGGCTAGAATTGATGTGGGTTGTTGAGGAAAACTCCTAGACTGTGTGTTGCGGAACATAGTTTGTCGGGGATTAAAGTGTGTACTTAGTGGTAATCCAGCCCCATAAGTGGCAACGTTATGGAGCAGGCGTAAAGGGAAACCGCCCTTATGGCAACATTCGGGTGACCTGCTGGGAAAACCTGCTGGACCTATGTCGCAGCGTTTACTCGACAGACAACCTTTTGCCAGAACTTTTCCTGGAGGAAACAGCGTATTGATGGGCTATATAAAAAAGGATAACCTGATATCCGGACTACTAGTAGCCTTTTTTACATTTTTTATTGCCCTTTTGGTCAGCCTGGGTTCTGAAGCTCTGGTAAGAGCGGTTAACAATGTCATCGTAGCCCTTATTCTCTTATTGATGGTAATATTATTGGGAATATTTTTTGATATAATAGGAACAGCAGCTACTGCTGCCCAGATGCCGCCCTTTAATGCCCGGGCGGCAAAAAAAATATTTGGGGCTAAACAGGCGGTTAAGCTGGTGGGAAATGCCCATCTGGTAGCCAATTTCTGCAATGATGTTATCGGGGATATCGCTGGCACCTTGAGCGGCGCCATAGGTGCCGGAATAGTAATCAGCCTGGTAAATGAACTGGTATTTTTGGATATAATTCTAGCAGGAGCTTTGATGACCAGTTTTATTGCGGCCTTGACGGTCGGGGGCAAAGCGGTGGGCAAGAGCCTGGCGGTAAATCAGGCCAATAGTATTATTTTTAGAGTAGCAATAATTTTAGCCTGGTGGGAAAAGATGAGTGGAATGGAACTGTTTAAGAATAGAAGGTGAAGCTTATGGATGAGATTCTAAACACGATTAATTCACCTCGCGACCTCAAAAAACTTAGCCTTCCGGAGATGACGCAACTGGCCAATGAAATAAGGCAGTTGCTGGTAAAAAGCGTGGCCAAATGTGGCGGCCACCTGGCCTCAAACCTGGGCGTGGTTGAACTGAGTCTGGCCCTGCATACGGTTTTTGATAGTCCTGAAGACAAAATAATATGGGATGTAGGTCATCAGGCCTATGTACATAAGATACTCACCGGTCGCCGCGAGCAGATGAGTACTTTGCGCCAGTATGGAGGAATAAGCGGCTTTCCCAAGGTAGAAGAATCGGAATATGATGCTTTTAATACGGGTCATAGCAGCACTTCCATTTCGGCTGCTCTGGGAATGGCCCTGGCTCGTGACCTTCAGGGCCAGAGCAATTCAGTTGTAGCGGTAATTGGTGACGGGGCTCTTACTGCAGGAATGGCCTTTGAGGCCTTAAATCATGCGGGTCAGGAGGATTCTGACCTGATTGTGGTACTAAACGATAATGAAATGTCCATTTCTAAAAATGTTGGTGCCATGTCGGCTTATCTTAATCGCCTCCGCACTGATCCTTCCTATTCTCGAACCAAAGAAGAAATAGAAAGTGTTTTAAACCGCATTCCGGGAATAGGCCCGAATCTAGCCCGGGCGGCGGGAAAGTTTAAGGATACGGTAAAATATCTGATGGTTCCCGGAATAATTTTTGAAGAACTGGGATTTACCTATATTGGACCAGTAAATGGTCATGATCTGGCGGAATTGAAAGCGGTCTTGAGCAATATAAAAAAGATGAAAGGTCCGATCCTTCTTCATACTATAACGCAAAAAGGCAAAGGCTATGAACCAGCTTTTCAGAAACCGGATATCTTTCATGGTGTGGGGCCTTTTGATGTTGATACCGGTACCCAGTTGAAGAAAAGCTTGAAGACATATACCGAAATTTTTGGCGATTTTATGCTTAACCAGGCTCAAAGGGATAATAAATTGGTGGCTATAACGGCAGCCATGACCAGTGGTACAGGCCTATCCGAGTTCTCCCGGAACTTCCCGGAGCGCTTTTTTGATGTAGGCATTTGTGAACAACATGCCGTCACCCTGGCTGCTGGCATGGCTTCCTCAGGCTTAAGGCCAGTGGTAGCGGTGTACTCTACCTTTCTGCAAAGGGCTTACGACCAGATAGTTCATGATGTAGCCCTGCAAAAACTGCCGGTGATATTTGCCATAGACCGGGCTGGTCTGGTCGGGGAAGACGGCCCTACCCATCATGGTGCCTTTGATTTCTCTTACTTGCGACATATCCCCAATCTTATCATTATGGCTCCGGCTGATGAGAACGAGCTGGTGGACATGCTCCACAGCGCCTTCTCTATGGAAGGACCGGTAGCGATCAGGTATCCCCGGGGAGTGGGAGAAGGAGTCAGGATTAAGTCCGAACGCCAGTTGCTGGAGCCGGGACAGTCCCGGCTAATTGCAGAGGGCCAGGATCTGGCCATTATTGCCGTAGGAAGAGGAGTATCTATTGCCCGGGATGTGGTTGATCTCCTGGCCGGCAAAGGGGTTAACCCGCTGTTGGTGGATGCGAGATTTGTGAAGCCTCTGGATCGCCGGGTTATAGCCGGGGCCGCTCAAAAATACCACCGCCTGCTCACTATCGAAGATAACTCCCTGGCCGGGGGATTTGGCAGTGCCATAGGAGAGATGCTGGTGGAAGAAGGAATTGACGCCGAGTTATTGCATATAGCCCTGCCGGATGAATTTGTCGAGCATGGCCGGGTAGAGCTGCTTTTTGAACAGCTCAATATGAATCCCGATTCTATCCTGGAGAGTATTGCCGGAAAATGGCCAGAGCTGTTTAGTGCCGGCAGCAGGTGGGAGTTGCTGAAGTTTGGCCAGAATTAGATTGGATAGCTTGCTGTACGACAAGGCGTTAGCCCCCAGCCGGGAAAAAGCCCGGGCCATGATTTTGGCCGGGGAGGTTCGGGTAAATGGGCAGATGGTAGATAAACCCGGAACCACCGTAGATGAAGAAGCCAGGATTGAGCTTAAAAGCCATCTATCCCGTTATGTCAGCCGGGGTGGTTTTAAGCTGGAAAAGGCTATAGAGGACTTCCGGCTTGATTTTTCCCAGCGGGTGGTATTGGATATAGGGGCCTCTACTGGTGGATATACCGATTGTGCTCTGCAGCATGGCGCTATAAAGATATTTGCCCTTGATGTGGGCTATGGTCAATTGGATTGGAAACTGCGCAATGATCCCCGGGTTATAAACCTGGAACGAAGAAATATACGCTATTTTTCCCGGGAAGAACTGGGGGAAGCAGTAGATATAATAACCATGGATGTTTCCTTCATTTCTACTACCCTGCTCTTTCCGGTTATTAAGGAAATGCTTAAGGAGGACGGGGTGATTGTTTCTTTAATCAAACCCCAGTTTGAGGCGGGCCGGGGCAAGGTGGGCAA